>CAZFPM010000073.1:0-13998 GCA_964520965.1 uncultured Myxococcales bacterium
TGATGCCGATCTTGCACTGTCCGGGCGTGATGATGCCGGGGAAGTTCGGGCCGAAGAGGCGGCTGCCCGTGGTGGCCAGGAACTCCTTGGCCTTGATCATGTCCATCACCGGAATGCCCTCGGTGATGCAGATGATCAACGGCACGTCGGCGGCCGCGGCTTCCATGATCGCATCCGCCGCAAAGGGCGGTGGCACATAGATGACCGACGCGTTGGCACCCGTCTCGGCGACCGCCTCCTTGACGGTGTCGAAGACGGGCACCTTGTCGTCGAAGATCTGGCCGCCCTTCCCCGGCGTCACGCCGGCCACCATGTTGGTGCCGTACGCCATCGCTTGGCGGGTGTGGAACGCCGCGGTCGAACCCGTGATGCCCTGGCAGAGGACCCGGGTGTTGCTGTCGATGAGAATCGCCATCGCGTCTCCTTCTCCTCGTTCGGGTTCGTTCAGGGATTGATTGCCGTGATCGCTTTCTGCGCGCCGTCGGCCATGGAGTCGGCCGAGATGATCGGGAGGCCGGAATCGGCGAGGATCCGCTTGCCGATGTCGACGTTCGTGCCCTCGAGACGCACGATGAGCGGCACCTGGAGGCCGACCTCCTTCGCTGCGGTCACCACGCCTTCGGCGATGACGTCGCACTTCATGATGCCGCCGAAGATGTTGACGAAGATCGCCTTCACCTTCGGGTCCTGCGTGATGATGCGGAAGGCCGTCGCGACCTTCTCGGCCGTGGCGCCACCGCCGACATCGAGGAAGTTGGCCGGCTCTCCGCCGAAGTGCTTGATGATGTCCATGGTCGACATCGCCAGACCGGCGCCGTTGACCATGCAGCCGATCTCGCCGTCGAGGTTGATGTACGACAGGTCGTGCTTCGACGCCTCGATCTCGGCGGGGTCCTCCTCGTCGAGGTCGCGGAGCTCGAGGAGCTCGGGGTGTCGGTAGAGGGCGTTGGAGTCGAAGTTCATCTTCGCGTCGAGCGCGATGATCTCTCCGGCCTTGGTGAGGACGAGTGGGTTGATCTCCGCGAGCGAGCAATCCTTCTCGACGAAGACGTTGTACAGGCCGCGCATGAACTTCGCGGCCGAGCGCACGCTCTTGCCCTTCAGCCCGAGGGCGAAGGCGAGCTCGTTCGCCTGGAAGCCGGTCAGGCCGGTCAGCGGGTGGACTGTCGCCTTGACGATCTTCTCCGGGGTCTCGGCCGCGACCTTCTCGATCTCCATGCCGCCTTCGGTGGAGACCATGAACGTGATGCGCGAGGACGCCCGGTCGAGGACGACGCCGAGGTAGAGCTCGCGGTCGATGTCGCAACCCTCCTCGACGTACACCCGCCTGACCTTCTGCCCTTCGGGCCCCGTCTGGTGGGTGACGAGTTGCATGCCGAGGATCTGGCCGGCGAGGGTGCGTACCTCGTCGATGCTGCGAGCGAGCTTCACGCCGCCGCCCTTGCCGCGTCCGCCAGCGTGAATCTGAGCCTTGACGACCCAGAGGTCGCCGCCCAGCTTCTCGGCCGCGGCGACCGCTTCGCCAACCGTAAACGCGGGGATTCCGCGCGGCACGGCAACGCCGTACTGCTCGAGGATCTGCTTCCCCTGATACTCGTGGATCTTCATGTGTCCTCGACCCCATGTCCTGGTGGCTCGAAACCGCCCGAGCAGACGGCCGCACCGCGATAGAACATGGCCTGGATCGGGTCAAGCGACGCAGGGCCGGATTCCAGCGTTGCCCACATCGGGGGCGCCTGTAGGCGTTCGACCTACGCCGCCGGTCCGCGTTGACGGACGGTCGGCGGCACGCATAGCCTCCTCCGGTTCGCCCGGGCGGCCGAGCATCACCGCCGGCCGCGCCCCAACCCGCGCCTCCCCCGGACTCGTACCATGCGCTGGCCGACCGGCCTCGTCATCCCCTGGCTCGCCATCGCGCTCGCCACCGGCGGGCTCGCCTCGAGCACGATCGCCACCGAGCGGAACGCCTTGCTCGCCGCAGTTCGAACGCGCCAGGCCGACCCCGCGATCCGAACCGGACGGATGCTCGAAGACCCGCTCGTCGTCGAGGCCGTCGCCGAGGCCATCTGCGACGTGCACGCCAACCGTCCACGATGTGGATCCGATTGCACGTCTGATCGGCGCGATCGGGAGCACGCCCCCGACCGCCCCGACTTCGTGGTCGGCGAGACCGAGTGTTGGGACTACGCTCGCATCCTCGTCGCCACCGCCCAGGAGTACCGGGTACCCCTCGACTCGATGCTTGCCGCCGCCTACCAGGAATCCCGCTTTCGCGAGCCAGCCCTGGGCAGCGGAACCGAGTGCGGCATGTTCCAGCAGACCACCCACCACATCCGCTGGAACTCCGAGCACGTGCCCGGGATGGCACGCGCCCCGCTGAGCGAGGAAACCGAGATCTGCGCCTACCTGCTCCGCCTGGAGAACGCCGCCTGGCACTTCGCGTTGAAGTACCACCACGAGCGGGCTCAGGTGGGCAACAACTGGCCAGCCTACTACAACGGCGGCGCCGGCATGTGGGGCTACCAGGGACGCCACTACAACTACCGCGCGCGATTCACCGCGTTCATCGAGGACTACGCCCCGCAGCCCGCCGGGGACGACGCCTCCGACAGCTGAGCCGAAGCCGATGCGCCCCACGCACCTCGTCTGCCGAACCCTCCTGCTCGTCGCGCTCGCTGCAAGCGCCTGCGCCGACTCCGCCGGCAACGACGACCCCGCGCCGGACGCGACGCAGCCAGACACATCGGACGGCGGTGCGGACACCCCCGGCACGTCCGATGCAGCGTCGGAAGACGGGGACGGCCCCCTGAGTCCGGGGGCGGAGATCGCCGCCACCCACGCTGCGTTGGCCGACGCGGTCGCAGCGACGCTCGATCGGCCCGAGTACTTCGCGGACGGGGAGTGGCTCCAGCACTACGGCGACGCGCCGATGTACGGACCGTCGTACGATCTGGCCCGGTGGGCAGCGACCGGAGACGAACACCACCGCGACCGGGGACTCGCCGCGCTCGAGTCGAACCTGCTCGTCGTGGAAGACGCCTCCGAGGACCTCCTCGGCTCCCTCGCCGACCTGGAGACGGTGTCGATGGCCCTGCTCGGGCTTCTCGAGGCTGGCCAGTTCATCGACGACAGCGCATACCTCGAGTCGGCGGAAGGCCTCATGGGGCAGATCGACACCCTGGCCGCCGGGTTCGACGACTACCTGGCCATGGATGCCGGCCAGTTCGCGGCGACGACATACGGACCGACGGCGATCTCGTCCTTCTTGGCCCTGATGCACCTCGAGCACGCCCTCGCCCACCCCGAGCGCGACGGCGAGATCCATCTGACCCGTGCCGGCCAGGTCCTCGAACACGTCCACGAGCGGGCGTGGGACGACGCGCTCGGCGCCTATCGCTTCGCGCCGGACGACGAGCGGCGGATGCTCTACCCGAACATCACGATGATGCTGGCTTACGGGCGGGCGCTCCAGCTGACCGGCGAACCCCTCTACCGCGAGCGCATCGACGCGATCTATGCCGGCATCGAGCCCTTGCGTGACGTCGACGGCGACCACTTCCACTCCCCGTACAGCGCCGAGTACATGGGCGCCGACGACGAGGACTACTCGACGCTATCGAGCCAGAACTACCTGATGATGGGGCTCTGGCTGGCCTGGGTGGGCACGTCGGACGGACGCTTCCTCGACGACATCGACGGGATCCTCACGTTCCTGGAGGCCCACCTGCTCGTCGACGGACGACTGCTCCACCACTGGATGAACGGCGCCCCGGCGGTCCCCGAGGATCCGGAGTACTTCTGCTCGGGCTGCAACCTGCAGACCCTCTACGTGCTCCGTATGCTCGAGGAGTCGTACGAGTAGCCGTTCGGCCCGGTTCGTACGACCGTTGCTCCCCGGCGGCGGGCTCAGCCGGCGACGGGCTCTTCGGACACGACGGCCGCCCGGAGGTACTCGCGGTTGAGCCGCTGGATCCACTCGGTGGAGATCTCCTTCGGGCAGGCGGCCTCGCACTCGAGCGTGTTGGTGCAGGCGCCGAAGCCCTCGCGGTCCATCTGGGCCACCATGCGGAGAGCCCGCCGAGCACGCTCGGGCTTGCCCTGCGGCAGCACGGCGAACTGGCCGACCTTGGCGCCGACGAAGAGCATCGCCGAGGCGTTCGGGCACGCCGCCACGCACGCGCCACAACCGATGCAAGCGGCGGCGTCAAAGGCTGCGGCGGCGGCGTTCTGACCGACGAGCACGGCATTGGCATCCGGCGCGTTGCCCGCGTTGACCGAGGTGTATCCGCCGGCCTGCTGGATACGGTCGAGGGCGCTGCGGTCGACCATCAGGTCGCGGATGACCGGGAACGCCTTGGCGCGCCAGGGCTCCAGCGTGACGACCTGGCCGTCCCGGAAGAGCCGCATGTGAAGCTGGCAGAGTGTCGTGCCCCGCTCCATGCCGTGTGCAAGGCCGTCGATGACGAATCCGCACATGCCACAGATGCCCTCGCGACAATCGTGCGCGAAGACCACGGGCTCGCTGTTCTCACCGACGAGCCGCTCGTTGAGCACGTCGAGGAGCTCGAGGAACGAGGCGTGGGTGGAGATCACGACGTCCGAGTACTCCTCGAAATGCCCGGCGTCGTCGGGTCCGTTCTGACGCCAGACCCGGAGGTTGAGGCGGATGTTGTCCGACATTACTTGTAGCTCCGCTGCGTCAACTTCACGTACTCGAACTTCAGGCTTTCCTTGTGCTCGACCGGCGCGTTTCCGACGCCGGTGAACTCCCAACACGACCCGTAGGCGAACTTCTCGTCGTCGCGCTTTGCCTCGCCTTCGCCGGTCTGGTGCTCCTCGCGGAAGTGACCGCCGCAGGACTCCTCGCGGTTGAGGGCATCGATCGTCATCAGCTCGGCGAACTCGAGGAAGTCGGCGACCCGGCCGGCCTTTTCGAGCTCCTGGTTGACGTGCTTCCCGTCACCGGTGACGCGGACGTCTTCCCAGAAGGCGTCGCGCAGGGTGCGGATCTCCGCGATCGTCTGTTCGAGCCCCTCGCGGGTCCGCGACATGCCCACTTTGTCGAGCATCTTGAGGCCGAGCTCGCGGTGGAAGCTGTCGACGGTGCGCCCGCCCTTGTTGTCGAGCAGCTTCTGGAAGCGGGTCTTGGCGACATCGACTGCCTCTTTGCAGGCCGGGTGCGAGTCGGAGACCGGCTCCAGCTTGTTGGCCGCCAGGTAGTTCCCCATCGTGTAGGGAATGACGAAGTAGCCGTCGGCGAGGCCCTGCATCAGGGCGCTCGCACCGAGGCGGTTCGCGCCGTGGTCCGAGAAGTTGGCCTCCCCGAGGACGAAGAGCCCCTCTACGTTGGACATCAGGTTGTAGTCCACCCAGAGGCCGCCCATCGTGTAGTGGGGCGCCGGGTAGATGCGCATCGGCGTCGTGTACGGATCGTCGCCGGTGATCTTCTCGTACATGTGGAAGAGGTTCCCATAGCGCGCCCGGATCGCGTCTTCGCCGTCGCGGCCGATCGCATCGCGGAAATCCAGGTAGACCGCGCGGCGGGTCGCGCCGACGCCCCGACCCTCGTCGCAGACGTACTTCGCGTTGCGCGAGGCGACGTCGCGGGGGACCATGTTGCCGAACGTCGGGTACTTCCGCTCCAGGTAGTAGTCGCGTTCGCCGTCGGGGACCTCGCCCGGCGCGCGGACCTCACCCTCGGCTGTCGGCACCCAGACGCGGCCGTCGTTCCGAAGGCTCTCGCTCATCAGCGTGAGCTTCGACTGGTAATCGCCTGACTGCGGGATACAGGTCGGGTGGATCTGCGTGTAGCAGGGGTTCGCCATCAGCGCGCCCCGGCGGTGCGCCCGCCAGGCGGCGGTGACGTTGCACGCCATCGCGTTCGTCGACAGGAAGAACACGTTGGCGTAGCCGCCGGTGGCCAGGCAGACCGCATCGGCGGTGTGGACCTCGTACTCGCCGGTGATCAGGTCGCGGGTCACGATGCCGCGGGCGCGCCCGTCGACGATCACCACCTCGACCATCTCCCGGTGGTTGTACATCTCGACCGTCCCGGCATCGATCTGCCGGTTCAGGCTGGAGTACGCGCCGAGGAGAAGCTGCTGCCCGGTCTGGCCGCGGGCGTAGAAGGTGCGGCTGACGAGCACCCCGCCGAAGGTGCGGTTGGCCAGGGTACCGCCGTACTCGCGGGCGAACGGCACGCCCTGCGCCGCGCACTGATCGATGATGTTCGCACTGACCTCGGACAGTCGGTAGACGTTCGACTCGCGGGCCCGGAAGTCGCCACCCTTCACGGTATCGTAGAAGAGCCGGAAGACGGAGTCGCCGTCGTTCTGGTAGTTCTTGGCCGCGTTGATCCCGCCCTGCGCCGCCACGCTGTGCGCGCGCCGGGGGCTGTCGTGATAGGTGAACGCCTTCACCCGGTAGCCGAGCTCACCAAGCGTAGCGGCGGCCGCGCCGCCGGCGAGGCCGGTGCCAACGACGATGACCGAGAATTTCCGCCGGTTGGTCGGTCCGACCAGCTCGAGCGAAGCTTTGTGCTTGGACCAGCGGTCCTCGATGGGGCCGGTGGGCTCGTGGGAGTTGAGCGTCATGGCGTCTCGGGTGAGCGTACGAGCGATACGAGGATGGTCCGTCGGCGCACGGGCGTCGGCTCGAAGATCCGGATCAGTCGTGGTGGTCGGCTGGTTCGCCGTCGGGGGCCGGTGCTTCGTCGTCGTGGTCCGCGCCTTCGTCCGCCATCTCGGCCGGAACGTCGAAAGCCCCGGTCAGCGCGACTATCGGAACGGACGCGAAGCCGAGGCCGATCACGATCGCCAGCACGTGGCCGGCCTTCGTGATGAAAGGGGTGTACTTCGGATGGTTCAGGCCGACGCTCCGGAAGCCGCTCTGGACCCCGTGCATCACGTGCCAGCACACGAAGATGCTGCCGAGGGTGTAGATGGCGACCCGCCACCATGCCTGGAACTCCAGGATCATCGACTCGGCGACGATCACCGGGCCGCCGTGGGGGTGCAATGCGCCCCGCTGCATGCGGAAATCCCAGATGTGCAGCACCAGGAAGGCGAGCATGACGAGCCCGCTGACGACCATGGCCTTGCTGGCCTTTGCCGAGAGCGAGCCCCCGTCTTCGCGCTTCGAGGCGGTCACCGCGTAGCGACCGGCACGCGCCGCACGGTTGGCCCGCGTCAGGCCGATGACCAGCACGATGTGCACCACGAAGAGGAGCAGGAGCCCGAGCTCGATCAGCCCGAAGCCGGGCAGGTTGTGCAGATGCTCGGCGTAGCTGTTGAGCGCGTCGGTGCCGCAATAGATGTTCAGGTTGCCGAACATGTGGGCGACCAGGAACCCCACCAGACCGAGTCCGGTCACGCCGACCAGAACCTTCCTACCAATGCTCGAGCTGAAGGTCGTTGCAAACCAGTTCACAGTCGACTCCCTTGGCAGTTCGGGTCGCGCCGGTCAGCCGGGTGGCCGGCCCGTGGGGCGGTCCATAGAACGACCAACGCCGGCTTGCAAGTGCCCACCGCGCACCGCGTCATTCGGAACCTCCGCTTGATCTGGCTGGGTCGTCCCTACTATGCTGCCGCGCGCAAGTGCGCCGAACTCCTGCGTTCGCGGCGGTCGACCCGACTCCCGTGTCCGCCGCACCCGACATCGGTCTCCGCCATGTTGACAGCCGGTCGAACGACGATTCTCCTCGCCCTTTCTGCGGCACTCGCGTTCGGGCTCGGCTGCGCGGCGGACCCCGGCTCCGGCGTTCCGGACATCGACGACACGTCGCGCCCCGACCCCGACCCCGACGACGTCGACGCCGGCCCCGACGCGGGAGCCGACGTGGGCGGTGAGGAGGACACGACGCGACCGACGGAAGGACAGCCGCATCTCGAGTTCGTCACCGAGCAGGAGCTCAGCGTCTCGGTCGACCAGCGTGTCGACGTCGAGGTGCGCTACGTGGACGCATTCGACGAGCCGATCGCCGATGCCAACCTGACCTTTGCCTACGACGAGATCCGCGCTGGCGGCACCCAGCTGCGGTCGCTGTCCGCACGCACCGGGACCGACGGCATCGGCAGCGTCGATATGATCGCCGGACCGGTCCCCGCCGAGTTCGAGATCGAAGTCGAAGTCCGCGACGACCCCGAGGTCCTGCCGATCACGTTCTTCGTCACGGTCACGCCCAAGGACTCGGCCGATTACCTGATCCGGGTCCACTACGGTCCCGACGCCCCGATCGTCCTCGAGAAGGTCGATGTCTTCCTCTTCAACGAGGGGGAGTTCGAGTGCGACGAGTTCCCGCGCGACCCCGACGAGGTCTTCGGCGCACTCGACCAGCTCACCGTCTTCCCGCTTGCCGACCGCACCTTCCCTGACTTCCCCTACGAGGCGCGTCGCATCGACCTTCCCCTGACCCACGCGATCGCCATCGCGTACAAGGAGGACACGCCGGTCGGCATGGCCTGCGCCGACGGACTCCCGCTGGAGATTCCGCCCGGCTCGAACACCATCATCGACCTCTTCGTGACCGAACTCTTCCCGTCGATCCGCGGCGAATTCCGGGTCATCAGCCAGTTCGACCTGCTCGAGTTCCTGCCCCCCACCGCGCAGACGGTCATCCGGCTGATCGGGGAGTTCTTCAGCTCTCCGGGCTCGGCGATCTTCGACATCCTCGAAGAGGCGGGCGTCTTTGACCGGGACGACATCCCCTTCGGTCTCGACGGCCTGCTCGCGGACGCGATCGACGGCCTGCTCTTCGAGCTCCTGCCCCCGGAGGCGGTCGTCGTCTTCGAGTCGGGAGCCGATGTCTACGATACGTTGCAGGACATCCAGATGCAGGGCTCGATGATCTTCTTCGAAGACGCCGACGAGTTGGGCGTCCTCGCCGATTGCAACGAGCTGATCCTCGACGAGATCATCGTCGAGTTCGACACCTTCGACAGCCCGACGTTCAACCTGAGGAGCTACGGTTACCAGGGCGCCTACGGCACCTTCACCGGGTTCCTCTCGGTCATCGACGACGGCGGCATCGACTACGCGCTCAACGTCCAACAGTTCGGCCTCTCGATCAACTACGGCGAGATCGCCGTCTTCGTCCTCGAGACCGTCATCTTCCCGAGCGTGATGGGACCCGAGATCGATTCGATGGAGGACTTCGTGGCGAGCTTCATCGATTGCGAGGCGATCGCCGAGGACGTCGGCTGGGGCGTCATCGAGAGCCTCTGCGACACCATCATCGACGCCGCGGTCGACGGCATCCGTGACTTCTTGACCGATCAATCCGTCGACGTCGGCTCCTTCTACGTGCTCGCCACGCCCGCCGACGGCTCCGAGCCGCCCGAGGACATCGAGCTCCTCGAGGCCGGCCTCCGGTGGGGCCCCTGCGTGACCACGACCGACACCGACGCCGGGAACTTCTCGGTCACGACGCTCGGCGGACCGGGACACGACCGATGCGTCTGGGACGCCCGCTTCAGGGTCGACGCCGAAGACCCCGTCGGCACCGCCGTACCGGCCGCGTTCGACGGCTTCCGCCTGAGCACGCGCGTCAACGGCGTCTGTGACGACGGTCGCTAGGAGCTACGCCGACCTGACGGCTGCGCTCTACGCGCAGAACCAGTTCGCGATCAAGTACGACCTCGAAGCCACCCGTGAGGCCGTCGCGGCGCTGGGGCTGCCGGCGCCCGCCCGGCGCACCGTCCTCGTCGGTGGGACCAACGGAAAAGGGACGGCCGCGGCCACCCTGAACGCCATCGCACTGACGGCGGGGTGGCGCGTCGGACTTTACACGTCGCCCCACCTCGTGGACTTCCGCGAGCGGATCCGGATCGACGGAGACCCGATCCCCGTGCAGGCTTGTACCGATGTCGGCTGGGACATCTTCGACCGCTTCTCCGGACGCGGGCGTCCGCCGGAGACGGCACGGCCGCTGAGCTACTTCGAGCTCGCGACCCTGATCGCCTGGAGCTGGTTCGCCGACCACGACCTCGACCTCGCCATCTTCGAGGTGGGCCTCGGCGGGCGGCTCGACGCGACGAACGTCGTCGAGCCCGACGTGTCCGTGCTCACCGGTGTCGCCCTCGACCACCAGCGCTGGCTCGGCGACACGGTCGACGCGATCGCGCGGGAGAAGGTCGCGATCGGTCGAACGGGGCGCCCGCTGGTCGTGCACGAGTCCGCCGGCGGCATCGAGGCGATCCGCACGGCTGCCGCCGGACTGGGCACGAGCCTGGTGGTCACCTCCGGCGGCAGGGGGCCGGTAGGGTGGAACGCCGCGTTGGCCGGCGAAGCGTATCGGCTGTTGTCCGGCGCCCACGTGGTCGACGGCGACATGGCGAGCTTGCTCCGGACCGGTGTAGCCCGCACCCGATGGCCCGGGCGCCGCCAGGTCGTGCGGGTACCCGGCCTCCACCTATTGGTCGACGGGGCGCACAACCCGGCCGCGATGGCCACCGTCGTGCCCTGGATCCGGCGAGAACTGGCACGCAGCGGAACGCTCGTGGCGCCGATCGTCTTCGGTGTCTCTCACGGGCGCGACCCCGCCCCGCTGGTCCGGGCACTCGCATCGGTCGCGGCCCGTTTCATCGTGACCGAGCCCGCCCACGCCCCCGGTGTTCCGGCGGCCGAGGTGGCGAAGGCGGCGCGCGAAACGGGCGTGCCGACGAACATCGCAGAGGATCCGGCGGCCGCGCTGGCACTGATCGATCCAGACGAGCCAACCGTGGTCACCGGCAGCCTGTATCTGGCCGGAGAACTCCTGGCGGAACTTGGATTTACCCCAGAAACCCTAGAAGTTTACACAAAGGGATCGACTCACTCGGCAGAGGTGCCGACCGACTCCGGCGGGTCGTCCCCTGAGGCGAGCCGGGCTACTCCGAGAAGCGATCGGCGAGTTCGAGGAAGGTCAGCTTCCGATCGAACGCGGTCAGATCGGTGATCTTGAAGCGACCGGCGCCGTCGGTCTCGATCAGCCCCTGGCCGATCAAATCGCGCAGACCGCCGTCGATGTTCCCCCGCTCGGTGGCCAACGTCTCGGGCAGGTCGTAGGGGATCGCGACGAATACATCGCCTTCCATGCCGCCGTTCCGCTCGACCTCGTGCCGTAGTTGCAACATCAAGCGCGCCAGGTCGTGACGCAGCGCGAAGTTGGCGAGGCGGAAGTGGGCGTGGGTCAGGCGCGCCGCAAGTCGGCTCGCCATGCGGGCGACGACCTTGGGATTGCCGAACATCACGTTTTGGATGTCGTCACGCTCCACGACGACCACCTGCACGGTGTCCATCGCGATGGCCGTCACCGGGTACCGGGCGCCCGACGCAAAGGCGATGTCACCGCAGATGTTCCCCTTGCCCAACGTCTCGACCACCACCTCCTCCCGAAACACGCGCCGCACGATGCGGACGTGCCCGTTGTTGATGATGTAGATCCGCTCGGCGGGCGATCCCTCCGTGAAGAGGAACTCGCCGGGCTGGAACTCCGCCTGGACGGGTTGAGCGCTTTCCGCCTTCTTTGCCATGGACCGTGATCTCCTCGGGTCGGCTCCGTCTCGGAGCAGCGGTTCAACCGGTCTCGAAGCCCAAATCGCGGAGAAGGGCCAGCGTCGACTCAGGTCGGTAGGGGGTCGGACCCCGCCCGCGTACAGCCGAGTCTAGCGCCAGCCGGCGCAGGTCCGCAACGTTGTCCAAATCCTGCCAGGCCCCAACCTCGGCGAGCCGTAGCCCCGCCGCCGCGGCCCGCTGTCGCGCCGCCGCAAGCACCGTCGGCCCGCCCCAGCCGCCGCCTTCGAACAAAGACGGCACCCGGCGAGATGCTCCGACCGCGACGTAGCCACCGTCGGCCGCAGGGATCACGACGGCGTCGTACGTCCTCAGCGCCGTGAACGCCTGCTCGAGCAGCGTCGGCGGAAGGTCAGGCGCGTCTGTCCCGAGGATGAGTACACGCGGCGAGCGGGTCAGGCCCTCATCGATCGCGGCGCACATCTTCACGCCGAGATCACCCTCCGGCTGCTGGGCGACCTCCCAGCCGAGCGCAGCCGCTTCCTGCCACATCTCGGACTCACCGCCGGTGATCCAGAGCACACGCCGGTCGGCCGGGAAGGGACGCCGCACGACGTCGGCCAGACACGCCGCCTGCAGCGCCGCACACTGCTCGGCGGTCAGATCCGGCATCATGCGTGTCTTCACGCGGCCGGGAACCGGCGCCTTCGCCAGCACCGCCAACAAGCAGTCTGCTGCGCTTCCGTCAGCCACCGAAGCGCTCCCGGAAGATCGTCCACAGGATCTTGTGGCCGGCCCGTACAGTCCCCTTCACGGTGCCCGTCACCTTCGAGTGCCCGACCCGAGTCCGGTAGCTGACCGGCACCTCGACGCAACGCAGGCCGTTCTTCGCGGCCTTCACCTGCATCTCGACCGTCCAACCGAAGTCCTCATCCGCCATCTCCAGCGCTTCGAGCGCATCCCAGCGGATCGCCCTGAAGGGGCCGAGGTCCGTGAATCGCTCTCCGTAGAGGGCGGCGATCAGACCCGTCGCCAGCCAGTTCCCGAAGACCGCCTGTGGCAGCAGGGCGCCCGGTTCGGCACGGCCGATCGTCCGTGACCCGATCACGAGCTCCGCCCCATCGTCGATCGCGTCCAGAATCACGGTCATGTCCCCCGGCTCGTCGGAGTAGTCCGCGTCGACGAACGCCAGGACATCCGGCGGATCCTCTGCGACGACCGCGATGCCGGTCAGGCAGGCGCGGCCGTATCCACGCTGTTCCTCGCGCACCACGATGGCGCCGTGGTCTGCGGCAACCGCCGGCGTCGCGTCGACCGACCCGTTGTCCACCACCACCACCCGGCGCAACCGCGGGTCGACCAGCTCGGCGAGCACGCGCCCGATGGCTTGCGCCTCGTTCAGCGCCGGGATGACGACATCGACGATCATCCGCGAACGGGTAGTCGACCAGAGCCATCGACTCAAGCCGACGCAGGCTACGCATCGTCGAGCGAGCCGCGGCCCGTACCTGCGCCCGTTCGTCGGAGCGCGGGCGCCTTGAGCGGCGACGCCGTCGCGACTACGACTGCGTCCACCCCGACACCCAGCCGGAGCGACACCATGTCGAGGAGCGAGCACTATCGCCGGGCCGGCGTCGACATCGACGCGGCAGACGCGCTGATCGACCGATTCAAGCCGCTCGCCGACTCCACGCGTGTGGCCGGGGCCACCGCAGGGCTCGGCGGCTTCGGCGGCATCTTCGACCTCGAGGCGGCCGGGTTCGGCGCCGGCACGCGGCTCGTCGCCGGCACCGATGGTGTGGGCACCAAGCTCAAGGTCGCGTTCGCGGTCGGCAAGCACGACACGATCGGGGTCGATTGTGTCGCCATGTGCGTGAACGACATTCTAGCTGTTGGTGCGAAACCGCTGTTCTTCTTGGATTACTTCGCCACAGGCAGGCTCGAACAATCGGTCGGCGCGGCCGTGATGCAAGGGGTCGCCGAGGGCTGCCGTCAGTCGGGGTGTTGGCTCCTCGGCGGAGAGACGGCCGAGCTCCCGGGGATGTATGCGGACGGCGAGTACGACCTGGCCGGATTCGTCGTCGGTGCCGTCCGACCCGACGAAGAACGCGACCCTGCCCGCGCCGCGGCTGGCGACATCGTCATCGCCCTGCCCTCGTCGGGAATCCACTCCAACGGCTACTCCCTCGCCCGACGCGTCCTCCTCGAAGACGCCGGGCTTCCGCTCGGCGAGCCCCTGCCGAACGACTCGATGCCCCTGGGCGAGCGCCTCCTCGTGCCGACCCGGATCTACGTTCGACTCCTCGAACGACTGCGCGACGCCGGACACGACCCCAAGGCGGTCGCCCACATCACCGGTGGCGGACTCTGGGACAACCCCCAGCGGTCCGTCGACGAGTCGCTGGCGGTCGAGCTGGACGCCGGCGCCCTGCGCGCGATGGTCCCGCCGATCTTCGCCCACATCAGCGGCCGCGGCGGCGTCCCGGAGCGCGAGATGTACCGCGTGTT
>CAZFPM010000073.1:14008-23141 GCA_964520965.1 uncultured Myxococcales bacterium
ATGGGGGTCGGCATGACCCTGGTCGCCGCCCCCGAAGAGGTCGACGGCACCCTCGCTGCGCTGGCCGAGGCCGGCGAGGAGGCGTCGGTCATCGGTCGCCTGCGCGCCAGCGACGACGCCCGCGTCATCATCGACGGCCTCGCCGATGCCCCGCTCAGTGCACCGTGATGTGTTCGCCGCATAACGAGACCAGCGCCAGCAGGTCGTAGCGCGCCTCGTCGGCCAGGAAGCGCTCCGCGATCGGGTCGCCGGCTGCGGCCGCTTCGTCGAGCTCGGGGCGCGTCGACCGGTCCTCCCGTACGAGCCCGAGGACGCCCGCCTCGTGAATGCCGACCTCGCCGAACCCGCGGCGGTCCGTCACCCCGGGGAGCCCGAGCGCGCCCGGGTCCGAGCCGGCGCCGTCGGCAAGAAGGACGAGCCGCGTGGTTCCCGCCAACAGCTCCGTGATCGTGCGGGGCAGCGGCTCGTCCGCATCCCAGACGAGACAACGGAGCTCACCGAACCCGGCTTCGTCGAAGCGCAACGCCGCGGCGTGCACGCGTCCCGACAGGGAACGGAGACGCACGAAGCCCACCTCGCTGCGAGCAGCCGTCCAGGCGGCCACGTCGTCGACGACCATGCGGCCGGCGTGCGTATCGTCGGGCAACAATCCGTCCCGAACCACCCGGGCACCCGCCGTTCGGGTATCCGCGCTGGGGTTGAGATAGGGGCTCAGGTCCTGGCTCTGCATGGTCGACTCCGTTCCGGCCGACGGTGATCGCCGGCCCCACTGAACATATGTCTACCGCACAGCCATACCACTGATCAACTTTTCAGTGCTATTTTCTGTCGCACCGATCTCGAAGCGCCCGGTGGCGAAGCTCGCACCGCCCCGGTCGTCGCGCACGACCGCGAAGATCGCGACCTCGTCTCCGGGGCGCCCTTCCGTACCCGCTTCGAGGTCCAGGCGGTTGGTCTGCAGATCGGCCCCCGGGACCAGCTCCTCGGCGAAGAAGGTCGTCTCGTCGTCGAAGCGACCGTGGGTCGAGAACCACGAGACCGACAGACGCTCTCGATCGTCGACGTCCTCGCCGTCCTCGCCGTCCTCGGACTCCTCGACCGTCACATAGGTCTCCGCCTGGTCCGCGTTGACCAGGATCCGCAGACCGAGCTCTCCGTCGGCTGGAACGTCGATCACCGCCGCGGCGCCATCGCCCGTGATCGACACCTCGTCGACGAGGAGCCCATCGACACGAGGATTCTGGTTCACATCGCCGTCGGCAGCGATATCCTCCGTGAGGAGCATCAACTCCTTGATCGCGATCTCCTGCCGATCGCCCTGCCCGTCGCCGACCTCGACGGTCAACCGGAGGGTGGCGGGGTAGCCTCGCGTGCAATCCGGCAGCTCGACGAAGTCCGGCAACTCCACGTCGGCGATCGCCCCGCACAGCTCCTCGACCGTGCCGATCGACTCGACGATGAGGTCGTAGGGAACGACCGCCACCGGGTCGGTGCCGAGGACCGCACCGGCGACCTCTCCGGATTCCGGATCCTCGGCGCAGGCGAACCCGCCGTCGGGCCCGTCGGTGACCAGGCACAGCTCCCAGACGTAGCGGAGCGGCTCTCCGGACGGGGACGCGACGAGAGCCGTCACGACGCCGAGGTCGCCGGGCCCAATCTCCGGCGGCTCGACGCGGATTCCGAGCACGCGGAGCTTGCTGATCTCGCCGAACGTCTCGAATCCCGCGTCCGCGCACGCTGAAACCAGAAGGGCGCACGCCACGATTGCCCAACACGCCGACGCGACGATGCGGCGCCTGCCGTCGCGACGAGGACGACGCGTTGGACTGGTCGTTCGCATGGTCACCACTCCGCCCTCAGGCCCAGGCCCGGGATGATCGGCAGCCCGCTGACCCGGGCGCTCTCGGTGTAGTCGTAGTCGTATTGCAGCACCTCGGCGTTCTTGCGGTTGTAGACGTTCTGGAGGTCGAGATAGACGTTCATCGTCCACCGGTCCCGGATCCAGCGCTTGTCGATCCGGAGGTCGAACTGGTGGAACGTGGGAAGTCGGTCGCTGTTCGCGGCGCCGGGGATCCGGACGTACATGTCGGCGTCGGAGTCGTAGACCGCCCCGACGATCGGCGTGGACGGGTTGCCGGAGACGAGCCGGAACCGGCCCCCGATCGACCAGTTCCTCCGCAGGTCGTAGGAGCCGAGCACCGTCAGGATGTGGGTCTGGTCGAAGTCGAAGAGCCGCCAGCTGCTCTCTCCGAAGTCCAGACGTTCGCTCCGGCTGAGCGTATAGGCAATCCACCCGAAGAACCGGTTCGACAACTCGTGCCGCAACAAAAGCTCCAGGCCGTAAATCCGCCCTTCGCCACCGTTGTTGTAGATCTCCGCCACGGTCTCCCCGTCTCGCTCGACGACGCGGTCGGAGCGGGAGACCAACTGGCCGAGGTCCTTGAAGAAGAGGTCGACATTGGCGCTGAGAAAGTCGGTGAGGGCCCACTCGAGCCCCGCGACGTAGTGGACGGCCGACTCCAGGTGCAGGTCCGGGTTGCCGAAGCTATCGGCGGTCTCGTCCGCGGTCGGAGCCTGGTGATGATTCGACACCGAACCCTTCAGGGTCAGGTCGTCGCTCACCGCCGCCCGCAGCGCGAAGCGGGCGTCGAACCCCCACGTCTCGGTGGGCCGGTAGTACTCCGATCGGATCCCGGGCAGGAGCTGTAGCCAGTCGGTCGCCTGGATCTCCGCTCCGGCGAAGTGCGCGGGCCAATAGAATCGGAACTCCGCCTCCTCGGTGATCGCGTCGTCCGGGTCGAAGTCGACCGGCTCCTCGCCCTCTTTCGGCGGCCTCGGCAGACGGATGTCGATGCGACCGGGGAACGCCTCGATGTCGAGGCCGTAGCGCAGCGCGACCCGGTCCGACGGTGTCCAGGTGAGGGTGTCGCGGAAGTGCAGATCTTGATTGGTGAGGTTGAAGAAGAGCGCATCGCCGAACGAAAAGCCGAGCCGCTGGTGGAGCACCGCGAGTTTGAGTTCATTCTCGACAGTGTCACTCAACTCCGAGTGAAGACTGACGATTCCTCCGTGAAACGACGCCTCTGCCCGGATGCCGCCGCGGGTCTCGGGATCGAGCATGTCCTCGTCCTCCAGGACGAAGTCGATCAGGTCGTCGGAACCGAGGGCGAGGACCCGCAACACGTGGCGCTCGCCGATATCGACCGAGAGCCGCGCCTGGTAATCGTACCATCTCGGGGCGGTCGCGAACTCGAGGCCGATGGCCGGCCCGAGGGGACGCAGGATGGCGTCGATGTACGACCGGCGCCCGCCCAACTCCAACGACACCCGCTCCGACAGCGGGGCCCGCAGGAAGAAGCCGCTGTCGTATGCGTTCACGTCGACGTGTCCACCGATGCGCTCCGGCGCATCGTCGCGGGTACTGGCGTTGACGATCCCCCCGGTCTGGCGGCCGTAGTCCACCCCGAACCCGCCCGGATAGAACGCCACGTCGCTCAACAGCTCGGTCGGGACCACCGAGCGCAACCCGCCGAAGTGGTAGATCAGCGGCACGCGCATGCCGTCGACGTAGAAGCCGGTGTCCTCGGGCGCGGAGCCGCGCACGATGACGTCGCCACCGCCGAACATCGGACGCGCGACCCCGGGCAGGTTCTGCACGACGCGGATCGCGTCGTTCGCATTCCCCGGGATCCGCTGGACCTCGGTGATCTCGAGCACGCGACGGGTGACCTCGCGGCGCGGCGCTTCGGCGACAGTGCGCGAGACGTAGTCACCGAGCGGGTTCCGTTCGACGTAATACGTGGCCTCGATGACCTGGCCGCGCTCGATCTCCTCGTCGACCTCGTAGGTGAAGTAGCCGACCTCGTCGATCTCGACCGCCCAGCCCCCCGACGGCAGTCCGCGAAACTCGAACCCACCCGACTCGTCGCTGGTCGCGCTGGCCTCCAGGGCCCCCAGCCGGACGCGAACGACGAAACCGACGAGGGGCGCCCGCGTGCCGCGTTCGAGCAGCGCGCCGCGGAAGTTGACCGGTCCGTCAACTTCGATCGTCCCGAGCTCCGCTCCCTCGCCGGAGCCCTCCGCGAGCACGTCATCGGCGGCGACGACGACGGTTTCGTAGTCGATGACGAAACCCACGCGCCAGGTGACCCGGACCGGAATCGGCACCGGCCCCACCTCCGGATCCGACACCGCCGTGGCCGGCTCGAACACGTACCCCGCCATCGCGTCGACGGCGCGCTCCACGAACCCGTACGGGTCGTCGTCGAGCCCCCGCGGATCCTCGATGGCGCTCCCGTCGTCGGCGTAGGAGTAGTAGACCAACCCGGTCGGCACGATCTCGACGACGTCCCCGGACCCGTCGATGTCGATCGTGAGGATCACGTCGGCCTCGACATCGGCGTCGAATGCGGCGGCCGGGTACTCCGGGTCGACACTCTCGATCAGGGTCGGGGGGACGAGCTGGTCGGCTTCGGGGGCGACTTCGGGGGCCGCCTCGTCGACCGGCGTCTGGCCCACGGCGACCGCCGACACGAGGAGCGCCGCGGAGAACACGGCCGAGAAGAAAGCCCCTCGGCTCAGTCTCGCAATCGGAACTGGTGGGTCCACAGGATCCGCTGTTCGGTGGGCTGTCCGTCCTCAATCGCCGGGTGGAACCGGAACTCGCGCTCGATGTGCTCCCGAATCGACTCCTCGAACCCCAACCCGGTCTCGTCGCATTCTATGGACGCGATCTCGCCGACGCGACCCCGTTCGTCGATGACGAGCCGGATTCGGCAATCGGCCTCTATGCGGCGCTCTCTCGCGTCCTCGGGGTAGGGAGCGTCCTGGTCGATGCCGGTGCGCAGCCGCACCGGCCGGTCGCGACGCGTCCGACGACGACCGGTGTTGGAGGGTGGAGACTCCGCCGGCACCGGCTCCAGCTCCGGCTCGACCTCGGCCGGGATGCGTGCCTCGTCGGGATCGACCGTCTCGCGATCGGGTCGGCCGCCGCGCACGGTGTCGCCACGGTTGAACACCGGCCCCCCTTCCCGGCCGGCGAACGACTGACCTTCGAGGTTGATCACGATCGGGCGAACCTCGACCGGCTCCGGTTCCGGTTCGGGCTCCGGTGCCGCAGCGAGAGGTTCGGGCTCCGGTTCGGGTTCCGGTTCCGGTTCCGGTTCGGGCTCAGGCTCAGGCGTCGGGGCGGCAGGCTCCGGCTCAGGCTCTGGTTCGGGCTCCGGCTCGGGCTCGGGCTCGGGCTCCGGTTCCGGTTCCGGTTCCTCGACCTCGGGTTCCGGTTCGGCGACGTCGAACCAGACGAGACGCTCGCGTTCGGCCCGCGGGGGCATCAGGGTCCCCCCCAACACGAAGACGCCGGCGATACCCCCGTGAGCGACGACCGCGGCGACCGCCACGGCGACCACCACCGCCGGCCGCCGCCGGTCACGGGCGGCCGGCGCGAGTGGATCGTATCGCAGATGCGGGTCGGACACGGTTCAGGGTGTCGGTGGCAGCGGTTCTCGCTCGATGTTCAGCGCAAAGGTGGTGATCCCGGCGAGCTTGATCACGTCGACGACGTCGATCACAACGCCGTAGTCGACAGTCCGGTCTCCGGCGATGATCGCCTGGACCTCGGGATCGACCTGCAGCTCGGCCGCGACCAGGCCCGGGAGCGACTCCAGGGTGGCCGGCTCGCCGTTGAACCGCAGGCTGCCGTCGGCCTCGACGACGATGGCGACCGTGGTGGGCGCCACATCGCTGCCGCTGGCGGCGCTGGGGAGGTCGACCTCGATCGCGGCGCGCACGATGTAGGCCGACGTGACCATGAAGATGATCAGGAGCACGAGGCTCACATCGATGAACGGGATCATGTTGATCGACGCGATGATGTCGTCGTCGTCGTCGTCGATGGGTCCGGCCATCGGGGGTCAGCTCCCGCCCGCCCCTGGGGGCGCGCTTCGCAGGTAGGCGGTGCAGGTATCGACGAGGAGCCGCGTCGCGGTCCGCACCCGCTTCACCCGCGCCTTGAGGAGGTTGAAGAACACGATCGCGGGGATCGCGACCAGGAGGCCGACACCGGTCGCGATCAGGGCTTCGGCGATCGCGCCCATCACCGCGGCCGAGGAGTCGGGGTTGACGCCGCCGATCCCGCGCAGCTCTTCGAAGGCCATGATCACGCCGATCACCGTGCCGAAGAGGCCGATGAAGGGGGCGTTCGAGCCGATCGACGCCAGCAGAGCCAGTCCCCGCTCGTACCGAATCTGCTCCACCCCGAGGGCGCCGCGGCAGAGGTCTTCGACGGCAGCTGCCCCGCGTTCTGCCTCACGCAGGCCGTAGGCGACGACATGGGCCTGCATCGACTCGTCGCCGCGGAAGGACTCGACCAGTCCGTCG
Source organism: uncultured Myxococcales bacterium (assembly GCA_964520965.1). Taxonomy (GTDB): domain Bacteria; phylum Myxococcota_A; class Bradymonadia; order REDH01; family REDH01; genus CAZFPM01. The sequence goes on from CAZFPM010000073.1 coordinate 20,387, forward strand.
ACGTCGCCGGTCGTGAGCTTCTCGATGATGCGCAAGCGCAGCGTCTCCGTGTCGGCTGCGACTCGGCGCAGGAAGACCAGGATCCAGAGCACCCACTCCGCACCCTGGCCGACCGCGGCGAGCAGCCGGCCGGTCAGCCAGCCGGAGTGGACGGCGCCGGCTTCGGCCAGCAGGCCCTGTCCTAGAATTCCCATGGGGCGCGCTCCGGGTTCGGTCTCGAGTTGTCGGGGCGATCGAAGTTGGAATGACGCACGTCTGGCGGCGAATTCCCGCCCGCGGCGTCAGGGGCGGCGGAGCTGGTCGAGCTCGGCCTGGGTCGCGGGTGGCGGCGGCCGCCCCACGGTCATCGCGAGCGTGGGCACCCGTCGGTCGGGCGTCATCTCGCCATCTACGGATTCGCGGCTCGCCCACCGACGGCGGAAGTCCCCCGCCGGATCGCGATGCACGATGGCGAACGAGATGGACGTCGCGCCGGCGGCGACCCGCTGGCTCACGAAGTGACTGACGTCGACCACGTCGGCACCACCGGGCAGAGGCGCCGGTTCGCGCTCCACGCTGAACACCGCGACCGGCTGCCGGAACACGCGGGGTTGACGCGCCCAGACGAGGTCGGCCTCGTTCCACGGCTCGGCCACCGCGTAGACCTCGAACTCCGCCGACTCGTCCCGTCCCGGCATCGGCGGGTCGCCGACGATCGGCAGGACCAGCGACGCGAAGCCGATCTCGGTGCCGGTAGGCAGCGCGGCGAGCTCGAAGCTCAGGTACGCGTACCAGTGCGCCGGACGAGCGTCGGTGCCGGCCATCAACCACGGCTCGCCGCCGAGGCTCGTCGACGCCCACCGGGGAGCGTCGTGGCCCACGGTGTCGGCAGTGACGGCGATCTCGAACGACTGGACCGGGATCACCGGCACCGCTTGCCGAGGCGGTTGGTAGCGCACCCCCTCGACCGCGATCCCGTGGCTGCAACCGGCGAGCGCGAAGAACACGAGGAGCGCTCGCCGCATCAGAGCAGCCTTCGCGCGTCGGGCTGTTGCTCGGCGATCGCCACGACGACCTGCCCTCCCCGCACCAGCCGGTCCTGGGGAGGGTTCACCTGCATGGCCGCGCCGTAGCTCCCCTCTTCCTCGACGGCGAGGAGGATCGCGTTGCACTGCTCGGTCAGCAGCCGCCCGAGCTCGCGGACGGTCGTGGGCGGAAGCCCGTCGGGCAGCAGGAGCTTGTAGAACTGGTTCCCGTATTGCGTGGTGAGGAGTTCGTCGATGATCGGCGTCATGCCGACCTGGCGAGACGACGAGGCCAGGATCTTCCCGACGTAATCGTGCGCGACGACGATCTCCTCGACGCCGGCGCTCATGAGCGACTGCGCGTTGTCTCGGTTCACCAGCTCGACGCTGGTGAAGATGTCCTTGTCGTGAGCCCGGTTGATGTTCTCGATCAAGAGCGCCGTAAGCACCGAGCGAGCGTCGCGATCCTGGTCGGTGCGCTCCAGGGTCCGGTCGGCCAGGATGATCGCACGGCTCGCGTGCTCGATGCGGGCGCGGTGTAGGACCTCGGGGCGGGTGTGATCCCCGCGCAGGAAGAAGACCAGTCCCGCGTCGACGAGCTGTTCGCCGACCTGCGGGTCCTCCTCGAACTCCGCGAGCACGACGATGCCGCGCCGTTGGTACTCCGGGTCGGACTGCAGCTCGCGGATGACCCGCACGGCAGCGGGATTCCACCCGCAGATCAAGACGTGGTGCTGAAGGTCCTCGATCTCCATGTCCCGGAGGTTCAGCTTGCGAAGACGATCGACCATGTTGGCCGACACGACACCGGTGATCACGGCGAAGACCGTGAGGCCGGAGAGCATCACTCCGAGCGTGACGAGCTTGCCGGCGGTGGTCGTCGGAGTCTGCCCGACGGGTTCGGCCGCGACAAGGGTCAGTACGCTCCACCACGTGCTCTCGGTGAGCGTGTGGAAGCCCATCGCATCGCCCTCGGCCGCCCGGACGCCCATGGCGCCGGCCAGCACCAGTCCGGACACGATCAACACCGCGAGCATCGTCTCGACCGCTCCACTGCGGAAGAGCGCCGAGTACCCGGAGAGCCGCCGGGTCAGCAGGACGCCGAAGCGGAAGATCCGCAGCAGGCGGAGCAGCCACAGGAATCGGAAGAAGCGGAACGCCGGCAGGACCGCGAGGCAGTCGATCCAGTAGCGCTCGAAGAACTTCCGCTTCCGGGGCTCTCCGAGCCACCGAAGGCTGAGCTCGACCCCGAAGACCAGGGTGACCCAGTGGCTCAACAGGTCGACCCGCGTCGCCCGCGGGTGGCCGATCGGCATCGTGATGCCGGCGACGAGCAATCCGACGGAGAACAGGATCAGCACCATGACGACCGCGTCGGTCGTCGGGTGCTTCATGAAACGGTCGAGGCGTTGTCGGCGGGTGGGTATCAACGCACTCGGCCTCCCATCAGGTCATTGGCGCTGACCGGTCGGCGAGCGGAACATCGGGTCTTCGGCACCGATCGAGGGTTCACCACCCGAGTTGGGCTCACCAGGTGTCGCGATGATAACGTCGCGGAACGATTCGCGCACGTTGACTCCGCCCCGCGACGCATCGCACGGCTCCCACGACGCAGGCTGGTCGCCCGGACCGACTGGGATGCACGCCGGATCTCCGCCGCAGTCGCCGTGGACGCGCTCCATCGACCGGTTGCGGATCCGCCCGCCCTCGCTCGCCCGGCTCGCCGCCTGCGCGAACGACCGCGCCGGCCA
>CAZFPM010000074.1:0-23024 GCA_964520965.1 uncultured Myxococcales bacterium
CGTCGACGGCGCCCGCAGAGGCGCCCCGCCGTCGGCGACGCCAGCAGAGGTACTGCGCCGCCGGCGGCGCCAGCCGAGGCTCCACACCGCCGGCGGCCCCAGCAGTGGCTCCCCGTCGTCGACGAGCGCATCTACGAGTTCGACGAGATCCCCGAGCTCGCCCGCGCCTACGAAGAGGGCCGGTTCACCTACTTCCCGGTGTTCAAGGTCAACGCCGAGTAGCCGGCCGGCGCGCGACGAGCCATCCCGGCTCTCGGACCCCGAACCGCAAGCAGCCGGCGCCCCGCCGATCACGAATCGCGACGCGACGGGCTTCACCTTCGCCCAGCTTGTTCGTACGGTGAGCCCCCACGACGACCACAGCGCCCTGAGCCGATGAACGACGCAAGGAAGGCCGTATCTGCACTCGAGGAACTCGTCGACGCCATGGGGCGTGGGTTGGCCGGCCGGGTCACCGTCGACGGCCGGCTGGCACGCGGCCGTCTCGATGCCGCCCAGGTCGCGGCATTCGACCTCGCCCGGTCGCTCGCCGAGCTGGAGGCCGCGCGCACGTTGGTCGACTATGCCGACCGCGTCGAACGCTCCTACGAGAGGGGCCTCGTCGACATCTACGTGGCCGGCGCGCTGCGCAGCATCGGGGCCCGGGTCCGCTACGCGGAGTCGTCTTTCGGTCTCGAACCCTCGGTGCTCGGAGCGCTCGACCGGTTCGATGGTTGGATCGGCCGGGTCTTCTCCGAGGAGAGCGTCGCCGCGCTGGCGAGCGAGATGGCGGAGCGCCGCGATCGGACCGGCAGCTACGCTCTCGGCGGCGATCACGTCGAGATGCGCGACCTCTTCGCCCGATTCGCCGACGAGCGGTTGGGACCGATGGCCGAGGAGATCCATCGCAACGACGAGGTCATCCCCGAGGATCTGCTGCGCGATCTCGCCGAGCTCGGCGTGTTCGGGATCTCGATTCCAGAGGAGTACGGCGGTCACTACATCGACCACCTCACGATGTGCATCGCCACGGAGGAGCTCAGCCGAGCCAGCCTCGGTGCGGGGGGCAGCGTAATCACGCGGCCGGAGATCTGCGCCAAGGCCGTCCTCAAGGGGGGCACCGAAGAGCAGAAGCAGAAGTGGCTCCCGGCGATCGCGGCCGGAGAACACATCGTCTGCGTCGCGGTCACCGAGCCCAATGCCGGATCGGACGTCGCCGCGGTCCGCGTGACCGCACGGCCGACCGAAGGCGGGTACCTGATCAGCGGTGAGAAGACCTGGTGCACGTTCGCCGGTCGCGCCGATGTCTTCATCCTGCTCGCCCGGACCGGCACACCCGAACAGGGGGCGAAGGGGCTGACGCTCTTCCTCGTCGAGAAGCCCGCTCACATCTCGGAGACCGCACACCACTCGTTCAAGTACGAGCAGCCCACCGGAGGCGCCGTCGAAGGACACGCGATCCCGACCATCGGCTACCGTGGCATGCACTCGTTCGCCGTGAGCTTCGATGACTATTTCGTCCCTGCAGCCAACCGGGTCGGGGACGAGGGCAGGGGGTTCGCACTGCAGATGGAAGGCTTCGCGGGCGGGCGAATCCAGACGGCCGCACGGGCCGTCGGCGTCATGGAAGCGGCGTTCCGTACCGCCTGGGAATATGCCGTCGATCGCAAGGTCTTCGGACAGCCGTTGACCGCCTATTCACTTCCGGCGGCGAAGCTCGTGCAGATGGCCGCCACCGTGATGGCGTGTCGCCAGCTCGCCTACCGGGTCGCCCAGATGATGGACGACGGCGGCGGTGGGCTCGAGGCGTCACTCGTCAAGCTCCTGTCGTGTCGCGAAGCCGAAACGGTCACGCGCGAGGCGCTGCAACTGCACGGCGGCATGGGGTACTCCGAGGAGTATGCCGTGAGCCGCTACTGGCAGGACGCGCGAGTTCTGAGCATCTTCGAGGGTGCCGAGGAGATCCTCGCGATCTACGTCGTCGCCCGGGCCTACCTGAGAGAGCGAATCGGATGACCAACAAGGGGTGGCAGGGGAACTACTTCGAGGACTTCGAGCTCGGCGCGCACTGGGTCTGTCCGGTGCCCCGGACGATCACCGCCGGCGAGGTGGCCAGCTACATCGCCCTCACCGGGGACCGAACGCCGGTCTATTGCGGGCCCTCGGGGCTGGTGCACCCGCTCGTCACCTTCCACGCGGTGTTCGGGCAGACCGTGCGGCAGATCTCGCTCAACGCCGTCGCCAACCTCGGGTACGCCGACATCCGCTGGCGGGAGCCCGTGCACGTCGGCGATACGCTGTCGACGGAGTTCGAGGTCGTCGGCCTCAAGGAGAACTCCTCTGGGAAGACGGGCATCGTCTACGTCAAGACCGTCGGTCGCAACCAGCAGGGCAGCGACGTGCTGTCGTTCTACCGTTGGGTGATGGTGCGGAAGCGCGGCCCGAGCCCGACACGCTGGCGGGAGGAGGCGTCGGTGCCGACCCTGCCGACGTCGGTCGCGGCGGCGGACCTCGATGTCTTCGCGGACGCGGCTCCCAATCCGGAGCGGACCGGCGGTCGCTGGTTCCTCGGGGACTACGACATCGGCGAACGGATTCAGCACTTCGACGCGATGGCGATCAACCCGTCGGATCACATGAGCCTGACGCGGCAGTTCCAGAACAGCGCCAAGGTGCACTTCGACGCCCTGGCGATGGACGGCAAACCCCTGGTGTACGGCGGCGTCGTGATCAGCCATTGCTACGCGATCTGTTTCAACGGGCTGGAGAACCGCTACGGCATCGCGGCGATCAACGGGGGCACCCACGCGAACCCGGCCTACGCCGGCGACACGGTCTTCTGCTTCACCGAGGTTCTCGACAAGGCGGAGCTCAGCCCTGGTGTGGGAGCGCTCCGGCTGAGGATGGTCGGGGTCAAGAACCTGGACCCCTCCACCGAACCCGAGCTGCCCATCAAGGTCGACCACCCGGATAAGCCGGGCCGTACGCGCCATCATCCGGCCGTCATCCTCGATCTCGACTACTGGGAGATCGTTCCGGCCTGAGTCGGTCGGACACTCGCCGAAGCACTCCGCGCCGGGTCTGGCAGCGGACCACCGGTCATCGCCGGTGTGCGGATTGTGCGGTCAGGGCCGAGTGACCCAGGCCTCTCCGGTGCGGCTGAGATCCCCCAACGATGCCCTGATGGCATCAATCTGCTCCGGTCTGAGCAGTACGTTGTAGCTGCTGATCCGGAACCCGAGTGACGTCTCCGCGGCGCGAACTACGTCCTTGACGGGCACGCCGAGTTGCTTCGCCAGGTGGTGGACCCTGAGTCGCATGAGGCAGCCTCTGTGCTGTGCTACGAACGACGCCGCGTGCGACCTGGGGATCCCACGTCGAGCCGCCGCGTCGGCCGTGCAGAGTTGGGGATAGATCGAACCTACGGGTTCAGAATCCCGATCGAAAGGCTTTGATTCCGAGACGACGATCTTTTGGTAGGATTCGGCCACAAGGAGTCCACACGATGAGTGAAAAAATCGAAAACGGGCCCGAGTCGACCACCGAGGTGAGGCCTCGCCCCCCTGTCGACGACTCGGTCTCCACGGTCGCCCGTCCTCGCCAAGTCGTCGGTCTCACCGGGCGGGTCCGTGACCGGCTCGCGTCGCAGGCGCCCTCGGAACCGTCGGTCACGCAGGCGATCCGCGTTCGACGGAGCGCCGCGCGCCGAGCACCGGACTTCTCGATGCCGGTCGTGCCGCTCTACGTGCCCCGCCGGGCGGCCGATGCGGCCTTCCCGGCCCTCGTCTCGCTACTCTTCACCGCTCCGCCGGCAGTCTCCCTCTGGGGCGCCGGCCGTCCGGGCGCCGCCGCCGGGCTGATGGCCGGTGTTGCGCTCCTGGTGTTCGGATTCGTCGCCGGCATCAGCCGCTGGCTGAACGGCGCGCCGCCGTCGACCGACTGAGTCGCGTCGGGCACGACCGTCGACCCTCGGCAGCCGGTTGGTAGCGAAGCGCCCTTGACATCGTACGACGACCGCTCAACATCTCCCCATCTTCGAGCGCTCCATCGGTGGTTCATGTTCTACATTGTCTACGTCGCCATCGACGGCACCCTGGCGACCGACTGGGTGAAGTGGATGGTCGGGGTGCACATCCCCCAGATCCTGGCGACGGAGTGTTTCGTCAGCGCTTCGTTGGTGCGGGACGCCGACGGCGACGGCCGCGGACGCGTGGCCTATCGCGTCGTGTACCGCAGCGCGACTGACGAGGACCTGGAACGCTACCAGCGAGAGCACGCTCGCATACTCCAGGCGGAGCATTCCGCGCGATACGCTGGCGCATTTGCGGCCCGGCGAGAGGTGTTGCCGGTCGTCTCCCATTTCTGACAGCCCCGAAAGGCAGCATGACGACGATTGTACTGCTTCGCCACGGCCAGAGCGTCTGGAACCTCGAGAACCGCTTCACCGGGTGGACCGACGTCGGGCTGACCGACCAGGGGGTGTCAGAGGCGCGCGAAGCCGGCCGGCTGCTGAAGGAGGGCGGCTACGCGTTCGATCGCGTCCACACGTCGTTGCTCCGCCGCGCCATCTTGACGGCAAACGCGGCCCTCGACGAAGCCGATATGGGCTGGCTTCCGGTCACGCGCCATTGGCGGCTCAACGAGCGGCACTACGGCGGGCTCCAGGGGCTGAACAAGGCCGAGACCGCCGAGCGACACGGTTCGGACCAGGTCTTCGCGTGGCGGCGAAGCTACGACGTGCCACCGCCGGGGCTGGCCCTCGATGACGAACGCCACCCACGGCACGATCCCCGCTACGCGAAGCTGACCGCCGACCTGTTGCCGGCCTCCGAATGCCTGGCCGATGTAGTCGCTCGTTTCCTGCCCTATTGGCACGACGTGTTGGTCCCGGAGATCCGCGCCCGCCAACGCTTGCTCGTCGTCGCTCACGGAAACAGCCTGCGGGCGTTCGTGAAGCACATCGACGGGATCAGCGACGAGGAGATCCCTGGGCTGAACATCCCGACCGGAATCCCGCTCGTCTACGAGCTCGACGACGACCTGGCGCCGATCCGCAGCTTCTATCTCGGCGACCCGGAAGCGGCCGCGGCAGCGGCGAAGGCCGTCGCCGACCAGGCCAAGGTCCGCTAGCGGCAAAACGACTCGCGCCCGGCGGAGGGCCGGGCGCCAAGGGCTGCACCTCGTGCGATCTGCCGACCGTCACCGGTGCGCGGATTCGCGAAAGATTACTGGGGACGGACAGCGTGCCAGAGCCGGTAGCCCACCCACGACTTCGACTCGTTCTGGACGAGCCCCGCGCTGCCGTTGATAAGCGCGCAGACGTCCGCGGTACGAGCGAGCACCGGTTCGAGGGACAGCTGCGGACTCTCCGCGTAGCGCTCGAAGACGGTCATGCGCGGGAACGACTCGCTCAGCCGCGCGCGCCACGGCGTCTCGCCATGGCTCCCCTTGTACCGGAGGCAGATACGCAGCATCCCGCGCCGCGCCTTGACGCCTCGACGCGAACGCGAAACCCGCCAGCCGTCCTGGCTCAGGCGCTCGACCAGGTAGGCAGCTCCAGCCTCGAAGCCGCTTTCCTCGCGTTCGTCAGTCGTCATCTTCGTCCTCTGTAGTGCTCGTGCTCCGACGGCCTGTCACAAACCTGTCACATAACCGACTTCCAACAGTAACACCTGTCGCGTTTCTGTCAACAAGGTGTCGCGGTGCCGTCACCCCGACACGCCCCGGATGCGCGATCCGCCCGCCCCGGTGCCGTAGAGCGTCGCTCGCGGCTGCTCCATCGGCAGGCTCGAGCGCGATCGGGGTCACCCGCCGCCCGGTCGCCGCCGCTTGCCGCGCGGTCGGTCCTCGGGCTGCGCGTCTCGTGGGTCCTCCGGCCATGCGTGCTTGGGGTACCGGGCTCGGAGCTCCTTTCGCACCTCCGGGTAGCCGCGCTCCCAGAACCCCCGCAGGTCCGTGGTGACCTGCTGCGGTCGGTTGTTCGGCGCCAGAAGATGCACGACCACCGACACCCGCCCCGCAGCCACGCGGGGGGTGTCGGTCAGGCCGAAGAGCTCCTGGATGCGCGCGGCGAGCACCGGCTGTTTCCCTGGCTCGTACTCCAAACGCGCCATCCGGCCGGTGGGGATTCGGATGCGCGCCGGGGCCCACTGCTCCAGCGCGCGCCACTGCTGGTGGTCCAGCCGGCTCCGCAGTGCCGAGAGCAGGTCGGCGCGCCGTAGTTCGGCGAACGAGCGCCGCCCCGCACAGAGCTCCGGAAGCAACGCCACCAGCTCCTCGTCCTCGAAGCGCGGCAGGTCCAGCTCGGGCATCCACTCGGCGAGGGAGCGGATGCGGCCGAGGAATTCGCGCGCGGCCGCACTGTCGAGGGGGAGGGCCTCGGTCAAGCGCGACGATGCGGCCGCCACCAGAGCCGTGGCGGCCTGCTCAGCGTCGACGGGCGCCTCGCGTTCCGAGAGCACCAGATCACAGTAGCGCAGGCGCCGTCGGCCGCGGACGGCCAAGGCGGCCTCGTCGAACTCGGCCTCCGTTCGCTCGACGACGGCGGACGGATCGAGCCACGCTTGCTCGAGGGCGGACGCCTGCCGAATGCGGCCTTCACCGCCTGCCCCGCGGCCCGGGGGCACGACGTCGATCGCGACGAAGAGTTCGGCGTTGCGCACCGCCGACTCGCGGCCGATGCGGACGCCGGCCCCACCGACCATGACCGCGCGCTCCGAACTACCTGACCGAAGCGCGGCGACGCGGTCCGGGAACGCAGCCAACAGGGCGCGGCGGAGGGCGCGGGCGACATCGAGCGGCGGAGGCGCGTCGCCGGCCCGGGCCAGTGACGCCAAGCGGTCGGCCACGCGCCTGACGTTCGCGATGCGACCCCGACGAATGCGGTGGTCCGGAACCGGCGTCGGGAGGCCGAGGACGATCTCGACGCGGTCGGTGACGTCGGATTGGCTCACGTGCACCACACTCTGCTCGCGCTCCAGGGGCTGGAGGATGTCTCGCTCGGACAGGACGGCTGCGGCCACGGCCGCCTCGCGGCGGACCCCGAGTCGACCGCCTTCCACGAGCAGGCGCGCGAGGCGCGGGTGCACGGTGATCGACGCCAGCTTTCGTCCGAGGGGTGTCAGGGCGTCGCCGGACACGGCGCCGAGTGCCTCCAGGAGCGTTTGCGCGCTGGTCCATCGATCGGGGGCGGGCGCCTCGAACCACTCGAACGACGCGCCGTCCCCCACGCCCCACGCCCGCAGCTCCAACGCGGCTCGGGTCAGGTCGACCCGGGCGACCTCCGCCGTATCTCGCTCAGGCATCCGCTGCTGAGCGGCCTCGGGCCACAGACGCACGCAACGACCGGGCGCCTCGCGACCCGCGCGTCCGGCTCGCTGGTCGGCCGACGCCCTGCTGATGCGCTCGAGCTCGAGCCGATCGAGCCCGACCGCGGGATCGAAACGCAACACCCGCGCCAGCCCCGTGTCGACCACCACGCGGACACCGGGAATGGTCACCGACGATTCCGCGACGTTCGTGGCGAGGACGACCTTCTGCCGGTCTGAAGGCTCGAGCACGCGGTCCTGGCTCCGCGGGTCCAGGTCGCCGAAGAGCTGGAGGACGTCGACGCCATCGAGGTCGGCGAGGAACTCGGCGGCCCGCCGGATCTCCCCGACGCCGGGCAGGAACGTCAGCACGTCGCCTTCGCCGCGTCGGATCTCCTGGCGCACGGCCTGTGCGGCGGCGCGGACGTAGTCTCGATCGGACGGCGGCATGTGGACCACCTCGACCGGGTGCAGCCGCCCCTCGCTCCGAACGACCGGGCATCCCCCGAACCACTCGGCCACCGGGTCCGGGTCGAGGGTCGCGGACATCACGACGATTCGGAGATCCGGTCTCGCGTCGCGCTGGATGGCCCGCGCGAGCGCGAGCGCGAGGTCGACGTCGAGGCTCCTTTCGTGGAATTCGTCGAACACGATCGCGCCGACACCCTCGAGAAACGGGTCTGCCTGCATCCTGCGCACGAGGATTCCCTCGGTGGCGTAGATGATGCGGGTGTCGTTGGTCGCCTTGCGGTCGAAGCGAACGTGGTAGCCGACTTCGCGACCGGTGGCCCCGCCGCGCTCCCGGGCGACGCGCCGGGCCGCCGCACGCGCGGCGAGACGTCTCGGCTCGGACACCCAGACCGCGCCGGCGTCAGGCTCTGCGTCGAACAGGGCGGCGGGAACCCGCGTTGTTTTTCCGGCTCCGGTCGGGGCGACGAGGACGACGTTCGGGCCGGCTCGTAGAGCGTGCAGCAGCGAGTCGAGCACGTCGTCGATCGGAAGCGGCAACCTCCTCACGGCAGCCCTCCGCGCGTCGCGGCGCTCAATCCTTCGCGCCCAGGGACACGGTGCCGAGCCCGTCGATCTTGAGCAGCACGCGGTCGCCAGCCTCGAGCGGCACCGAGGCCGTCGCTCCCCCGGCGAGCACGATGTAGCCGGCGCGCAGGGGCTCGCCGACGCTAGCCAACATATTCGCGAGCGCGGCGAGAGACCGCGCGGGGTGTTCGAGAATAGCCGCCGTGGATCCGACCTGCTCGACGACGCCGTTGAGTCGGAGCACGACCCCGAGGTTGCTGATGTCGATGTCGCGGGGGTCCCGCACGGTATCTCCGAGCACGAACGCGGCGGCCGACGCGTTGTCAGCGATGACGTCCGGAAGGTTGAACTGGAAGTTCTCGAACCGGCTGTCGGTGACCTCGAGTGCCGCGCATACGCCGCCGACCGCGAGCATCGCTTCGGACGCGGTCACGGGTCCGCGGAGATCGGTCCGCAGGATGAACGCGATCTCGGGGTCTGTGCGCGGCTGACAGTAATTCGTCTCGGAGAAGAACGCGCCGTCGGACCGGAGCATGCGGTCTGTGAGGTGTCCGTAGATCGGGGTGTGGATGCCGACCTGCTCCATCTTCGCGCGGCTGGTCAGCCCCATCTTCATGCCCACGAGGCGCTCGCTCCGGCCGTAGCGCTGCTTCATCGACAGACGCTGGACGCGGTACGCTTCGTCGACCGTGAGGTCGGGGTGGCTGGTGGTCAGCATCTCGATGCTGCTCGCCTTGGTCGCGGCGTCGTCGACGAGGGTCGCGAGCTCCGTCAACGTCTCGTCGGTTTTCGACATCGTCGGGTTCCTCGGAATCAGAAACGAACGGCGACCGAACCGAGGTGCGCGATGCGAACCTCGATGAAGTCGCCGGGTCGAACGGGCACGACAGGGCCCAATGCCCCGCTCAGGATCACTTCGCCGGGCGACAAGACCTTGTCGAACTCCGCGACCTTGTTGGCGAGCCACACGACCGCGTTGACGGGGTTGTCCAGGCAAGCCGCTCCGGCGCCGGTCGAGAACACGCGGCCGTTGCGGCGGAGCGTCATGCCAGCCAGCGGCAGATCGATCGCATCCAGGCGCGTGGGCTGTGTGCCGAGCACGAACATTCCGCTGGACGCGTTGTCGGCAACCGTGTCGTGGAGCTTGACCTCCCAGTTCTGGATCCGCGAGTCGACGATCTCGATCGCCGGCAGGACGTAGTCCGTCGCCGAGATGACGTGCGCGGCTGTGACCCCGGGCCCACACAGGCGGTCCTTGAGGACGAACGCGATCTCCCCTTCGGCGCGGGGCTGGAGCAACCGCTCCATCGGCGCCAGGCCGCTGTCGGCCACCATCATGTCGTCGAGCAGCACGCCGAAATCCGGTTCGGCGACACCGAGCCAGTCCTGCACTGCGCGACTGGTCAGTCCGATCTTGTGCCCGACCAGGCGCGCCGTCGGGCCGCCAAGCCCTTCCTCCGAGAGTCGCCGCCGCACGTTGATCGTCTGAACCGTGTACGCGTCGTCGACGGAGAGCGACGCGTGCGTCGCGCTCAGCGGTTCACATGGCTCTCCCGAGCGTTGCGCGTACCAGAGACGAGCGGCCAGTTGCTGGAGCTCTTCGGTCGGGGTCGTGGTTTCGTCTGTCATCGGCTCTGTTCGATGCCCTCGGTTCCGCTACTTGCGACCGGAAGCGGGACGCGTGGAGCGACGGGTGGAGACCATCCCGTGCCCGGGTCGCAGCGTCCTGGTTGCAACACTTGTCTCCTTTGTACCGCGCGAAGCCGAACATCGGAACGGGGAAGAAGGACCCCGGGCTCCGTTCATCGTCGATCGGTGTTCATCTCGGGTGCCGAGCCGTCTCGGCCCGCCCGCCCTCGCATCCCCCACCGACTTCCTTCTTCGTGAGACCTTAGGGCAGACTGCGGGGACATGCTCCCGTCGCACGTCGGCCCGAGAGCGCCCCTGTCGGCGTCGCTCCTCTAAGCGTGGGACCTGCCACTGCTTCTCGTCGCTCCTTGACAGCGGCACCCTCGTGTTCGCCCTGCTCGGTCCCCATTTCCCCGCAGTCTGCTAGGGTGGGCCTCGGCCAAACACCTCACAACGGTTGGCGCGATGATACGACGTCTGGCAATCGGTTTCGCAATCCTGTTCGCGGCGTCCTGCACGAGCGATCCGGAGACTTCTGGTGGCGGTGGTACCGGTGATACCGGTGCTGGTGCCGCCGACGTCGGTGACGATGCCAGCGCCACGTGCGCCGAGGATCTCGTGCCGGTCCACGGCGAGCCCTGCGACTGCGAAGACGCGGTGCGCGAAGGTCGCGAAGAGCTCTGCGACTACTCCTGTGAGTGCGTCTTCCTCTTCTGGGAGTGCAACGTGCTCTGCGACGAGCCCGAGGCACTGCGCCTCGAGTGGGAGGGGGAGGTCGAGCTCGACGAGTCCGAGGGGAACGGCGATGCGCTCGTCAACCCTGGCGAGACCTGGGCGGTGACCGTCGCCGTGCGCGCGTTGAATGCTGGCGACGAGGGGGCCGACGCCACAATACGTCTGAGCGCCGACAGTCTCTTCGTCGACGTCGAGGGCGCCTCGACGACCCTCGAAGGGCTCGGCGAAGACGCGGTCTCGTTGACGCTCCGGTTCCGTGTCGAGGAGAACGCGCCAGCGCGCCCCATGGCCGTGACGGTCGAGGCGTTCACAGCCTTCGTGTCGCTCGAGCACGAGGTGCCGTTCGAGGTCGTCGCCGAGCAGATCCCCGTGCTCGGATTCACCGGCTCGGCGGTGCAGGATGAGTTCGGAGGCCCGGCCGTGCGGATCGAGGCCGGCGACACGATCCACGTCGTGGCGATGCTCGAGAACAACGGACCGGTGGCTGCGGAGGGAGTTTCGGTGACGGCGTCGGCATCTTCGGGCTCGCTCGCGCCCGGCGGGGGACCGATGGAGGTCGGTGTCCTCGCGTCCGACGCGCCCCGTCGCATCGACTTCGCGGTCGTCGTCAGCTCCGATCCCGTGGACCTGGCGCCCACCGTGACGCTCTCGGCGACGGCAACGAACGCGACGACATCGACCGAGGTCATCGACGTGTCGATCCATCCGCCGGACAATCTCGACATCATCGATTGGGCCTACGCGAGCACGGGCGGAAGCGACTGGGTGTTGCAGGTCGACGTGAGGAACTCCGGCCGATTCGAGCTGACCGGAATCGAGTGGTCGCGGATCAACTACGAGAGTCCGCCGCCGCCGGCTGAGCCGGAGGAGCCGTTCTTCGCATCGATGGGGTTCGGCGATCCGACGGGTCCATCGTCGCTCGCGGCCGGCGCCACCGCCACGGTCGAGCTACCGCTGACCGTGGGTCCCGCGACGCCGGAGACCGGCAGGCTGCTGCTGCGCGCCAGCTCGGTTCAGCGCAGTCACGGTCCCTTCCCAATCGAGGTCACGCGACCCTGAACGAGTCGTGCGACGCGTCGGTACCGCCGCCGGTCAGCGGCGGCGTCCTCCCTTCTTCTCGCGCTCCAGCCGCTCTTTGTGGTCGAGGCTGTATCGCGTCCAGGGGCGCAGCTCCAAGCGCTTGAGTCCGATCGGATCGCCGGTGCCCTCGCAGACGCCGAAGGTCCCGCGCTCGAACTTGGCGAGGGCGTGATCGATCTGCGCGAGCAGCTTCTTCTCCTTGTCGGCGATGCGCAGGAAGTAGGCCTGCTCGGACTGGCGGGTCGCGATGTCCATCTCGTCGGGCAGATTGTCACTGTCCTCGACGACGGCCTGGAGGTGCTTGTCCAGCTTTGCTTTGACCTCGGCCCGCTTGGCGAGCAGCGCCTCGTGGAGACGCTCGATGTCCTTTCGAGAAAGCTCGCTGTCGTCGTCGATGTCGTCTTCCTCTTCCTCGACGTCGACTTTAACTTTAGCGCTTTTGTCCTTGGTCATCTCGACACCAGCCAGAGTTGAATCAGGGTGCGGCTTTCTAGCAACGGATCCGCTCGCGTGCAACCCAAACGGGTCGGCGGCGCCAGTGGGGCTGCCGGCTGAGGCGACGCGAGACGCCTCTGCCGCTCCGGAGACCCGCACGCGGAAGGTCCCCCCCGGCCACATCGGTCATTTGCGCGAGCCGGACAGGCGGCTCGCCTCGTCGAGCCGCAGATGTCCGTTCTTGAAGTCATCTCGCGTCGTACCGGAGCCGTCATTCGCCCGGTCCATGGCGAGCACGGTGTCGGTGATGGCATGAATCGCCGCGATCACATCGCCCGTGTGTCCGGTCTCGGAGATCGTGTGCATGTTGCGGATCGGGAACCCGATCGACGCGGCCGCCGAGTCGACGCCCGCGAGCACCGCGGCCATACCGTCGGTGCCCGTGTCCCGACCGGACACGCTGATCTGGTACGGGATGTCCCGCTGCTTCGCGGCGGCCTCGATCATCGCGTTGAGCTGCTCGCTCACGATCGCGCCCGTGGTGAGGGTGAAGCCCTTGCCCATCGACAGCGGGGTCATGCGCCGGTCGGTGATCCCCGGCGCGGCGACGAAGTCGTGATTGACGTCGATGGCGATGAGGACGTCGGGGGCGAACTTCCCGGCGATCACCCGGCTGCCCATGCGCCCGATCTCCTCGTGTGACGCCACCGTGAAGAGCACCCGAACATTGTCCGTTCCGCCGGCCGCCGCGACGAGGCGGGCGATCTCGGCGGTGCAGAAGCAGCCGAGCCCGTTGTCGAGATAGGCGCCGTAGAACGTATCCGGACTGAACCCCCGCTTGATCTTCCGGTCGAGCAGGAGCGGGTCGCCGGGCCGGATCCCGAGGTCTTCGATCTGCTTCTTCTTGTTGTCGCCGTGGATCTGCAGCTCGAGGTAGAGCATCGACGCCTTGATGCCCTTGTCTCCGTTGCGCAATGCCGTGTCGGCGAAGTGGATCGCCCCGATCGCCTCGACCGTGCCGCCCTCGATCACGCGAAACCGACTCGGCTCTTCCGGGTCTTTGCTGAAGAGCAGCACCTCGTGCCCCATCAGGGTGCCGGGCAGGAACGAGTCGCTGTTGACCCAGATCTTCCCGTCGTCACCGATGCTCCGGACTTGCAGCCGGATCTTGTCGGCGTGCCCGACGATCATGACCGTCAGGCGCTCGTTCTCGCCCGGGTGGGTGTCCAGCACCGCGCTGGCGTTCCCTTGGAATCGGTGGGTCTCCCAACCGTCGAGCCCGTGCTCGTCGAAATAGGGCTCCAGCACGCCCTGCGTCATCGCGGCCTCGAGCCCGACCGGGCTCGGCGCGCCGAGGACGGCCCGCATGAACTCGAACTGCTTTCGCGGCATCGGCCGCTGCCAGGGGCCCTTCTTCTTGCGCGTGCTCACGAACCTGCTCCGGGGCTGGAAGGTCCGGAACATCTAATGCGGGAGCGCGCCTCGGGCAACCGTCGCGCCGGAGCTTCGATCCCGGGCCACGACCCGGTGACGGGCCGCGCCGCGTCGCTTGGAGGGGGGAGCCGCGAGCCGGCCCGCACACGGAGGCTGGGCTGGATGCCGGCGGAGGGTCGGTGTACGCTGCCGCGAGACCTCGATTCCACAAAGGGGAGAGTATGCATCGCCTGCAAGTCGCCGAAGTCCTCGGAAGCGCGTGGACGACCTTCCGTACGAACATCCTCGGCATCCTGGCCGCGTGCCTGATCTTCTCGGCGCCCGCCGTCGCGGTGTTCTACGCGATGCTCCAGTACGCGACGGAGGGGCCAGGGTTCGTTGCCGGTATTTGTCGCCTACGCGGTGATCCTCGTCGGCGCGGGGGGGCTGCTCATGGGCGTGGTCACCCACCTGATGCTGCAGGAGGAGCGGCAGGGGATCGCCAACTTCGGCGCGTCGATGCGAGCGGTGGTCCCGCTCGTGCCGACCATCGTGGCCACGGCGACGCTCGCCGCGCTCGGCGCCATGCTCGGGTTCGTCGTGTTCATCATCCCGGGCGTCATGCTCATGATCGGCTGGGTCGTGGCGGTTCCGGTGGCGGTCGATCGCGGTCTCGGGCCGATTCCGGCGATGAGAGCGAGCTGGGCGCTGACCCACGGCTCCAAGTGGCAGATTCTGGGCCTGTCGATCGTGGCCTGGATCGTCATCGGCCTCGTCTCGATGGCGCTGCTGCCGCTGCAGCTCCTCTCGGCCGGATTGATGGAGGAGGGCAACGTCGTCCTCGCGATCGCCATCGAGTCGCCGCTGACCGTGTTCAAGCAGGTGCCGTGGGCGCTCGTCGCGACGGCGATCTATGCGCGGTTGCGGCGTGACACGGGGCCCGGCGAGCACGACGCGTAGGCGAGCCGGATCTTATCTCCCGCCCCGCTTGAGGCCGGACCGGACCGCCATGGCCGCATGCACCTCTGCGCACGCCTCCGTCACCCAGGCATGCGGCAACGCGTCGCTCGCATGCGCCACGCCGACGCCCCCCGCACGGTCGACTGCGATCACGCCGACCTCGCGGCCCAGCGCTGGCGCCGTCTCGTCGATGTAGCTTCGGCATGCCTCGGACGCTGACGCTCCGCCGACGATACGGTCGCAGATAGAACGCGTCGCCAGGGTTCGCATCGCGATCTCGCCGCGCCCCGTCGCGCCGGCGGCGCCGAACCGCGTCGCGTACGTGCCGGCGCCGAGAATCGGCGAGTCGCCGATGCGGCCGGCGAGCTTGAGCGCAACCCCCGCCGTCGAGGTCCCGGCGACCAGTTCGCCGTGGCTGTCGAGCGCCACCGCACCGACGGTGCCGTGGGTCAGCTCGGGAAAGCGCTCGATCAGCTTGCGCATGCGCGGCAGCCAGTCGTCGTTGCCGTCCTTCAGGGTCTTCAGGTTCCGCTCGAACGCGGCCTGCCGGTCTGGCGTGACCGGGTCGTAGTCTTCGAAACCGAAGGCGCGCGCGAAGCGAAGGGCTCCGTCTCCGGCAAGCAAAACGTGGTCGGTCTCCCGCATGACGGCCTGTGCGACGTGGATCGCGTTCTTCACGCGGACCAGGTTGGCGACGGCGCCGGCCTCGAGGGAGCTGCCGATCATCAGGGCGGCGTCCATCTCGACCGCGCCGTCGAGGTTCAGGCCGCCGCCGGTTCCGGCGTTGAACAGCGGGTCGTCTTCGAGGGCCGCCACCGCGTCGACCACCGCGTGCTCGGCGCTTCCTCCACCGGCGAGCACGGCCCGCCCGACCTCGGCGGCCACCCGCATGCTGGCGACGGCGCGCTCGTTCTTCTCCGGGCGCCAGTTGCCGGCACCCCCGTGGACGACCAGGGCGTACATCTCGCTCTCGTGGGGCTCGCTCGTTCGGGAATCCTGCGCCACCGACGGCGCATCGGCGTCCGTAACCGCGGCGCGGCCGGATTGCAATTCGCGGCGCGTTCGACGAGCGTGCGCGCTGCGAGGTACCCATGGCCCGACGACGAAAGAACAACGCGAGCTCCGACAGCCCAGGCGGGGCGTTCCGGCGCGCCCTGACTCCCGACGAAGTCCGGTCGATCCTCGGTACCGGCCGGTCACCGGAGCTGTTGCGGGCGCTCGGCCTCGTCACGGAGCGGGGAGGAGCCAGCCCGAGCGGCCACCGGAAGATCAAGCAGATCACGCACTTTCTCCGCCTGGTCGAACCGGCGCTCGACGACGTCTTCGGCCGCCACGAGGCGCCTATCCTCGTCGATGCCGCCGCCGGAAAGGCCTATCTCGGACTCGTGCTCTACGAGCTCCTGCTCGCCAGCCGCGAGGGCGGTTCGCTCGTCTGCGTCGAGGAACGCCCCGACCTGGCCGCGCGGGTCGAGTCGATCGCCGAGCGCATGGGGTACGAGCGCATCGACGTGAAGCCCGGTCGCATCCAGGACGTGGAGCTCCCGGAACGCGCCCACTTCACCCTCGCGTTACACGCCTGCGACACCGCGACTGACGCAGCGATCGTCGCCGGGATCCGCTCCCGGAGCGACCATGTCGCCGTCGTCCCCTGCTGCCAGGCAGAGGTCGCACGTCAGCTCGGCGCGCTGGCCGAGGGCGGCGCTATTCGGCCTCTGTGGGGCACGGCCTGGCACCGACGCGAGTTCGGCGCCCACCTGACCAACGTCATCCGCACCCTCGCGCTCCGTGCCCATGGCTACGCCGTCACCGTGACCGAGCTCGCGGGATGGGAGCACTCGGTGAAGAACGAGTTGATCCTCGCCCGCCGGGTCGGTGCCTACCACGAAGGGGCACGAACGGAGCTCGCCGCTCTCCTGGAGGCGGTCCCGGTGCGTCCCTGGCTTCTCGACGCCCTGGACGAGGCGGCGTGAGCAGCGGTCGGGTTCGGGCCCGCGACATCGTGACCGCCGCCGGGATCGTCTCCCGCCGCGGACTACGACGCCGGTCGCGCACCCCGGTCGTGCGTCTCTCCGACGATCGGCGCTTCGGTCTGACCGAGCAGGTCCCGCTCGGCCCCGGGTGGGAACGCTTCTCCTTCGGCCGGGTCGTCTTCGCCGCTCGGATCACCGCGCCGCCGGTCATTCTCCTGCACAAGCCGGCCGGCGTCGTGACCTCGCGGGTCGCCGACGGTGGGCACGCGACCTTCGCCTGGCTCCTCGGCGAGCCGGTCGCATCGCAGGTAGAGCCGATCGGCCGCCTCGACGTCGATGTCACCGGGGTGCTCCTGCTCGCGGCTGACGGGGCGCTGATCCATGCGCTCACCCATCCCCGACGGGGCATCGAGCGACGCTACCGAGCGTGGCCGGAGTGCGCGCCCGACGAATCCGGCCTGGCCGAGCTGAGATCGGGCCGCCTCGCATTGCGCGACGGCCACGTGCCGACGGTCGGGTTGGTCGAGCCGGCTGCGGAACCCGGCGCATGGGAGCTCGTGCTCGCCGAGGGACGCTATCACGAGGTCAAGCGGATCTTCGCCGCGCTCGGCGCACCACTGCGTCGGCTGGAGCGGGTGTCGTACGCCGGCATCGATCTCTCCGCAGGGGGCGCCGCGCCGCTGGAGGCCGGTCGGTGGCGTCGTCTGGACGAGCCCATCGTCGCCTCGGTCTACAAAGGTGCGCGGTTGACACCGGGGGTCTGGATCGACACCGTCGACTCGACCGCTCTCCCTGTACCCGACGCCGACCCCCGCGGTGCAGCGGATTCCCGCTCCGACGGCGATTCCGCACCCGGGAAGGCTGCCTCTTCCGACGACGACGAGTGAACGATTTCATCCCGCCGGCCCAACTGGCCATCCGTCACGCACCCCGGCTCGGCGACGGGCCGATGTTGGTGGTCGACCCGCCGGACGCGCGCACCTGCTACGCGATCGAGGTCGCAAGTGGCGCTCCGATCACGGCGATGTGCCGATCGTGGCCGACGTGGAAGGCACTGTCCGACGCGGGTATGGACCTCGTTCCCTTTGGGCCGTGGCTTCCGCGGGATGCAGGCCCGTGGCACTCGGCACTCGTCTTCCTGCCGAAGGGGCGCGAGCGCATCGACATGACGGCGGTCATGGCCGCGTCCGGCCTCGTGCACGGGGGGCTGCTCTGGATCGTCGGGCCGAAGAAGGGTGGTATCAGCGGCGCCCGTCGCACGGTCGAGAAACGCCTCGGAGAGGTCGTACGCGTCGACTCCGGGTGCCACTCCAAGATCCTGGAGTGGGAGCTCGCCGAGGATCCGCCGGACGTCCACCTGGAGGATTTCGTCAGCCGGTGGGAGCTGAGCCGCGGAGGGGTCGACCTGGAGATCCACTCCCTTCCGGGCGTCTTCGGGCACGGCCGACTGGACGACGGGACGGCCATGCTCCTCGACGTGCTGCCACCTGCTCCCGGCGACACCCTCGATGTGGGCTGCGGTGCCGGCGTGATCGGCGCCTTCGTCGCCCGGCGTGATCGGGTGGCGGTCGTCGCGGTCGACGCCGATGCGAACGCCATCGAGGCTGCGCGGCGGACGATGCGGGCGAACGGCCTCGACACGGTCGAAGTAGCGCCGGCAGACGTGTATCCGGACCTCGAGCGGCGTGCTGGAGCGTTCTCGCTCGTCGTGTCCAATCCACCCTTCCACCAGGGAATCGAGACCGACCACGCCGTCGGCGATCGTCTGGTCGCCGACGCGCCGTCCCGACTCGCCCCAGACGGCAGCCTCGTGTTGGTCGCCAACCGGTTTCTTCCGTTCGCGGGGCGGGTCCACAGTGCGTTCGGCGGGTTCGACGTGCTCGCCGAAGACGGGCGCTTCCGCGTCTACCTGGCGCCAAGCACTGCGCTGGACCCGCGCCCGTCCCCCTCTCGGAGCTGAACGCGGAAGCGTCTACGCTCGCGTTGCTCAGCGTCCCCGCAGGCCTTGGCCGACGCTGAGCACATCGGCGAGCACGCCCGCCGCAGTGACCGCGCCCCCAGCGCCGGCTCCCTGCACGAGCAGGGGGTAGTCGGCGTGACGTTCGGTCGTGAAGGCGACGAATGCCTCGGTGCCGCGCAGCCGAGACGCCGGATGGGCCGCATCGACACCGGTCGGGCCGACGCGGACGCGGGTCCCGTCGTCCCCACCGACATCGATCCGAGCCAGGTACCGGAGCACGTGTCCCTGCGCGCGTAGCTCGTCGATCCGGGCGCGCATCGTCGGCTCGTGTGACTCCAGCGCGGCGAAGAACGCTTCGATGTCGGCGGCCTCCAGGACGGACGCCGGCACGAGAGGCTCCACGTCGACATCGGTCAGGTCGATCGCCAGACCGAGCTCGCGCGCGAGGATCAACGCCTTGCGCGCGACATCGACGCCGGTGAGATCGTCGGCGGGATTCGGCTCCGTGTACCCCAGCTCGCGCGCCTGGCGGACAGCGCCGGCGAGCGGTGCACCCGCCATCAGCTCGTTCGTCAGGTAGCCGAGGGTGCCCGAGAACGAGCCTTCGATGCGGGAGACCCGATCGCCGGTCCTCACGATGTCCTTCAGCGTCTCGATCACGGGAAGGCTCGCCCCCACGGTCGTCTCGTAATGGAAGTCCCGGTGGTTGGCGCGCGCCGTTGCAGCCAGTGCTCGGTAGGTCTCGATCGGGCCGGTGAGCGGCTTCTTGTTCGCCGCGATCACGTGAATGCCACGGGACAGGGCGGCGCCGTAGAGCGGCTCCATGTCCGGAGCGGCGGTGCAATCGACGAGCATCGGCACGGGGAGCCTCGACAGCGCGTCGAGCACGGCCATGGAGTCATGGTCCTCCTCCGGCGCGGCGGCGAGGGCACCGGACCAGTCATCGAGCGCGATCCCGTGCTCGTCGAAGATGCACCGTCGCGAAGTCGCCACGCCGGCGACCCGCACGTGGGCACCGTGCTCGCGTGCCAGGGGACCGGCATGCTCGTGGATCTGACGCAGGAGCTCCCCGCCGACCGTGCCGCAGCCGAGGACCAGCAGGTTGACCTCCTGGTGGGCGAAGTTGAACGCCGCGTGCACCGCGCGCACCGCGACGCGCGTGTCCTCGGCGGCGATCACCGCCGAGATCGAACGCGAGCTCGCCCCCTGGGCCGCCGCCCGGACGTTCACGCCGATGGCCCCCAACGCGTGGAAGAACCGGCCGGCGACGTTCACGGTGCGCCCCATCGCCTCGGCGACGAGCGACAGCAGCGTGACGGGCACCTGGACGCCGATGGGTTGAACGTCGCCGCGCCGGAGTTCGCCGTCGAGCGCGGCCTCGATCGCCGCTCGCGCCGCTTCGACATCCCCGGCCGGGACGACGACCGCGACCGCCTGCCCATGGGCGGCCTGGTTGGCCATCCACACCGTGATCCCCGCCTCGTCCAAGGCGCGCAGCACGCGCTCACCGACCTGTGCCGTCCGCGGCAGAAAACGCCACTGGATGTCGAGCATCGCCAGATTCTCCAGCGACGTGACCGATGTCGCCGAGTCCTCGTCATCGGCGCCGTGGTCGTCGATCACGGTCCCCGGTTCCCCGGGATGCATCGTGTTGCGGATGCGCATTGGAATCCGCGACTCGATCAGCGGGATCATCGTCCGCGGGTGGAAGACGCGCGCCCCGAAGTTCGCCAGCTCCAGCGCCTCCATGTAGCTGAGCCGCGAGAGCGGGTAGGCGTCCCGCACGATGCCGGGGTCGGCGGTCATCACGCCGGAGACGTCGGTCCACCGCACGACCTCGTCCGCATCCAGGCCTCGAGCGAGCAGCGTCGCGGTGTAGTCGGACCCGTTTCTCCCGAGCGTCGTCGTGCGGCCGTCCGGCGTGGTCCCGAGGAAGCCGGTAACGACGGGTACTGCGTCGCCCCACGTCTCTCGCAGGGCATCGAGCTTCGCTTTCGACGCTTCCCAGTCGACCAGTGCGCAGCCGAAGGCCGCGTCGGTCACGGTCCAGTCTCGCGCGTCGACGTACACCGCCGGGACATCGCTCGCCGAGAGCACCTCCGCCATCACCGTCGCGCTCATCCGTTCGCCGAACGAGAGTACGAGATCCGTTGTCTGGGCCGTCTGCTCCCGCACCAGGCTGACGCCGTAGAGCAGCTTGCGCAGGGGGCTGAGCAGCGCATGCACGGCGGCCGTGACGGGCGAAGGCTCACCCCCGCCGTCGCCCTCGGCGAGCGATCCGTTTTCCGTGCCGAGGTCGGCGATCCGGTAGACCAGGCGCTCGGCGGCCTCGCAGTCGCCTGACGCGGCCGCCGCGATAGCGTCGAGCAACCGGTCGGTCGTGTCCCCCATCGCGGAGACGACGATCGCCACCGGCGACAGCGCCCGCTCCATCTCGACCAGCTCGACCGCACGTCGCACCCGCTCGGGAGCGCCGAGAGACGTTCCGCCGAACTTCAGTACGCGATATCCCATGTGGCCCGTCGGTTCATGTGGGGGAGAGCGACAGCGCGCGACGGAGCGCCCGCTCGACCTGGTCCGTTTCGATCAGGAAGGCGTCGTGTCCGTGCAGGCTCTCGATCGTGAACGTCTCCGCGGTGGCGCCCCTCGCCGCCACGCGAGCCGCGATGCGCACTCCGTGCTCTGGGAAGAAGAGCTGGTCGGAGTCGATGACGACGTAGAGTGTCGTCGCCGCGACCGCGTCGAGGCCCCAGGTCTCCGGTTGTGGACGGAGCCACCGGGGCACCCGCTCGACGTCGTGATGATCCATCGCGTCGAGCTGAGCGGCGTACGCGCCGGCGTGGAAACGGGCGCGGAGCTTGCGGCCCTGGTGCTCCAGATAGGTCTGGGCGGAGTAGTGCCCGTCCGGGGCACCTGCTCCGGCGGCGGTCGCGCGTCCGTGCCGGTCGTCGAGCCCCGGCTCTGCGCGGTACGTCGTGTGCGCGAGCTGGCGGGCGAGCTCCAACCCCCGGTCACCGGCGTCCGGGAACCCGGCGTCGAGGAGCAACGTCTGCCTGCCGACGTGGTTCCAGGCGATGACCCAGGGCGACGCGGCGGCGCAACCCGCGATCGGGGCGATGCGGGCGAACCGATCGGGGGCGAGCACCCCCAGACACAGGACGATCATCGCACCGATCGATCCGCCGGTGGCCAGCTCCACGGTCCGGACCCCGAGGGCGTCCAGCGCGGCGATCAGGAGCGCCGCCTGGTCCCAGGTCGTGATCGGAGCCGGAAGTCGGGGGTCGTCGTCGAATGCGCCCTTCGACGGCGTCGGCAGCGGTCCGCTGCGCGGGACTTGGGCTCGCGTGGGGAATCCGGGGTCCGCCGGTCCCCAGGTTCCGTAGCACGAGCCCAGGTTGTTCAGGCAGAGCACTCGGAAACGTCGGGTGTCGAGGGCCCGCCCCGGGCCAACCACCCGCTCCCACCACCCCCCGGGCCCGCCGACGCGCATGTCGCCGGTCAGCGCGTGAACGACGAGAATCGTCGGCACGTCGTCGCCATCCGGATTGGGGGGGGCGGTGGCCCCGTTGCGGCTCGGTGTCGGCTCGGTCGGCCGCGTCACGATGGTCTCGCGGGCCGGGATCGCTTCGCCGGTCTGCACGATGGAGGCACCGCGCGCCGCCAGCCCATCGACGGTGCCGGCCGGTCCCTCGGACCAGCCGCGGACGTAGATCGACGTCGGCACGGGCGCGCCGCACTCCAGCGGCGGAGCCGGGACGACGATGTCGAACACGCAGCGCTCGGTGGTCATCGGGAACCTTCGATGAGGTTGCCTTCGGCGCATGCGCTGGCGTCGCCGAGCTCGCAGGCCCGGGCCATCCAACGCCGCGCGTTGTCGTCGCGGCCGGCGTCTCGTTGCAGGCGGCCGAGGCCGACGCAGGCGTGGGCGATCCCGCCATCGCAGCCGACCGCAAGGAGTGCGGCGGCGTCCGGCGCTCCATCGTCGACGGCCCGTAGACCGAGCGCGGTACAGGAACGGGGCTCCTGCCCTGCGCAGGCGCGTCGGTGCAGCCGGTCGGCGATCTCCACGCGTCCCCGCCTCGCCTTCCGGACCGCGAGCTCGTGGCAGGCGATGTGGTCGCCGCCGTCGCACGCGTGCAGCTGTTCCGCGGAGATGCCGATGCGCCAGGCGATGAAGAGCAGGAAGGTGGCGAACGGCCATACGCCGAACGCGACCAGGCCGAGGCGGCGGCGAGCCTGGAGTCCCGTGGGACGAAGAATCGCGACACAGATCCCGAGTCCGACGGCGACGGACGCCCCGTATTTCAGGAAAGCGTCGCCGGCGGCCGTCGGAGTGGTGAGCCGGTCGAGCAGGCCGATCGCGGCGGCGATCGCGGCGATGATGGCGACAGCCCATGCGACGACGGCGACCCGCCACCGCAGGCGCCCTCCCTGGGGGTCGGCGGACGCGTCGCTGGGGGCGGCGCCGGGCTTGTGGCTGGACGAACGGGTCACGAGTCAGTAGAGGGGACCACACGATGA
>CAZFPM010000075.1:0-22709 GCA_964520965.1 uncultured Myxococcales bacterium
GGCGGCGGCGGCGGCGGTGCCCAGGGGGTCTGCATCAGCGGCCCCGGGGGTGTCGGCGGAAGTGGCGGCGGCAACTCCGGAGGTGTGGGTGGCACATCGACATCGGGCTCATGCGGTGGCTCCCCGAGCGGAGGCTCGGGCGGCACCGCGACCACCGGCGGATCCGGAGGTGTCGGCAACACCGTCTGTGACGGCACGTCCGGCTCTGGAGAAAACGGCAGCGCCGGACAGGGCGGCAACGGCGGAACAGGGCGGCAAGGTTGTGATGGGTTCACCGGCGCCGGTGGCGGCGGTGGTGGTGGTGGCTACTTCGGCGGCGGTGGCGGCGCCGGAGGCAACGGCAGCGCGACCGGCGGCTGGGGCAGCGGCGGTGGCGGCGGTGGAGCGTCCTACATCGCCGGGCTCGACGACGCGTTGACACTCCCCGGCGTGCGGTCTGGCGACGGTTTCGTCTCCGTCACCTGGTGACCGTGAGACCGCGCGTCTGCCCTCGTCTCACCGCGGGCTCGATCAGACGCCGCGCCAACGCCTTCGAACCGCGGGCTCGGCGCCAGTGCTTCGCGTCCTACTCCGGAGCCCCTTCCGGCACGTCGGTCGGGGGCGCCGCTGCCGCATCTTCGACGACGAGGCGGTTCCGTCCGTCGTAGGCAGCGTAGGCCGTCACGAAGCGCTCTGTCGTCTCGGTGACGGTGATGTCGTCGAAGTGGTACCAGGCTGCCTGGGCTCGCTCCCGATCGACGTCGAGAATGATGTAGCCCCGCTTCGACAGCTCGACGTAGCGCATGTGGGGGTTGGCCGACTTCACGGCGATCGCGACGTTTTCCGCGAACCCGTCCGGGAAGCCCGGTGATGTGATCGCCGGGCAGACGAACTCCACTGCGATCGAGCCATCGCCGCTGGCGGGGTCGAAGGCCTCCGGATCGTACGGGTTCGGCGTGAGGTCCATCGCCCACGAGCTGTGGATATCGCCCGTCAGCACGACGACGTTGTCGAGCTGATTGTCGATGATCGTGTCGAAGAAGCGCTGGCGGGTGGCGCCGTAGCCGTCCCACTGGTCCGCGTTGAAGATCGGGCCCGGCGTCTCCAGCGTGCCGACGCCGCGCCATTGGGCCATCATCACCTGCTGACCGAGCAGGCGCCACTGGGCGGTCGAGCCTTCGAGCTGGTCGGCGAGCCAGGCCTCCTGGTCGGTGCCGAGCAGGCTCCGAGCCGGGTCGGCGTGACCTTCTTCGTCGTTCATCGACAGCTGCGGATCCCGCCCCCAGAGACGGGTGTCGATCATGATCAGATCGGCCAGATCTCCGAAGCGGAATGTCCGGTAGATGCGCCCCTCGACGTCCGGGTCGCGGATGGGCATCCACTCCATATATGCCTGGATGCCGGCGTCCTTTCGCTCCGTCCACACGCCTTCGGCGCCTTCGGTGTGGTTCTCGGCCATGTCCCGCGACGAGTCGTTGGCCGTCTCGTGGTCGTCCCAGACCGCGATGAACGGATGCTGCTGGTGCGCCGCCTGGAGGTTCGGGTCCAGGCGGTGCCAACGGTAGCGGCGACGGTAGTCGTCGAGGGAGACGATCTCGTGCGGCGGATCCACCTCGCGCACGTTGCCGTACTGGCCGTTGCCGTACTCGTAGATGTAGTCGCCCAGGTGCACGATCGCGTCGAGGTCGAGCCGGTCGGCCATCGCCCGGTAGGCGTGGTAGTAGCCGTGCGGATAGCTCGCGCACGACGTCACCGCGAGCCGGAGACGGTCCGGATTGGTCGGCACCGTCCGCGTCCGGCCGATCGTCGAGGTCCGGCCGAGGAACATGAACCGGTAGAAATACGAGGTGCCGGCCGCCAGAGCGGGCACGTCGACCTTCACCACGTGGTCGATCTCCGGGTCGGTCTCGAACGTGCCGACCGCCACTCGCTGCTGGAAATCCGTGTCCAGCGCAACCTCCCACCAGACAGACTGCGGGCCCGCCTCGTCGGTGGTGATCCGGGTCCAGATGATCACCGCATCGGTCAGGGGATCGCCGCTCGCGACGCCGTGCTCGAACGTGTTCTCCGGGCCTGGCGTGCCGCTGTACTCGTAGCGCTCCAGGTCATCGACGAACGCGTCCGCTCCGTCGGCGCCGCTCACGTCGGCCAGATCCGGCCCGCCGGCATCGGCGCCGGTGTCCGAGCTGTTGTCGTGTCGTGTCATCGTCGCCACAAGCGGCGAGATAGCCGAGCGTCGGATAGGTCCCGACAATCGCGACACGGCGGAGCAACTCACGGCGGGACAGGTACATCGACACGTCTCCTGATCGGGTGGGATCGGCGCGTCTGTATAGCGGGCTTGCCGACCGAAGGCGAAGCCCACTTCCGTCTGGTATCAGAGCGCGTCGACGGCGTCCGCAAAGGCCCTGCCGCGGTGCTCGAAGCTCCGGAACATGTCGAAGCTCGAGCACCCGGGCGAGAGCACGACCGCATCACCGGGCCAGCTCTCCGCGCGGGCAAGCGACACCGCGCCCTCCAGGTCGTCCGCCTCGCGCACCACGCGGATTCGACCGCGGCTCTCCTCCAAGAAGCGCGGGCGCAACTCCCCGATGACGACGACGGCGCGGGCGTGATCTGCCAGCGCGTCGATGAAGGGGCCGAGGTCGAGGCGCTTGTCGACCCCGCCCACGATCGCGACCAGCGGCCGATCCATCGACCGGATCCCGGCGACTGCGGCATGGACGTTGGTCGCCTTCGAGTCGTCGAAGTACCTGACCGTGTCGAGCTCGCGGACGAACTCGAGCCGATGGGGCAGGCCCGTGAACCCGCCGAGGCCACGCTGCGCGGTCTCCGCGGTCAGCGACGCGCTCTCCGACCCGAGCAGCCGCCGGACTCCGAGCAACGCGGCGAGCGCGTTCTTGCGGTTGTGCGATCCGGGGACGCGCAGGCATTCGATGGGGACCTCGAGGGAGCCGGCGGCGTCTTCGACCTCGAGGCTCCGTCCGTCGACCCACGCCCGACCGTGCCAGCCGGAATCGGCGCCCGGCGGATCGATGCTGTATCCGAGGGTCGGAACTCCGGACTCGCGCAAACCCCGACCGGCCGCGGCGAGGCGCGCGTCTCCGGCGTGCAGGACCGCCGCCGTGTCCGCGCCCAGGTTGCGGTGGATGTGGAGTTTCGCCGCGACGTAGTCCTCGTCGGCGGCGTAGTGGTCGAGATGGTCGGGCGCGATGTTCGTGAGTATCGACACCGACGGACGCATCCGATGCGGCTCCCAGAGCTGAAACGCGCTGACCTCGACGACCGCGTGGGTCGCGTCCGCACCCTCGTCCGACACGACGGTGCTGAGGGCCGTCCAGGAGTTCCCGCCGAGCAGGGTGCGGTGCCCCGACGCTCGCAACAGCGCTGTCGCCATGGCTGCGGTCGTCGACTTCCCGTCGGTGCCGCCGACGGTCAGCACGGCCCCGTCGAACGCGGCCATCGCCAGCTCGACCTCGGACCAGACCGCGATCTCGCCCGCCCGCCACCGCTCCCAGAGAGGCGCGAGCGCCGCTTTCTCCTTGTTCTCGGGCCACTCGGGATTCAACGACGGCGAGAGTACGACGGCGGTCGCTTCGCCAGGGTCGAGGCCGCCGAGGCGCACCTCGACCTCGTCGGGCAGACCCGGAGTCAACGCCGTCCGGTCGTCGCTCGCGACCACCTGCTTTCCGAGCGCGTTCAGCAGCTGGGCAGCCCCGACGCCAGATGCGCCAAGGCCGAAGACGGCAACCGTGCCGTGCGCTGGGATCGGGTCGTTCATCGCGTGGGTTGGGTCGGGGCGCTCGGACTCTCATGCCCCGCGAACGCGGAGTCAACGGCGTCGACGAACCAGGCCCAGGAGGAGGAGCGCCAACAGGGATCCCGGCGCCGCCGTGCCATTCGCTGCGCTGCATCCCCTCTTGCCGCCTCCGCCTCCGCCGAGGCCGCCGAGGATGTCACCGAAGCCGAAGTCCCCGTCCGCGACGACCGGGTCTTCGGGGTCCTCCGGATCTTCGGGGTCCTCCGGACGCTCCGGGTCGTCGATCTCGATGCACTCGCCGAGCTCGTCGCAATCTTCGCCGGGGCCACAGTTCAGGACGTCTTGCTCCGGGTCGTCGCAGTCGAGATCGTAGGCCCCGCAGTCGCAGTCGCAGCCGTCGTTCGCGTCGAAGAAGTCGGCGGGGCAGGCCCACGCGTCCGGAATCTCCGGCTCGGGCGGCACGGTGGAGTCGTCGCCTTCGGCGCAATGCCCCTCTTCGTCGCAGTACTCGCCAGGACGGCAGTTGAAGAGCTCCTGCCGCTCGTCGTCGCAGTCGGGGTCGTAGATGCCGCACTCGCAATCGCACCCGTCGCGCCCCCCGTGGAAGTCCGGGTCGCAGGTCCACCCGGCGGGCGCTCCCGTGCCCATGCAATCTTCCGCGCAGGTCGTGACGTCTTCGCCGATCGAGCAGATGCCGTCTCCGCACTCGCCGGCGATGCCGCACAGGCGCTCGCTCGGGTAGCCGCCGCCACAGAGATCCTGGAGCGCGAGGAAGGCGTAGGTCATCGACTCGCCGCCCTGGGGACCGCCGGACTCCGGCAGCTCGGCGACGCGCGTGCATCCGCCCCGGAAGTCGTAGTCGGTCTCCCCGGACACCAGGATCCCGACGACCTTGTATTGCTCGTCGAACACACCAGACCCGGAGTTGCCGCCGAAGGCGTCGACCGTCCCGGTGAACACGAAGCTCCGACTGTTCGTCGGTGCGGTCAACACCACGCCGCCGTCGTCCAGCTTGGCCGGCAACCCGCTTCCGAAGCCGACCATCGCCAACGGATCGCCTTCCGAGACCGGGTATTGCTCGAAGTTGAACTCGACCGGCTCGAAGCGCGGCGCCGCGGGTCGGTCGAGGCGGACGATCGCGTAGTCGGCGCCACCATCACCGCCACCCCAGACACCGCCGCCGCCGGATTGGACGATGACCTCCTCGCACGCGAAGACATCATCGGACGTCATCGGGCGCAGCTCGCCCTCGTCCTCGTACAGGTAGTTGAACAGCCACAAGACGCCGTCGCAACCGCCCGAGACACAATGTCCGGCGGTCAGCACGAGGTCGTCATCGACCAGGGTTCCCGAGCAGCTCGCACCGGTGGGCTGGTCACCGAAACGCTCGTCGGGGCAGAGGTTGTAGGCGTCGCCGTGCGTCTGGCCGGACATCCGCACGTCGTTCGGATCGCTGGTGTCGAGGGTCCGTTCACTCACCATCGCGGCAATGGCGTTCGCGGTCAGCTCCCGCAGCTGCTCGTCGGGGTGCGCGTACCAATCGAGCCGGCTGTCGTCTCCGTAGACGACGGTCTCGGTCACGGTTCGGATCTCGTCCGGGTCGGGTTCGGGCTCGACGCACGCGGCGCCGAGGTTCGCGAGCAACAGAAGTGCGAGCAGAACCGATGAGCGCACGTGGAGTCTCCGGGCGGGTCTACGTGTACAGATACGCGGCGCCGAACAGGCGCGCACAAGGTATGGGGTGCCTCAATGGGGGTCAAGGCGCGAAATAACGCGCCGCGGCACCGGTTTCGGTCGCCGTCGCACCGGTCCGGTCGACCCGTCGTGGCAGGCCCGAGCCCGAGTTCAACCGGCGTGGTCCCGGAGCTTGATCTTGAGAAGCGCGACGCGCTCCTGCAGCGTCTCGAGCTGTTGCGCGATCTCGAAGACGTCGTGCTCGACGGTCGCCACGTCTTCCCCGCGTTCCTCGCGCCGTGCGGCCTCGGTGATCTCCTCGGCCTCGGCCTGGGCCTCCTCCATGCCGTTCATGATGACGCCGATGAAGAGGTTGAGGATGATCATCGTACCGAGCAGCACGAAGCTGACGAAGAAGCCGAAGCCGAGCCACCAATTCGCCTGCGCGGTCTCCTCGGTACACACCGGCCCGTTGGGAAGCGACGGGAACGGATACTCCATGCACCCGTACATCTGGATGTACATGATGTCCGTCCAGTCCTCGAGCGTGACCGCCCTGAAGAGCGACAACAACGAGGTCTGCAGGTTTCCGAAGTGCAGCGGGTCGTTCCCCGGCCCGCCCTCCGGGGTGATGCCGAAGAGGAAGACGGCAGCGACGGCGTACACGTAGAAGAGTAGGAAGAGCAGCAACGACACGTAGAACATCGAAGGGATGCTCTTGAGCAGCGCTCCGACCAGGATCTGCAGCTTCGGGATCGCGTTGAGGAGCTTCAGCACGCGGAGCAGCCGCAGCAGTCGCAGCACGATCGCGTACTGGCCGGCGCCCGGAATGAAGCAGGCCGCGACGATGAAGAAATCGAAGTCGTTCCACGGGTCCCGGAAGTAGTTCCACGGCTTGGGCGACTCGGCGGCCATCTTCACCAGGATTTCCAAGATGAAGATGCCGAGGATGATCTGGTTCAGCCAGTGAATGGGCGTGTGGTAGGCCCCCGCCATGTGCGGATAGGTCTCGATTCCCACCAGGATCGCGGCGAATACGATGACGCCGGTGATGAAGTTCTGGAACCAGCTCGAACCGGCCATTTTGCGGCAGAGTTTGACCATGTCGTGCTCCTGGCGACGCGCGATCCGGGTTCCGCGCGAGGTTGCTCATGACAGTGCGTCTCGTGCCGCGGTTGTAGCTCGCACGCGCGCGCGTTGGGAAGGATGTTGGGAGGATGTTGGAAGGATGTTGCGCCGATCGGCAAGCTTGCCGCCCGGAGCCGCTCCCATGTATTGCAGGGGCGGCCTCCTCTCCCCGACCCCGGAAGACATGGACTACGCCCGCCGACGCGAACAGTTGATGAACCGTCTCGGCGACGGCGTCCTGGTGCTCGTCGCGGCCCCGGAACGACAGCGCAGCAACGACACCGCGTACCGCTATCGACCCTCGTCCGACCTCCTCTACCTCTGCGGGTTCGACGAGCCCGATGCCATCCTCGTCCTCGCACCGAAACATCCCGAGCATCGCGTCGTGCTCTTCGTCCGACCGCGAAACCCCGAGAAGGAGATCTGGGACGGCTATCGCCACGGTCCCG
The DNA here is from genome assembly GCA_964520965.1 of uncultured Myxococcales bacterium. GTDB lineage: Bacteria > Myxococcota_A > Bradymonadia > REDH01 > REDH01 > CAZFPM01. The sequence continues at coordinate 6,991 of CAZFPM010000075.1, forward strand.
AGGGCGCCGTCGAACGTTTCGGCGCCGACGCCGCGTTCCCCATCGACGAGCTCGACGAGCGGTTGCCGGAATACCTCTCCGGACGCGAGCGGCTCTTCTACCCACTCGGCGAGGATCCGGCGTTCGACAGCCGCCTCCTGGGCCTCGTCAGCTCTCTCCGCGCGACCCGCAAGAAGCCCGACCGGGCGCCCCACATCATCCAGGACCCGCGGCCGATCCTGCACCGGATGCGCATGGAGAAGGACGCTGACGAGATCGCGCTGATGTCGCGCGCTGCCGACATCTCGGCTCGCGCCCACGTCGAGGCGATGCGCGCGACGCGACCCGGCGCGTGGGAGTACCAGGTCGAGGCGATCATCGACGGGGTCTTCCGAAGCAACGGCGCCTACGCGCCGGCATATACGAACATCGTCGCCAGCGGACCCGGTGCCTGCATCCTGCACTACGTCGAGAACGACCGGCGGATGCAAGACGGCGAGCTCCTGCTCGTCGACGCCGGCTGCGAGCTCGACTGGTACGCCGCGGACATCACCCGCACCTGGCCGGTGGGCGGCCGGTTCTCCGGACCTCAGCGCGCCGTCTACCAGCTCGTTCTCGACGCCCAGGTCGCCGCCATCGCCGAGGTTCGAACCGGCACATCGAACCACGAAATCCAAGACCACACCGTGCGCCACCTGACGACGGGAATGGTCGATCTCGGGCTGCTCTCCGGCGATGTCGACGCCCTGATCGAGGACGAGAGTTACAAGCGCTTCTACATGCACGGAATCGGCCACTACCTCGGCATGGACGTGCACGACGTCGGGGTCTATCTCGTCGAGGAAGACGTCGGCGAGCCGCTGGTCCCGGGCACCGTCGTGACGATCGAACCGGGCATCTACATCGCCCCCGACGACGAGACCGTGCCGGAGGAGTTCCGCGGAATCGGGGTGCGCATCGAGGACGACGTCGTCGTGACCGACGGCGAGCCCCTGATCCTCACCGATGGTGTCCCGAAGGCGATCGACGAGGTCGAAGCGCTCTGCGGCGAGCTCTCGTGAGCCGCCGATGGTGACGGCCTCGCCGCGCATCGGCGTCCGCCGCTCGTGTCTGCCTGCCGCGATGCTGCTCGCGGTCGTCGCCTGTGGCGGCCCGACTCCGGTGCCCGACGACACCGACGGAGCGCATCCGCCTCATGGTCGCGCCCACCCGGCGGCATACGAGGCGTTCCTCCACTCCGAGCTGTTGACCGCCGGGGGAGACAACGAGGCCGCCGCTGAGGAGCTGAGGACCGCGATCTCTGCCGATGCGACCGTCGCCCTGTTGCACCTTCGCCTCGCGGCGCTCCTCTCCAGGGTCGACGGGGGGGCCGAAGAGGGGCTTCTCGCCTGCCAGAAGGCCGAAGATCTGGGAACCACGCCGTGGGAGATCGCCCCGCTGCGCGCCGATCTCCTGCGCGCAGACCGACGACCGGACGACGCCATCGGGGTGTTCGACGCTCTCGACCCGAGCGACGCGCCCGGCGAGTTCTTCGCTGCCTGGGTCTCCTTTGCCGACCAGATCGGCGACCGCAAAGCACGAGCGCGAGCCGCGGAGACCTGGGTCGCGCACCACGACGACGAGCCGGCCTCGTGGCAGGCCCTGGCGATGTCGATGGACCTCGCCGACGAGCGCCGGGCGGCGGCCGACGCCTATGGGCAGGCCGCGGAGCTGCCCGGTGGCGATCCGCGTGATGCCGCCCGACAGGTCGAGATCCTCTCCGAGATCGAGGCGTGGGACGAGGCCGCCGCGGCGGCCGACGCGTGCTCGCGCCGATTTCGCGAGCATTGGCCCTGTTACGTTCGACTCACCCAGCTCACCGATCGGGGACGGTCTGCGGGCAGCCCACTCGACGACGAGACCCGCGACGCACTGGCCCGACTCGCCGCCCAGGTCTCGGGTTCGCGAAGAACGCTCCCCGCCACGGCCTTCGAGCTCCGACGTCTGACACGCCCCGACGTGGTCCGGGAGTTCATCGCCGTCACGGCCGAGCTCCGGCCCCACAACCCGGTGACCCTGACCACGCTCGCGTGGACGGCCAACGGCATCGAAGACTACGCGCTGGCGGTCGAGCTGATGGAGCGCATCCTCGTGCTCGACGACGCCAACTTCGATGCCTTGAACTACGTCGGCTACACGTGGGCCGAGCTCGGTGTGAACCTGGAGCAGGCCGAGGTCTACATCCGAGAGGCGCTCTTCCTGCGCGGCGACGACGGGAACATCCTCGACTCGCTGGCCTGGGTGCTCTTCCGGCAGGAGCGATTCGAAGAGGCGCTCGAGGTCCAGCTCCGCGCGGTCGAGCTCGTCGAAGACAACGCGATCCTCTGGGACCACCTCGGGGACATCCGCCTGGAGCTCGGCGATCTCGAAGGCGCGATCAGCGCCTGGGAACGCGCCATGGAGACCGTCGGCGAGCGAGACGAGGACGTCGCGGAGACCGTGCCGGCGAAGATCGAGGGCGTCCGACAACGGCTCGACGCCCCCTGATCCGATCGGTGGCAACGAGCCCGACCAGCGTTACGACCGTTCGGGGTGAGGAGCGGAACGCGAACGATGTGAGCGGGCCGCGTCTCGAACCCCACCGCGGAGGCCTTTCGAGACACGGGCTTCGCCTGTTCCTCGGGGCGAACGGGAATGACCCACCACCCGTTGGATCGCACCCTTCGCGGCCCGGCCGTGCCACGACAGTGGCCAGCGGAGACCGGTTGACTACAATCAGGCGGTCGCGTCCGTCCGCTCCCCCTTCGGCATGCCCATCGACATCGGGCCCTTCCGGCTCGACCGAAAGATCAACACTGGCGGTTTCGGGGAGATCTGGCGTGGTGAACACGCCCCGACCGGGCGGCCGATCGCGGTCAAGGTGATGACGCAGGAGCGGGCGCGCGTCCCCGAGTACTACGACGCGTTTCGCGCCGAGGTGCAGGCTGTCGCCCGGCTCGACCATCCGGGCATCGTGCCCGTCTTCGATTTCGGCACCATTCCTGAGAACGCCGGGAAGGCGTCGCGCGGCAAGCTCGTCGCCGCGTCACCCTACCTGGTCATGGACTTCGCGGAGCACGGCTCCCTCGACCGACGACTGCGCCAGATGACGTGGGACGCGACGGCAACCGTCCTCGTGCGAACGCTCCAATCCCTCGCCCACGCCCACTCCCGGGGTATCGTCCACCTCGACCTCAAGCCAGGGAACATCCTCCTCTTCGAGACGCAGCCGGTGTGGCAGCTGCGCCTCACCGACTTCGGCCTCGCCTACTCGACGCACCGGTTCAGCGATCCGACCAGTGGCGACACCGGCGCCGCTCTGGAGGTGATCGTGGGGACGCCAGCGTACATGGCGCCCGAACAGGTCGAGGCGCGCTGGCTCGACTTCGGCCCTTGGACCGACCTCTACGCGCTGGGAGTCATGGCCTGGGAGTTCGTCTGCGGCGAACCACTCTTCGAGGCCGAGGTCCCCATGGAGCTCGCCGTCAAACACCTGCGGGTGCCCGTACCGCCGATGCGGCCGCGCTTCGACGTGCCGGACGGATTCTCCAGCTGGGTCGCCCGGCTGTTGGAGAAGCGCCACCAAGACCGGTTCCAGTCGGCCGCCGATGCACTGTGGGCGCTGCAATGCGTCGACAACCAGGTGCTCGACTACGGCACGGTCGAGCCCGAGCTCCAGCCGCTGGCGGGGAACCCGCCGCCGGTCGCCACCACGCCCCTCGGCGTGCCGAGCGATGCTTCGCTCGAGCCCCCGGACCGGGCCACCGTAGTCGAGACGCTCGTGGAGTCCGCCGAGCGAATCACGCCAACGCCCGAAAGGCCGTCGACCGGCTCCGAGATGGAGTCTCCTCCGCGTCGCCGCGAAGCGCGCCGGTCGTTCTCGGACGACCTGCCCCCCTTCCCGGACAACTGGCGGCAAGCCACCGAGCGTGCGCCCGGCGCCCTTCTCCTCGGCGCCGGGCTGGGTCTCTACGGTCTGCGCGCCATCCCCGTCGTCGACCGCGACCAGGAACGCTCGTCGCTGTGGGGGGTCGTCGGCAGCGCGAGGGCCGACGGCGGTGCGAGGGCCGTGGTGCTCCAGGGACCCTCGGGATACGGAAAATCGCGCCTGGCCGAGTGGCTGTGCACCACAGCCGCCGAATGCGGCGCCGCCCAAGCCCTGATCGCCGGCCACGATCCCGCCGGTGCTCCCCGCCAGGGCCTGTCCCGGCTGGTCGGCCATCGCTTCCGTGTCGGGGGTCTGAGTTACGACGAAACCGTCGAGCGCATTCGCGCGGTGCTCCGGGACGATGGCATCATCGACGAGTACGAGGTCCGGAGCCTGGCCGAGATCGCCCACCCGGCCGGGCGCACCGACGCCGAGCCGTTGGGTGGGGTGGAGCGTGTGCGATTCGCCTCGAACAACGAGCGGTTCGCGATCGCTGCTCGGGAGCTCGTCCGCGCTTCGTACGAGCGCCCGGTCGTCGTCTGGCTCGACGATGTGCAGTGGGGCGCCGATAGCCTCTCGTTCGTGCGCTATGTGCTGGAAGCCGACGACGCGCGCGACGCGCCGATCGTGTTCGTCCTCACGGCCCAGAACGAGGCGCTGGCCGACCGGATGATCGAGCGTGCGTTGCTCGACACGCTCCAGGACGAGGATGAAGTCGTCAGCATCGACGTCGGGCCCTTGCCGGACGATGACTTCCGGGCGCTGGTCGAGCAGCTGCTCTTCCTGACCGGCCGCTTGTCGACCGCGGTGCGGAAACGCGCTGCCGGCAACCCGCTCTTCGCGGTCCAATTGGTCGGCGACTGGGTGCAGCGGGGGCTCCTCGAACCCGCGCGAAACGGCTTCCGCCTGGCTCGTGGCGCCGACGTCCATCTCCCCGACGACCTGTACGCCCTCTGGACGCAGCGCGTGCAGCGAATCGTCGGCGGCGCGTCGGCTCCGGGGCTCCGCGCATTGCGTATCGCGGCCGCGCTCGGCCACCAGGTCGACCGCGACGAGTTGTCGGCCGCGCTGGAGATCGCCGGCCTCGAACACCCGGTCGCCCTCGAGACCACACTCGTCACGGCCGGCCTGGCGATCCTCGGGGAGTACGGGTGGACCTTCGGGCACACGATGTTTCGGGAGACTCTGCTTCGCGGCGCCGAGATCGAAGGCGACGGCGCCGACATCCACGGCATCTGCGCCGACGCGCTTCGGACCCACTACGGCGCGACCGAGGTCACCGTCGCCGACCGCGTGGCACGCCACCTGCTGGCCGCCTGCCGATGGGCCGAGGCCCTCGCTCCCCTGCTGGAAGCCGCTCGCGACCGCGTGCGCCTCGGGGAGTACGCCGAAGCACACACCCTGCTCGACGAGCACGAGAACGCGCTCGCGAAGTTGTCGTCACCCCTCGAAGATTCGAGTCGTGTCGACGGAATCCTGATGCGAGCGCAGGTGCATCGCCGCCAATGGGAGCTCGACGACGCGCAGACGTTCGCCGAGTTCGCCCGCGAAATGGCGGATCGACATCAGCTCTACCCGGCGCGCGCTCAATCTCTCGCCATCCTCGGAAACATCGCGCGCCTGCGCCGCGATTTCACGACCGCCGAGCGCCTCACGTTCGAGGCGCTCGGCATGTTCGAAACCCTCGACGACTTCCACGGTCGCGCGCAGGCGCTCCGCGCCGTCGCCGTGACCGCGCGCGAGCAGGGGCACTTCGACCGGGCGGTGGCCTGCTACGAGAAGGCGATGAACGTCTTCTGGACCCTCTCCGACGAGGGAGAGGTCGCCGATTGCCTCTATGGACTCGGCAACGCCTACCGCAATCGGGGCGAGTGGGAGCGAGCGCGGGCCTACTACCAGGAGGCAAAGGAGATCGCCGAGCGCATCGGAAACCCCCACCAGCTCGCCGAGTTCGTCAACGGTCTCGCCGAGGTCGCCCGGCACACCGGCGACCTCGACCAGGCCGAGGAGATGTACAGATCCGCCCTCGAGACGATGCACCGCGTCGGCTCCCACGACGCGATCATCCCCCGGCTGAACCTCGCGCTGACGCTGATTCTGCGACGCAGCTACTCGGATGCTCGCATCGAGCTGAGCCGAGCGCTCGCCGACGTGGAAAACCCCGGCTTCCGCGCGTGGATTCTCGTCCATCTACTCCCTTGCATCGCCGCCGCCCGCGACCTCCAAACGCTCGACGTCACGCTCCAGGCCGCGACGCGGGCGCTCGAAGAGACTTCGATGGTCGACGCCGACATCGCCGAGGCCGCAGAGCTCTGCGCCGACCTGCTGGAGACCGACGGCGAAGCAGGGCGTGCGATGAGCGTCGTCGAGATCGCCCGCGACCAGTGGCAGCGGCTCGGCAATGCGGAGAAGCTCGCCGTCTGTACCGAGCGAGCGGAGCGCCTGACCGCCAAAGCCTGAACCGGCACCCGGCAAGCGCAGGCGTCATGGTTGCCACGGAAGATCGTTGGGGACAGGATGCGTGGCACGCGCCGTGCAGGCCCTCTCCACGACGCACACTCCTCACGTCGCGACAGGCGATCGGAACGATGAAGAAGAACGCCACGCCCCTCATCCTCGCTCTCCTCGCGCTCGCCGCCTGCATCGACGGCGAACCGACGGACCCCGGAGCAGAGGTCTGCTCTGCCGATGCGCTCCACGCTGCGCTCGGAAACGCGACGTCCGGTGACACGGTGCGGCTCTGTGCGGCATCGTTCCCGGGCAGCTTCGCCGTCCCGGCCGGCGTCGCCGTCCAAGGCGTCGCGGGCACCGTGCTCGTTCCCGAAGCCGGCGCCGCCCTTCGCCTCGTCGGGGGCTCCGACAGCGCGCCCACGACCGTACGAAACGTGGAGATCGCCGCGGGAGATGGGGCCGCCACGGCTGCCATCGTCGGCTCCCGGGGGAGCGTGGAGATCGAAGCCGTCGACCTCGATGTCGGCGCCGGATACGGCATCGTCGTCGAGGACGCTACCTCCGTGCGGCTGCAAGACGTCTCCATCACCGCCGCCAACGAACCGGCAGGCGAACCCGGGCCACCGGCCGACTGGCACCAGAGCTGGCTCCATGCCGGCGTGCTGATCGTCGGTCAGGACAGCCGCTCGACGATCGTCGACCTCGACGACGTCGATGTCTCCGGGTTCGTCGGCGTCGGCGTCGGACTCCTCCACACCACCGGCCGCTGGGACAACGGCTTGATCCGAGACGGGGCCGGAGTCGGCGTGCTGGTCGATGCGAGTCCCGGCCTGACGCTCCGCAGCATAGAGGTCGCCGACATCTCGGCCACGGGAAGCTCGGCGGAGAGCGTCGGGGTCGTGATCACCGACGGCACTGCGCTCGCTACCGAAGACCTTCTCGTCACGACGGTCGCCGGGCTCGGGGTGCTGCAAGACAACGCTCGGGCTACCTTCGACGAGGCGTGGATCGCCGACGGCGCCGATGTCGGGCTGTGGGTGCAGGGCACGAGCGAGCGCCCCGACGAGGCCTCGACGGAGCTCGGCAACACGATCCTGATTCGCAACGCCGGCGCCAACACCGTCTTCCTCGACGCCGGGCACGTCATCCTCGACCGCTGCGTGCTCGGCGACGCGATCAGCGCCCCCCTCGATGACACGATCTGGGGCGACGGACTCGTCGTCGCTCACGGTCTTGCGGCACAAGGGGAGCAGGGTGGTGGTTTCACGACCACCGACACGCGCGTCGACATCGATGAGTCCGTGGTCTTCGGCAACGCACGGGTCGGCGTACTCCTCGACGGCGAACATCCGGTCGCCCCGGTCGACGCACGCCCCTCGGTGCTGTGCGGACAGACCACCGACGATGTCGACGATGGCGGCGAGTCTCCGTGGGCGTGCGAAAGCGGGCCCGACTCGGAGCGGATCTGCATCCGCACCGACGGGCCTGTCGTCGACGCCGGATGGGACTGCGTCGACGACGAGACCGGCACGCACTGCAACGCCCCGTTGGACACCCTGCCGTCGGCGGACGCGGAGCCCCAGTCCGGCGAGCCGACGTTCGAGATCGAGCTCGGTCGCGTCGCCCCGGCATGCGCATCGCTCGCCCACGACGTCCGCGACCTGATCCGGGGTCGGGAACAACGAACGGACGACGACGTCGATTTCGATGCGGCCGCACCGACGGCCGGCGCCGAGTCCGGGTTCGACGCCGCCGCGACGACCATCGACTGGGATTGCGTCGATGACGGTGCCAACCGGTCGTGCTCCCACCTGGCCGACTCCGCCGGGTTCGTGTTGGAGGCGAACTCCCCGGACAACCCGTCGTTCGACGATGGCCCGGGCTGGACGTGCGGCTACGGCCCCGAGGGGCGGGTGTGTGTCGACGCCGGTTTCGGCATCGCCCAGCAGCTCGGCGACGACGTCGATCCGGCCGACATGGGCGGCACGATGAGCATCGACGATGCGCGCCTGGAAGATCGCGACGCGTTGCTCTCTTCGGGCGCGCTGGAGCGGCTCCCGGTCGCCAACATCCGCCGCATCGCTCCGAGCCTGCGAGGACTCGTCGGAGAGAGAGGGCTCGTCGGAGAGAGAGGGCTCGTCGGAGAGAGAGGACTCGTCGGAGAGAGAGGACTCGTCGGAGAGAGAGGACTCGTCGGAGAGAGAGGCTAGGTTGGGGCTTTGCCCCAAGACCCCAGTAGGAAACTGAGTTTCCTGCACCTTCCGCCTTGGAAAGTCCTGCGGATTTTCCAAGAGGTCGGGGTACGGGAAGCTCAGCCTCGCTACGGGCCGAGGGGCAGGGCCCGGTGCGGAAATCGCTTACGTGACTCGCGTTCGGGCCTGACGGACATGGTCTGCCGAACATCGTCCCATGCGCGACCCGCCGACACCCCCGGACCCCGCCGCTTTCAAAAGGCAAGACGCCGTCCTCAAACAGGCGAGGACGGCGCGTCACGGAGGGTATTTGAAAGGTTCCGTGGGGGGAGATTGGGGGGATCTCAGGTAGGCGACACGCCAACCCGCGGCTACGCCGCACCAAGGCCTGGCTGGATTGCGGGCAGGTTGTCGTGACGAAGACAATTCTAGGGACAAACAGGTCGACTTGCATTGACTTCCGCCGTCAACGGCTTGACTCAGCGCGTCAGGTGAATGCTCATTCAGCGACCTGTTCCCGTGCTAATTCAGTGGGTTGCGGCGCAGCTTGACTCCGCGCGTCATCGCCCTCCGATCGCCGAGATCTCCACCAGCGCTCCACCACCTCGATGTCTTGAGACCGACGCGCCCGGGGAAGCGATTTCAAAAACCGACGACCGTACGAACGCCGCACCAGGCGGCCGTCGAGAATCGCGATGATCCCGAAATCCGTCCGGTGACGGATCAGCCGACCGAACCCCTGCTTCAGCCTGATCGCCGCGCTCGGCACCTGGTACTCGCCAAACGGGTTGCCACCGCGCGACTCGATGTGGCCCAGCCGCGCTTTGAGGATCGGATCTCCCGGGCTCGCGAACGGAAGCTTGTCGATGATCACCAGCGACAACGACTCCCCCTGCACGTCGACTCCCTCCCAGAACGACTGGGTCGCGAAGAGCACCGAGCGGGTGTCCGCGCGAAATGCCTCCAACAACGCCGTCCGGCTCATCTGGCCGTGGATCAACGTCGGTTGTGACAGCCGGGGAGCCAGCAGGCGGAACGCCTCGTTCATGTTCCGGTGACTCGTGAAGAGCAGAAATGCCCGCCCGTCACACAGATTCACGAGGCGCTCCATCGTCGGCACGACCTGAGCCACGAAGTCTCGAGTGCTCGGATCCGGCAGGTCTTCCGGCACGAAGAGAATCGACTGCTCCATGTGATCGAAGACCGGCTCCAGACGCAGGTCCCGCGTGTCGTCCGGCAATCCCATGCGGCTGCGGAAAAACCGGAAGTTCCCGTCCGTCGCCAGCGTGGCCGACGTGTAGATCTGGGTCGCGCACGTCGAGTACAGGAGCTCTTCGAATACGGGCCGCAGATCGATCGGATAGGCGCTCAGGAACGAGCCACGGCCTCGCTGTTCGACGACATAGACCATGTCGTCAGCATCCCGCTCGACGAGCATCGACGTCTCGGTGACCAGGACGTCGATCCGGTCGACCAGCCGGCGCCCCCCTTCGCCCAACGTCGCACGGCCGCTCAGGCGCGCGGCCAACGTCGACATGCGCTCTTCGAGGAGACCGAGGCACTCGACGATCTCTTCCGCCTCGGGTCCGTCGAGCACCTCCGAGGCGTCTACCCGGTTCTCGCCGGCCGGGAGCGCGCGCTCGACCGCTCCGAAGAACGCTCGCATGCGGTCACGGGAGTCTGCCAGGGCGCGGCGGATCTCGGTGTCCAGCGCGTTCTCCCGCGCACAGAAGCCCTTCACGTCGCCGAAGAGGTCGGCGTAGCGGTGGTTCGACACCTGGATGCCGAAATAGGTCGAGGCGACCTCCTCCAGGTTGTGCGCCTCGTCGAACACGACGGCCTCGTACGGCGGAAGCAGCTCGGCGTCGGTTCGGGTCCGGATCGCCAGGTCGGCGAAGAAGAGGTGGTGGTTGACCACGATCAGGTCCGCCTCCTGGGCGGCCTGCCGAGCCCGCATCACGTGACAATCGGCGTGCCAGGCGCACTCGCGTCCGAGGCACCCATCGGCGCCCATCGAGAGATCCGACCACGTTGGCCAGTCGTCGGGCAGCTCCCGGATCTCCGCCCGGTCGCCGCTCGACGTAGTCTCGGCCCATCGTTCGACCGCGGGCCACCAGTGCACGTCGTCCTTGCGGCGGAATCGAGGCTCCGCCCTGAACTCCTCCCATCGCCACAGACAGAGGTAGTTCTGCCGCCCCTTGAGGTACACGGCCTCGAAGGGCTTGGGCAGCACCCGCGCGAGCAGCGGCAGGTCTTTGTGGAAGATCTGCTCCTGCAGGTTCTTCGTCGCCGTCGAGATGATCGTGCGTTTGCCGCTCAGGATCGCCGGGACCAGGTACGCCAACGTCTTCCCCGTTCCCGTGCCGGCCTCGACCACCACACGGTTCCCGCCTTCGAACGCCCCGGCCACGGCGCTGGCCATCTCGACCTGCGACGCCCGCTCCTCGTACCCCGGCAGCGAGCCCGCCAGCAGGCCGTCAGGACCGAAGACCCCATTGATCTGTTCGTCGAGCGCCATTGCTTCAGGATTGGTCGGCCGTCATGCGCGATCGTTGCCCGAAAAGATCACGGTCGGCGTGAATAGGCGAGCACCATGTGCGTCGGTGCAAGGGCAACGCGACGGACGGGAAGCCGGCCGGGCAAGATTCGACAATGGTGTCGGGTCCGCTGCCCGGTCGGCGACTCTTCGTGCGTCGACCGGGCGTTGCGATCCTCCACCGGATCAGCGCGCCCGACGCGCGCTCCGGACGTCGGTTACACGTCGTGACCGCGCCCGTCGTCCAACCACAGCACTCCCAGCATCTGCTCCACCCGCGACCGCGCACGCTCCTCGCTGTCGGCAGCGAAGCGCCCCGGCAGCCGGTACAGATAGGGCGTCGTGTCCACTTCGTAGCCGCCGAGCGCAGCAGCAGCAGCAGTGGGGACGTAGCCCACCATGCCGTTCGAATAGCCGGCGAAGAGGGCAAACGGCGTCGGCGCCGAACGGCGCACGGCCTTGCCGGTTTCGTGGAAGGTCTCGGACCCGTGCGCGCCGAGCGCCAGGCCGCCGATGCGGAAAGCCTGCACGGCGATGGGAACCTCCCAGCGGCCGGCCTCGTTCCGCCGGACCGCCGTCCGCCAGGGGAACCGCGAGTCGAGCAGACGGTCGACCAGAATACGGGGGAGCGGCACCTTGCGTAGAATCCCGCGCCAGTAGGGAAGCTCCCGGCCCCGACGCACCTCTGGGGTCAGCCCGAGACGCACCGAGTCGACCGCCGCGAGCACCGGGCCGTCCGGGACCGCCTCGAAAGGACCGGCCAATGCGTCGAGGACCGAGCGCCCGATCGTCGCGCCGATGCGCGCGGCCGCCGCCGAGTCATCCTCGGAGTACCAGTCGTAGTGGGGGTTGATGTCCGCGCACGCGCCCTGGACGAACACGCACGGCACGCCGTCGTCTCCCTCCTCGACCGTCCGGCGCATGTCGCCGACCCAATCCGCAGAGATGGCGAGGTTCTTCGGCGGCAGAACGGTCACGTGACACGGATGATTGACAAGGGTCCCGACAGGCTCGTCGTCCTGGTCGACGATGCGTACGATCAGCAGCTCGTGATCCTGGGAGCCGGCCTCGTTCCAGCCGAAGTCGATCGAACCATCGGGCTGTGGCAGCCGGCGATTCATGCCGATGCGGGACTCGCCGCGAACGAAACGCATCGCGGCGGGCCGACGCCCGGCCCATGCGGTCGCGGCCGCCTCGCGGCAACACTCGACGAGCCGGTCGTTGTAGGCCTCTTGGACCGCCGACGCCGGCGCGCCCGAGTAGGACAGCGGCGACGAGTGGGAATGAGAGCAGGCGACGAGGGTCCGCTCCGACGGCACACCGGTGGCCGCCTCGACGGCCTCGCGCACCCGCGCCACCATCGTCTCGTGCATGAAGAGCAGGTCGAGGCTCAACCAGATCGCCCCCGCCTGTGGCGTCTCGCCGAACGCGACGGCCGAGGCGCGCAGGGGGTCTCTGACGCTCGTGGAGCTCTTTCGCCGCGGGTACCCGGCGAGATAGGTGCCGATCTCGGGGGTCGAATCGACGATGGCGACGCCGATGGGGATCATCGACCGGCGCTCGACGAGCCGTCGAGGTTCACGACGACGTGTTCGCGGGCCGAACGGTAGGCGGCGTCGCAGATTTCGAGCACCGTCGCGCCGGCAGGACCGTCGGCGATGGTGTCGCTTCCCTGGCGAATCGACGACACGAACGCGGCCATCTGCGCGTCGAAGATCGCCTGATCGCAATGTTCGGCTCGCGGCGGGAACTCCAGCGTCTCGGTCGTCGGCTGCCCGTGGCGGATCCGCGTGATCTCGTTGGGAAAGAGCCGTGCATATCCGCGGGTTCCGAACACCTGCGTCGAGGCCTCGGGACCGTCCATGTGCGGGTTCCACCAGCCCGACTCGATGATCGAGGTCACCTCGTTGTCCCAGTCGATCACGATGACGCCGAAGTCGTCGACAGCGTAATCGCCGAAGCGGGTCTCGATGCGCGCGTAGACCCGAACCGGCTTCGGGTCACCGAGGATGAAGCGCGTGGTGTCGATCGCATGGACGCCCATGTCGATGAGCGCCCCGCCACCGGCGAGCGCCGGGTCGACGAACCAGCCGGCGGGGCCCCAATTCACGTGGATCCCGTAGCTCTTCGTCTTGACGACGCTCCCGATCTCCCCACCGACGACGGCATCGCGGATCGCGATCGCCTGGGGGTCGAAGCGCCACATATGTCCGACGAGCAGGCGACGGTCGGCCACCGCAGCGGCGCTGACCATCGCGTGGGCCTCCGTGGCGTTCATCGCCATCGGTTTTTCGACCAACACGTGGGCGCCCGCGTCGAACGCGGCATGCGCGAGGGGGGCGTGGAAGCTGTTCGGGAGCGCGATGACCAGCGCGTCCACGTCACCCGTCGCGAAGAGCTCTTCCGCGGTCTCGCAGTGGCGCCGGGCACCATGCTGCTCGGCGAACGCGACCCGCTTCTCCTCGTCGCGCCCCAACACGGCGACCAGCTCCGCTCCTGGGGCGTTGGCGATGCCCCGCGCGTGGTAGTGGGCGATATATCCGTATCCGGCGACGGCAAGTCGAATCGTCGACATGACTCCTCCGTGAGCGAGTCGGCGGATGATAGCCTCTGGGTCGCGGAGACGTCACGGGGCGCAGACGACGGCGGGCTCGGCGAGTCCGCGCGACGACGACGACCGACCGCGCCGGGACGCCAGGCCCTTGCCGCCCACCCCGCCCCCGCATTACGACATATGCGTCGCTTGACGCAGAAGGACGATGACCGGATCCGCGGCACTCGGAATCGACGCCGGAGGCACCAAGACCGACGGCGTACTCGTCACCCCCGATGGTGAGGTCGTCGGACGCGCTCGTCGCGGGCCCGCGAACTACCAGGCCGTCGGGCGCGTGACGGCGAAGTCGACCTACCGTTCCATATGCCACGAACTCACCGGGACCGCGGAGACCCGGGGCCTCACGATTCGCAGCGCGGCCTACGGTCTCTCCGGCGAAGACCGGCCGAAGGACCGCACCCGGCTCGTCCGGATCCTCGAGGACATCGATCCGACCGACGGCGCGTGGACCCTCGTCAACGACACGTACCTGGTCCTCCGCGCCGGTACCCTGGACGGCGTCGGTGTCGCGGTCGTGTCGGGCACCGGCAGCAACTGCGTCGGCACGGGTCCCGCCGGCGCGACGGCGCGGGTCGGCGGGTTTGCCCGGGAGTTCGGCGACGACGGCAGCGGCACGGAGATCGGCACCGACGGTCTGAGGGCAGCGTTCCGCGGACACGACGGCCGGGGGCCGACGACGGCGCTGACCGGGCTGTTGATGAAGCGATTCTCACTCGACCGGCTCGACGACTTCGTCGACTTCTTCCTCGCCGATGCGACCGGCGTCGTCGACGTCGGACAGCTGGCCCCGTTGGTCTGCGAGGCCGCTGCCGGAGGCGACGTCGTGGCGGCCGGCATTCTCGCGCACGCCGGTGACGACCTCGGGCTCTCCGCCGTGATCGTCGCCCGACAGCTCTTCGATCGCGACGCAGAATTCCCGCTGGTCCTCGGCGGCTCCGTGTTGCAGAAGGGCGCGAGCGACGCGATGCGCGACGCGCTCGTGGCCCGGGTGCACCGCGAATTCCCCGCCGCCGAAGCGCGGGTGCCCAACGCGCCGCCGATCCTCGGCGCCGCATTGCTCGCCCTCGACCGACTGTACGCGGATGATCCGGCCGCGTTTCCATCGTCCTGGCCCGCCCCGGAGACCGCCGACCGGATCGCACGACAGCTCCAGGAGATCCCGACATGAAGATCGCCGTGATCGGCGGGGGCAGCACATACACGCCAGAGCTGCTGCACGGGCTGGTCGCCCGCGGCGCGGCGCTCGGCGTCGACGAGGTCGTCCTCCAGGATCCACGTCCCGAGCGAGTCGGCCCGGTGAGCGCGTTCTGTGCCCGCATGGCCGCCGCTGGCGGGGCCGCTTTCTCCGTGCGCGGAACCGCAGACCGGGCCGATGCCCTCGACGGAGCCGACTTCGTCGTCATCCAGATACGGGTCGGCGGCCAAGAGGGTCGACACGAGGACATCCAGCTCGGCTTGCGCCACGGGCTGATCGGCCAGGAGACCACGGGCGTCGGCGGATTCGCCAAGGCTCTGAGAACGATTCCGGCGGTGCTCGAGATCGCCCGCGACGTCGAAGCGCGTTGTCCGGACGCGTGGATCCTGAACTTCACCAACCCGTCGGGCATCGTGACCGAGGCGCTCCTCCGGCACGGCCGCGAGCGGTGTGTCGGCCTCTGCAACGTGCCGATCGAGATGCACATGGAGGTCGCGAAGCTGCTCGGGGTCGGCTCGGCCGATGTCGCCCTCGACTGGGTGGGCCTCAATCACCTGGGTTGGGTGCGGCGGGTGCTCGTACGGGGCAACGACGTGCTTCCGGGCTTCATCGACCAGATCGAGGCCGGGGTCTCCGGCCCGGCCAATATCCCCGAGATCGCCTATCCCGAGGGATTCCTCCGCGCGCTCGGCGCGATCCCCTCTTCGTACGCGCGCTACTTCTACTGCACCCAGGAGATGCTGTCGGCGATCCGGCAGAGCCCGCGCTCGCGGGCCGAGGAGGTGATGGAGATCGAGGAGCAGCTC
>CAZFPM010000076.1:0-11719 GCA_964520965.1 uncultured Myxococcales bacterium
GAGCTCGTATTGCAGGCCGTCGGCGGGTTCGCCGAACAGTCCGATGCCGGCCTCTCGCCACGTCGTGGGGATGATGACCTTCTCGACCATAGGACGCTCGACGCCGTTGAAGACCGGCGGCTCGTGCCAGAGGTTGGTCATGCCCATGGGGACGAGCACCATGCCTGCGCGCAGGGCGAGGGCGTCGTCGAAGAGCCGGTAGTCGACGTGGGCTTGTTCGATGGAGACCTCTCCGGGCGCTCCGTCTCCGGCGAACGCGTGCTCGACCTCGAACTCGATGTAGGTCGAGAGGTCCTCGTTGAAGCGGTGAGCGAGGAAGATGACGAGCCGGTGCAGGTCGATCTCGGACTCGTTGTCTCCTTCTCCCTCGGGCATGGTGAGGTTGTAGTGAAGCTCGCCATAACCGCCGACGGAGGTATTCCCGAATGCGATGTTGCGGCGCTGTTCGTCGAGTCCCCAGGTGGTGTCGACGGTGGGGGTACCGTGGGCTGCGTCGTCGGTTCGGTCGACGGCGTCGTCCGGAAGGTCGACGACCGGCGCGTGGTCATCTGCGGCGGCGAGGTTGGGGATGGCAAGTAGGAGTGCGGCGATGGTCAGGCGTGCTGCGAATGTGGACATGGCGATCGGTTGTGTTGGGGGGTGGAAAGAAGTTGAAAATCATTTTCAATAAGGCGGGGCGAGCGTTAACAAGTTGATCGCAGCTCGTCAACGCAGTTCGATCACGGGCAGTGCGACGTCTCTCCTGGTGTGAAGATTGGGATTGCTGACGAGGTTCGCGGCGTGGACGCGGGCCGGCATCAAGGCTCGAGTGTCGGGGTTTTTGGCTTGACATTGAAACCCATGTTCAACGATAAGAGGGGGCGACGGTCACCGCCTCTCCGATCTCGAGCCCTCCGCCCAATGCGCCCCGCGCGACTCATATCCACGGTCGCCTTTCTCGCCGTCCTGGCGATGGCCATTGGCGCCCAAGCCCAGCAGACCTACTGGGAGACCGAGGAGCTCCTCGTCGACTTCTTCCCCGACGCCGACCGGATCACCTATTTTCGAGGCGACCTCGCGACCACCGACCTCGACGTGCTCGAGAGGCGACTCGGTTACCGGGCCGAGCGATCCACATGGACCGTCTTCGTCGCCCTCGTCGGCGACGAGGTCGCCGGATACGCCGTCATCGACGAGGAGCAGGGGCAGCACGAGCCCATCACCTTCGCCGTGAGACTGTCCCCGGAGTCGGTCATCGACCGGGTCGAAGTCGTCGTCTACCGCGAGCACTACGGCGACGAGATCCGCGATCGACGCTTCCGCGCGCAATTCGTCGGTCGCGACTGGCACGACGACCTTCGATTGGGACGAGACATCGTCGCCGTCAGCGGCGCCACGATCTCGAGCCGGTCGCTCGCGGTCGGCGCCCGTCGCGTGAGCGCGATAGTGGCGCTGTTCTGCGAGCGCTGGGGCGTGCGCCTCGGCGTCGGCTGACGTGCGGACCTTTCGCCGGAGGCCCGGGCGACTCGCCGGCCTCCCGACGGGCAGCCGGCTGATCTACACCATCTACCTCGGCTACGCGCTCGTCGCCCTCGTCGTCGCGTCGCTGGTGTACCTGGGCGGTCCGTCGCTCGATCCCGCGTCGGCGGCGGTCTACTACGCCGGTTCCGCTGCGCTCGATGTCGGCGACGTCCCACCGCCGTCAGCGTCCGACCGGGCGCCCGCCGACCGTGCTCCGGGCGGTCCCTCGCTCGAGCTCGGCGGTCTGGACGACCCACTCGACGACGCGGCCCTCGGCGGCGTGGTCACCCTCGCGCCCGGAGAAGCTGGCGCCGACGTCATGTCGGGGCCGATCGTCGCCGCCACGCCGATCAACGCCCGGCGGCTTCTGGAGACGACGCACGGACATCTCTTCGTGATGCCGCTCTTCTTCCTCGTGATCGCGCACGTCTTCGTGCTCATCGGGCTCCCACCGCGCCTGACCGGAGCGGTCGTCGGCGTCGCGGCGCTCGCGATCGGTGCACACATCGCTGCCCCGTGGCTCATCCGCGATGTGTCGCCGTCGTGGTCGCCGCTTCTCGCCATCAGCGGCATCGCGATGTTGATATCTCTCGGCGGCATGGCCATCGTCTCTCTCGTTGCGCTCTGGCGCCCCGTGCCGCCGACAGCCGGGCCCGACGAGCCCGGCGCATGATGCGGCGCCGCGGGTCGGCCCGCTCGGGGCGTTCGAGTCTCTCGTCGACGTCGGGTTCGATGGCCCGAGGTCTGTTCTTCTCGGCCGCGCTCGCGGCCAGTACGGCGTGCGGCGGCCCGACCGCTGCGTCCATCGACGAGGCCGCCGCGGCGCCGGCAGCACGTTTGCTCGAAGCTGCGGACCGTGCCCTGATCCCGGTCGTCGAGACCCGGTTCCAGATGGGGACCCTGGTCCGCATCGCGATCGCCGCCGACGATGACCCGGAGGTGAGGGCCGCCATCGATCGGGCCTTCGCGGCGATCGACGCGGTGATCGGCATCATGAGCGAGTGGGAGCCGGACAGCGACGTGTCCCGCGTCAACGCGGCCGCCGGCAGTGAGGCGGTCGCCGTCGACCCGTCGTTGATCGGGCTCATCGAGACCGCCGAGAGCATCTCCGTGGCGAGCCGGGGCGCGTTCGACCTCACGTGGGCCGCGCTGCGCGGGCTGTGGTGCTTCGAGCCCGAGTGCGCCGAGGTTCCCGACGCGGGGGCCGTCGCCGAGGCGCTACGTCGGGTCGACTATCGGCGCGTCGAGGTCGACCGCGCGGCGGGCACGGTGCTCCTACCCGACGCGGGCATGGCGCTCGGGCTGGGTGGCATCGCCAAGGGCTACTCCATCGCGCGCGCCGCAGATGTTCTCCGAGCTGCGGGCCTCGACGACTTCGTGATCGACGCGGGTGGCGACGTGTATGCGGCGGGCACTCGATTCGGCGAAGCGTGGGAGGTCGGG
Organism: uncultured Myxococcales bacterium; assembly: GCA_964520965.1. Taxonomy (GTDB): domain Bacteria; phylum Myxococcota_A; class Bradymonadia; order REDH01; family REDH01; genus CAZFPM01. The sequence goes on from CAZFPM010000076.1 coordinate 2,944, forward strand.
ATCGCCGATCCGCGCGGCTCCGACCTGCTCGGCACGATCGCCGTGAGCGACGCGGTGGTCGTGACCAGTGGCGATTACGAGCGCTACTTCGAGCGGGACGGGATCCGCTACCACCACATCATCGACGTCCGCACCGGGATGCCCGCGCGGGGGCTGACGCAGGTGACCGTGTTGGCCGAGGACCCGACCGTCGCCGATGCACTGGCGACCGCGGCGTTCGTTCTGGGGGCGAGCGACGGCCTCGCGTTGATCGACGCGTGGGAGGGCGCTGAGGGGTTCCTGGTGGACGAAGTCGGGGGGCATCACCGGACGGCCGGCTGGCCGCTGTTGGTGGCGGTCATCCGCTGAATCGCAACGCGATCGGTCGCGCCGTTCCGGAGCGCGACGCAGGGTCCTGATGCCGTGCCCAATCGCGCCGTGCGATCGCTACTCGCCCCAACGCTCGGGGTCGGCGACGATGTCGCAGTCGATGATCTCGACGCCCGCGGGGTTCCGCAGCGGCGAGTAGCAGTACTCCGTGAAGTACCCCATCTCGGTGATCCGCGCCGCCGGGCCCCGATGGGGCTTGTAATCGAACTCGCCGTCCGGGAGTCCGTCGGCCCAGGGGTCCCACCACTCGAAGGGGGCGTAGTGCTCGACCGAGAGCGTGTATTCCTCGTGGATATGCCGTGCCTCTTCCCCGGTCAGGGGCATCCCGGCCGAGGCCGCGGTGAGCAGGAACACGGCGACGTCGGATTCGAAGACCGGGTCGTCGCGGTTCGGCATGTCCGGGTCGTGGAGCATGCGGGTCGACCGGGTCCCGAGACCCTCGATGAGGTCGAAGGCGGTCCCGTTGCGCCCGACCATCAGCGCGTTGTGGGCAGCCGCAACGTGGAACATGCGGAAAATCGCGTAGTTGAAGTAGTGGCTCGTCGAGGCCACGGTCTCGTACGTATCGCCGCTTCCGTCTTCGCAGGCGTTAGCGCGGAGCTCCCCGTATCCGACCAACGTCGACGACAGCTTCGACGTGCACTCTCCGTTCGGTACGAGGGTGTCGAAGAGCGTGAAGCTGGCCAGGTCCTTGACCGCGCCGTTGTCCTTCGTCGGCACGACGGGAACGCCGTCTTCGTACTTCGTTCGAATCTGGTACTCCGACTCGTAGATGTCCCGGGCGAACCCCTCGAGGTATTCCAGTGCGAGGTTGACAGCTTCGCGTACGGACTCGTCCGGCGCCTCGACGGCCGCCCGCCGCAGCATGGGGACGGCTCGGAACATGTGCGGCACGTCGTCCTTGCTCCGCTGGTTCACGAAGTGGACGTCGCCCCAATAGGGATTGTCGGGGTTGTGGACGATGCGCGCGTTCCAGGCGTCTTCTTCGCGTCGGACCGGGTCGTAGTCGATGACGACATGCCGGCCCCCGACGGTGTCGTACTCGTGGTTGCGGGTGAAAGGCGCGCGTGCCTGCAGGTAGGGAGCGGGATCTTCGTCGCCGAACTCCATGACCATCGCGAGGGCCGCGATTCCCTTGCTGTACTGCTCGACGATCCAGCGCATGTCTTCGTCGCCGGTCATCAGGTAGCCGGCGATCGCGTTGGTCAGGACCTTGCATGTCCGCAACGTGAGGTTGTCCGCGCGTCCGACGTGCCTGAAGGTGACGGTGTCACCGTCGCGAATCGCCTGCGTGTCCTGCCACCAGAGCGCATAGTCGGGCCAGCCCTCTTCGTTGGAGGCGTCGACGCCGTGGCTCGTCATCCGGACCCAGCGCCAGTAGCCGGTGTCGCGCCAGAACCCCGTGATCTGCCGGGTGAACGCTGCGACCTCGTCGTCGGTCGGTGCGTCGCCGGCCGCCGGGCGGGTGAGCTCGAAGGGCAGAGCCGTCGGCAGTCCGTCGATTCCGACCTCCGGGGCCACGTCGACCGTCGCGTCGACTTCCTCGTCCTGTGCGTCGCTGCCCGCGTCGACCGGGGCGTCCCCGCTGCCGCCGTCGTCGATGTCGTCGTCGCCGGTGTCGGGCTCGGTGTCGCCGGCATCTTCGGCGCCATCCCCAGAGTCGCCCGCGCCGTCGTCGGCCACGTCAGCGGAGGCGTCGGGGCCGCTGGCGTCACTGTCCGTGTCGTTGGTGGATCCGCCGTCGCAGGCGGTGAAGAGCGGGACGATCAACAGCGCGACGAAGACCAGGGATCTCATGGTGCGGTCGAGGGCGGCGGGTGTTGTCGAAGATATCAACGGATGTACTCGATCGCGAAGGCGAACACACCCTCGAGGCGGCGCGCATCCGGCGCGTGCCAGCGCCTGCCCTCGATGACCAGCGGGCCCGACGGCGGCGTCCGGTAGGTGCGTCCGGCGATCAGGTGGTCGTTGCCGTCGGCAGCGACCCGGAGGACGACCCGGTGCTCGCACTCGCCCGCGCCGCGTCCTGCGTGAAGATCCCAGCGCGATTCGCACGCCTCCTGCTCGGCCTCGAGGACCAGGTCGGTGCTGCGGCCGTCGTCGTCGACGACCTGCACGACGACGAGGGGAGGGCCGGGGATACCGTCGTCCCACCACACCCGCTCCGTCGGGCCGAGGGCCGGTCGCCGGACGAGGAAGTACATCGACGAGCCCGCCGACGTGAGCGGCAGGCCGACGAATTCGGTCGCCAGGTCCGCCGGCGTTCGCGGCAGCACCTCCAGCGGGTCGATCTCGATCGAGGTGACCGCGACCACCTCCCCGTCCCCGTTCAAGAGGTCGACGACGTGCGGGGACGAAGTGCGGTATCGCCCCGGAGCCAGCGCGGCATTCGGCTCCCAGGGCAGCCACGCGCGGAGCGTCATCGAGAGGTCGGGGCTCTCCACCCACGGCGTGCCGTCTTCGATGGGCACGGCCACCTCGTGGCCGGCGGCCGAGACGACGCGCTGTGCGTGAACGACCGCGGTCGCGGCGACGCCGTCGTCGTCGACCACGGGGAGATGGAGCGTCGACCAGCCGCCGACGGTCCCGCAGACGATGGGCTCGACAGCGTCGTCTGCGGAGAAACGGTGTCGGCTGTCGTCGACTCGCCAGGTGGCCTCCGCGCGATGGTCCGTGCAGTTCAGCCCGGGTTCGCACCGTTGCCGCAGCAACAGACCGCCGTTCGCGAGGTCCGCGACCCCGGCGGTCACGATCCGGGTCGTCGATGGCGCAATCGGCATTTCGACGTCGTCGAGTAGCACGGAAGTGGCGGGCTCGATCGCCGGGTATCCGGCCAGACTGCGGTACAGCCTCACGGTCCGTGGCGTCCGTGTCGCGTCGAGGTTGAGGCTGAAGAGATAGAGCGCGTCGTCGTCGATCGTCTGGCGCGCGATCACGGCGCGCTCGGTGGTCGCGTCCTCGTAGGCGATCTCGAGGAAGTACGCGGCGCCGTCGAAGACTTCGGGCAGGCCGATGGACAGTGGGTCGGGGAACGTGAAGACGTTGCCCGACGGTGCGGTCAGCGGCGGGTAGATCCGGCACGCCTCGTCGTCGACCGCGAGCGCGCCGATCAGGGTCACGACCGGTGTGTCCACGGCCACCGGGTGCTCGAAGCCGTCCGGCGGCGCCGCAGGGGAGTAGGCGTGTGTCTCCTCGTCCCACGATGCGATACCGGGCAGGCCGTCGATCATCGAGATGGTCGGCGTCGCGGCGACCCAGTCCTGGATCCGCCGGGCGTGGTACGCGGTGTACTGGGGGAAGCACGTCGCCGGGTTCGGCCGCTCCCCGCCGTTCATCGGGTCTCGCTTGCCGACCAGCTCCTCCCCGTCGACCACGGGGCCGTCGTCGTCGACCCGGTACCAGGTTCGCGGGCGTCGGCGGATCGTGTCGTAGCCCCACGGATGGGACGCCAGATTCGTTCCGTCTCGCGGGTATTCCTCGGCGATCCCCCACGCGGACGCCGTGCCGGCGGTGAAGTGTGAGAGCGTGAAGGAGTGCCCGACCTCGTGGATGAATGCGTTCCCGCACTCGTTGGTCCACATGGCGGTCCAGCCCGTCCAACCGGCCGCCCACGGGGCGTCGTCGATGTCGACGTAGCGCCCCTCGGGGTCGCGGAACCAGCCCATCGCCACGGAGGTCCCGAAGCTGTACGGGGAGCTGTCGCCCGCCGACTCGCCGGTCAGCGCGAGGCCGCGCCCGGTGTTGGCGAGGCTCAGCCGCAGGGCGACCTGGTGCTTCAGGATCGACCAGTGATCGGCGTCGCTGGCCACCGCGCGGCGTTCCGCCTCGGATCGCACGACATGCGGGCCGTCTTCGGTACGTACGACGATCTCGCCGACGCGCCACGGGTCGTAGTCAACCCAGCGCAGGCCCGCGACCGGTATCGCGGCGAAGAAGTCCCGCGCGATGCGAGGGGCCGGCTGCGTGATGGCGGGTTGGTCTGGCTCGCCGAAGAGCACGATGCGTGCTCTGGTGATCGTCAGCCGATGCGGCGGAGCCAGGTCCGCAAGCGTGTGTTCGGCGACGAAACCGCCCTCGTCGTCGTAGCCGAGGCGCAACACGGTACCCTCACGCACCCATCCGGCCGGAAGGCTCACGCTCCACGCCGCGGTCGAGTAGGGGGCGATCGGCGCCAGGGAGTACGATGCTTCGAGGGCCGGGGGAAGCTCACTCGGCGAGGCGACGGGGAGGGCACCCAGCGAGACACCGTCGTGCTCGGCGCTGACGAACACTCGGGTATCCGCCGATAGGGGGGCCTCGGGCGTGAAGAGGAGCAACAGCTCGCGGCCGGCGTTGAGCCGCGGAGCGAGCCGGGTCTCGTCGGCCCGGACGATGTGTGTTTGAGCGAGCTCGAAGGCGCCGGCGAGCGGGCGTGTCGGCGCGGTGATCGACCACTCCGCGGCTTCGACGAGGGCGTCGCGGCACCGGTCCATGGGATCGACCGGGACGTCCGGCACGTCGGACGCGTCCGGGTCGCCGTCCGGCACGTCCGAGGCGTCGACGATCGCGTCGCCGTCGCTGTCCGGCGGTGCGCCGTCCGTGTCCGCGTCTAGTGCGGTGTCCGCATCGGTGACTCGGGCGTCGGCGTTGGGTCGCGCGTCTTGCTCAGTCGAGTCCGCGCCCGCGTCGCGCCCATCGGCATCGCTGTCCTCACCGGCGTCCGCATCGCGGTGCACCGCGTCGTCGTCGCGATCGCTGCCGTCGTCGGGGGCATCTCCGCCATGCGCCGATGCATCGGTCGCGTCGACGGTCTGTACGTCATCCGCGTCGGCGTCCGGGCCATCAGCCGTGTTGGGGCTCCCGTCGGAGCCGCACCCGGCGAGCAGGCAGGTGAGCGTCGTGGCGAGGATGCGGACTCTCATCGGATCTCCGTCGTGGGGGCGCTACGATGGCTACGATTCGTGCCGACGGTGGGGTCTCGACGAGCCGTGTATGGCCCTATTGCAACAGGCCGGGCCGATACCGAACCAGTGCGTTCACCCCGCGCCGACGACGACGCCCTGGGGGAAAGAAGACTCGACGGCGTCGGAGCGGAACGCCATGGCGGGTTTCACGCCGTCGATCCCGAGGCGCAACAGGGCCTCGCCGAGGGGGCCGTCGCCGGCGATCTCGAGCTCGACGGTGCGCGTACCGCCCCAGCGCACCTGGTAGGCTCCGGTGATGACGGTCCGGACCAGGGCGTCATTGACGCTGCTGAACGTGACGAGTGGCAGGGCGCTGGTCGACAGGCCGCCACCGAGGCCCATGCGCAGCGTCACGTCACCGAGCACATCGACGACGAGGCCGTCGGGGCGGAACTCGGTGGCGATCTTCGTCTCGTAGACCGGGTATCCCCAGATCTCGCCGGCGGCGGCGAACGCCAGGGGCGAGGACACCGGAAGTTCGATGACGAAGAGACCGAGGTCGGGGTCTGTTTCGAGGTCCCGGAACGAGCCGAAGAGGGTGGGCGCCGACCCCCGTCGCTTCGCCAGGATGGTGAGGGCGACCTGTCGGTAGGGGCCGATCGAGCTCGACCGGTAGTCGAACGCGGCCAGCAGTATCGTGGCGCGTCCGAACGCGACGTACGGCTCGATCGGGCCTTCGGGCAACAGCGCGCTGACGGCGTCCGGAGCGAGCCGATAGACCAGCCCGACGACGCTGCCGTCGTCGTGGATCAGGGGGATCCTGCAGGGGCCGGCCGATGTCGGTATCGAAGACGAACGATCGGAGGGAGCGCTCATCGGACTCGCGAGGAAAAGCGCACTGCCACCGCATCGCCGAGGGCGAGCGAAAGCACTACCTTTATACCGGCCACACGCGTCACGGGGAACGATCTCGCGTCAGGGAGTACCGCCGGCGGCGGGGCCGACGGGGGCGAGTTCGACGGTCGCCGAGCAACGGAGGGAGTCGTCCTCCCCCGCGGTGATCCAGAACGCGAGCAGGTCTTCGTCCGGTTGAGGCCGCCACAGCTGAATGCGCATCGGCTCACCTTCCACGGTCTCCTTCTCGTGGTGGATGCTGCATCGCATCAGCGGACGCCGCAGGCCCAGCCCGAGGATACCGTCGGACGCAACCCTGGCGTCGTCGCAGAAGCGTAGATACGTCGCTGCGTTCACGTGCGCGAAGATGTCGAGATCGCTGGGCCGCACGTGTGTGCGGTATTCGAAGGCGCCGTCCGCGGGGGGGTCTGCCGGCGGAACGATGTCCAACCCGCGTTCGGGAAAGACGAGGTCGGGCGGGCGGATGTAGGACGACTCGTGGCGGTCGGTCGCCGCGGTGGAGGAGGAGGCAGCGGGCGCTTCTTCCGGGGCTTCGATCGCGGCGGAGAAGGTGCGCAAGGCGTCCGGGATTCGTGAGAGCCGGCGGTTTGGGTCGAGCCACAGTCCGACGACATGGGCGCGGGCGACGAGCGCCCCATCCTCGACGCGCCGCAGTTCGTGCCCGAGCTCGATTCGACTTCGGCCGATTCCTCGCGGCCACATGTACGCCCGTAGCGCCGTGTCCTGACCGACCGCGCGCTGTACACACATCTCCTGGTTGCGCACCACGAAGAAGTGTCCGAGATCGACGAACGGGGCGAGCCCGGAGGTCGGGTCCACGATCGAGCGCCACCGAAGGTGCTCCAGGTATTGGAGCATCATCGGTAGCGGTACGCGTCGCGTCGGGTCCGCTTCGTAGCCGCGGGTGACGAGATCGATGGAGTACGGGCGGGGGGTCACGCGGGCCACCATGCGGCACGCCCGGGTGCGCGTCAACGCGATCGGGGTTTACATCCGCTGCTCGAATGGGGATTGATAGAGGAATGAACGGCAGCGACGATCCCCTCGGTCAGGCGTCCGATGCAGGCCAGGCTCGGCACGAAGACCGGGTCGTCGTAGAGGTCGCGACGGACCTGGCGTCGCTTCGCAAGCACCTGGACGCGTGGAACAAGCTCCTCGTCCGATGCCCGGAGGCGAGCGTCTATTGGACACCGGAGTGGCTGGTCCCCTGGTTGGCGACGTTCTGGCGGGGGCGAAAGGTCGAGTTCGTCTTTGCGTTCGACGACGGGGAGCCGATCGGTGGCCTGCCGCTGGTCGCGGACGAGCTGGGTGAGGTGGGCTGCAAGGGGATCCATCGCGACACCGGTCGACGAGTTTACCCGCGACCTCGGGCTCCTCCACGCCGGGCAACCGCTCGCGGCGTTGCGGGCGTTGTTGGGGCACGTGCGCGGGGAGACGACCAAGGTCGGCCTGCGACTGACCCGCCAGCGCGCCGCCAGCTGGGTCGACCACGGCCTCGCGGAGGCGGTTCGTGAGAACCGAATGGGCGCGAGAGTTCGGCGGTCGGCCGAGGTGCCGTACGCCGCGCTCGCAGACGGATTCGATGCTTATGTCGGCGGATTGAGCGCGGAGGTCCGGGAGCCCTGGGCGGCGGCGGTCCGCGAGTTCGAAGCAGCGGGTGGCGCCTGGCACGTGGCGGATTCAGCCACGGCCATGCACGCCGGGATTGCCACGCTCGTCGCGGTCGAGAACGCGGGGGCGGGCCTGGTGGACTCGCTGGACGGCCTGCCCGGATTGCACGGATTATACGAGGCTTTCTCGGTGCGGGGGGCCGAGCGGGGTTGGACCCGGCTGTACACACTCCGCTGGCAAGGCACACCGGTGGCTGCGGTGCTCGGCGCCCTCTACCGCGGGAGGTTCTACGTGATGCGCAGCGCGTCGTCCGGCGAGGTGGGCGGGCAACCGGCCGACAAGATCCTGTATCGCTACGTCTTCGAGCATGTGTTCGAGAGCGGTGCGGCGGCCGTCGAATTCGGCTCCGGCCTGTCGTCCGTTGAGATGGAGCTGTGCAACCACGTCGTGCGTTTCGTCGACCTCTGCGCTTTCGCCGACGAAAACGAACGGTGCGTAAACTGCGACGCCTGAGCGAGCTTCTGCCGAAGGGTGACTGCTCGACGGACGGTCAGGGGGATCGCAAAGTCGAGGGTCTTGGGTTGGCTCGGGGGTGTAGACCGGCTCTGCGAGCCGGGGGCGAGATTGGATCTCGCCCTTGATGGCGGATGGCCCGGACTTTGCGACCGCCCTGGACGGACGGTGGCTCGTGTTGGACCTGCTGACGTCCGTCTGATAAATCTCGGGGACCCCCGCATCCTGAGCGATTGCCGTCCGAGCCCGGAGACGGTCCCCGTCGGCCTCGTCATCCCCCTGACACCACGCCACAGCGAGCGCATGTCCGACGCACGCACCAAGGCAGACACAGCCCTCGTGAGCTGTGACGGATGCGGAGAGGAATTCCGGGTACCCGTCGGCCGCGTGGCCGCGACCGGCACCAACTTCAGGTGCCCGTCGTGCTCCGCGGCCGTCTTCGTGGTGTCTTCCGACGATGGGTTGATGGTGAGGCCCACGCCCCG
>CAZFPM010000076.1:11729-13588 GCA_964520965.1 uncultured Myxococcales bacterium
GGTAGCGTTCGGACGGCGGCGTCCGGCTCGCGCGAAGCGGTGCGTACTGCGAGCGGTAGCGTTCGGACGGTAGCGTCCGGCTCGCGCCAGACGGCGCGGACTGCGAGCGGTAGCGTTCGGACGGTAGCGTCCGGCTCGCGCCAGACGGCTGCGACGCGGAGAGCGAGCGGTAGCGTTCGGACGACGTCTGGATCGTCTCCGGTGGCGACCCGGGACACCCGGTCCGGCAGCGTTCGAACGGTCGACAGTGGTCCCGAGCGGCAGACTGGCGCACGGACCGCTGTTGGTGAAGCGGCACTCAGCATGTCGGGCGAGAGCACGGCGCCGTATCCGTCGACGTCGTCGGAAGGGCCGCGAGGTGCGCGCACCACGGGAAGCGGGCGGACGGGGTCACATCGGGCGGTGAAGGCTGCTCGGCGGACCGGCAACCAATCGAAGGCGCCAAAGGTCGCTCCGGGCGAGCGAGGCGGAGGGAAACGGAAGGTTGGCAACCGCGTCCTGTTGCTGGCGGGGGCGCTCGTCCTCGTCGTGGCGTCGGTGGCCGCCGCCCGGAGCATGGGGCCATCGTCGGAGATCCCGGACACGCCGGTCGGCGATCAGCTTGGCTGGGTGCTGGACACCCTCAACGGAGGTATCGCCCGGGAGTCGGTCGCCTCGATCTCCGGTCGCTTCGCGCCGTCGGCCCTCGGCTCGGTCAGCGGCGCAAATCTGATGGCACAGCTCGGGTATTGGGCAGATCGACACGTCGGCTACCGGTACACTCGTTCCGAAGGTCGGCCGAGCCGCACACATCTGTCGTCGATCGTGGTGACCGCGACGATGGAATTCGGGCTGATCGAGATCCAGACGGAGCCCGAGGAGCCGTACCGGATCGTGCGCTTCCGGATCCAACCCACGGAACCGGACGGTTGACGAGCGCGCCGTGCGTCTGCGGTCGTCTCGCGAGCCCACGGGACGGCGGTCGCGGCCGCCCGCCTACCAGCGGTCGGAGCCCCATTCGAACGATGCCACCAGCGCGTCGATGTCCGCCGTCTCCAACGCGTCGGCGAGATCCTCGGGCAGCTGTGGGGGCAGCCCGACCTGGGTCCGGAGCCAGCCGAGCATGAGTCCCGATTCACGGTCTGCGCACCCCTCCCACGCCGTCCGCAGGAACGACGACGCGATCACGAGGGAGCTCACGCTCAACCAGCGGCCCGCTTCGTCGCGGCTGAGCAGACAGTAGCCGTTCGATCTGCGCGACGCCGTGCCGGCCGTGTCGATGTGATCGTGGTAGCGGGCGGTATCAGGGGTCGTCAGGTCGTCGGTGGTGAGGGCCGGTGCCGGCTCTCCGCGGTGAAGCGCTTCGACCGTTCGGGCCCACGTCGACGCGAGTGTCGCGTATCCGTCGATCGACAGGTGCACCACGTCAGCGAGCGGGGGCGTGGCGACGACGTGGTCCGGTGCGCTCTCTCTGAGCAGCTGATGCCACTCGATGACCGGTATGCCGCGGCTCTCCGCCTCGCTTCTCCATTGGGCGCCGAGCGTGTCCGTGTCGCGGGGCCACCAAGACAGCCGGTACGCGATCGAGTCGGGTGCCGGATCCGGGTCAGCGGCGACGATCTCACTCACCACGTCGCCGAGTACGCAGCCCTCGTCGAGCGAGCAGCGGAGGAGCGCGAGGTACTCGGGGTCGAACGCTGCCAACCCGTCTGCGAGCGGCCCGGCCCCCGGTCGCATGCTCTGGGCGATCTCGACACCGGCGAGGTCGTGTCGGGTCGGCGTTGCGACGATCACCTGGGCTCCGGTGTCCACCGCGGTGTCCAACAGCGTCGCGATCCAGCGCCTGCGTCCGTCGTTCGTGTCGCAACCGCCGGGTTGCC
>CAZFPM010000076.1:13598-22577 GCA_964520965.1 uncultured Myxococcales bacterium
CTGCGCCACGGAGAAGGTCGGGTCCGCGTACCCTGAGGCCCCAGAGTAAGCGGCTCCGGGAGACGGCGGCTCGCCAGACCGCGTGAACCCACGGGTGCCGAACCGGAAGGCAGGCCTCGAACCCGAGGAGGTTGTCGTTGGTCCCCTGGTAGAAGATGACGTATTCGGGCCGGTACGGCGCAGTCGCGAGCAGGTAGTAGTAGGCGTCCAACATGGTCGTGCTTCCACGGCCCATGTTGATGACTGTGAGCGTGCGTCCCTCGAGTCGGGGCGCCAGCAGATCGTAGAGGATGGCCGGCGGGCTGGCGTCCAGCCCCCACGGGGCACCCTGCACACTCGACTCCCCGAAGACCGCGATCCGCACCTCACCGTCGACCGGCGTCCGCCGCAGCCGCGCCCGCCCTTCGCGCTCTTCCGGGATCGCGTACCGGTGCCCGTTCACGACCGGAAGTGAGTGGTGGTACACCCCATCGCGCACGTGCCAGGGGGTCGACGGAGCCACGGCGAAGACCAAGCGGGCGCACAGCTCGAGAAGCAGCGCGGTGGCGAGGAACGAGCCCAACGCGAGCGCGGCCTTCTTGCGCCACCCGCCACGCCGGAGGGCGGACGTCGGGTCCGCTGCTGCGGAGTCGGTGCGGGGGGGGCTCTCGGCGGGAACCGCATCCGCGGGACCGTCGGCCATCGGGCTGCCATGGACGTGGTGTCGAACGGAGTCGGGCCGATTCTATTACTCTCGATCGGGATTGACGAGCACACCGCGGCGGTCGCGAATCGGCGGGCCGAAACGCTTGCCAGGGGCGCCAAACGGGCGGAAGGTGAAGCTCCTGCCGCGAACCAAGGAACGCCATGGGCCACCCGCTGGAAGACGTCATCCGTTCCGCCGACGGATTCCTCCTGATCGGAGATTCCTCGGAAGACCGCTTCCCCGCGTATTCGTACCACAACTACACGACCGTCGGAAAACGCTTCTATTGCCTCGATCTCGGCGGGCTCTCGGAGTCTCGCGGAGCCACGAAGGGGGGCAAGGTCTACACCGCGGTCTCCGAGTTGCCCGAAGACCGCGACGACCTGGCCGTGATCTGGGTCAAGCCGCGCTCGGCCGCCCGCGCGGTGGACGTCGCGCACGAAGCCGGTTGCAAGCGGGTGTGGTTCAGCTTCGGCTCAGGTCATCGCGACGCCGCCGCCCGCGCGCGAGAGAGCACGGAATGGAGGTCGTGGAGATCGGTCGGTGCCCGCTCTACTACATGGACCAGAAGATCGTCGCGTGCAAAGCACACACGGTCATGGTCAAGGTCACGGGCGCCTATGGCCTGCCGCCGCAAACCGACGCGAACGCGAAGCATCGCGAGATGATCTGATCCCATCGGGTGATCCGGCGACCGCCCGAACGACCCCCACGATCCGATGACCGAACTCGCGAGGTCGCTCCTGAGCGGCATTCCGGACGAGCTCCCTGAAGCGCCGCCCTTCGATCCGGCCATTCCGCGCGCTCCGAAGCGCCCCCTGCTCCTCGACGCCGGTCAGCGGCGCCTCGCCGTGCGCAACGCCCTGCGCTATGTGCCGCGAACGAGCCACGAGACGATGGCCGTCGAGGCCGCCCGCGAGCTCGCGGAGCACGGGCGCATCTACCTGTACCGCTACCGGCCGCACCACGCGATCCGGGCGCGACCGATCGGGGAGTATCCGGCACGCACACACCAGGCGGCGGCGATCATGCACATGATCGACAACAACCTGGATCCCGCGGTCGCCCAGCACCCGTACGAGCTGATCACGTACGGCGGGAACGGCACCGTGTTCCAGAACTGGGCGCAGTACCGACTGGTGATGCGGTATCTGGCCGAGATGACGGAGGAGCAGACGCTGGTCGTCTACTCCGGGCATCCGCTCGGGCTCTTCCCGTCGAGCCCTGACGCGCCGCGTCTGATCGTCACAAACGGGATGGTCATTCCGAACTACTCCAGCCCCGACGATTACCTCCGGCTCTCTGCGCTCGGCGTGACCAGCTACGGCCAGATGACCGCCGGGAGCTACATGTACATCGGGCCACAGGGGATCGTGCACGGAACGACGATCACCGTGCTCAACGCCGGTCGCCTCTACCTCGGAGTCGAAGGTGAGGACGGGCTCGCCGGCCGTCTCTTCGTCACGTCTGGGCTCGGCGGCATGAGCGGCGCGCAGGCCAAGGCCGCCGTGATCGCCGGCGCGATCGGGGTGGTCGCCGAGGTCAACGGGGCAGCGGTCAGCAAGCGCCACGCCCAGGGCTGGGTCGACGAGGTCGAGGACGATCTCGATCGGCTGGCCACCCGCCTCGACCGCGCACGCCGCCAGCGGGAGGCCGTGTCGATCGCCTACCACGGCAACATCGTCGATCTGTGGGAGTTCTTCGCCCGAAACGACATCGCGGTCGAGCTCGGCAGCGACCAGACCAGCCTGCACGCGCCGTTCACCGGTGGCTACTATCCTGCCGGGCTTTCTTTCGACGAGGCCAACCGGATGATGGTGGCCGACCCGGAGGGATTCAGGGAGCACGTTCGCGCGTCGCTGCGAAGGCACGTCGACGCCGTGAATCGGCTGGCGGCGGCGGGGATGTTCTTCTGGGACTATGGCAACGCGTTCCTCCTCGAGGCCGGTCGAGCGGGGGCGGAGATCTTCGATGGCGAGGGCGGGTACCGATATCCGTCGTACGTCGAGGACATCATGGGGCCGATGTGTTTCGACCTCGGCTTCGGTCCGTTCCGGTGGGTGTGCACGAGTGGCGACCCGGAGGACCTCCGTTGCACAGACCGCATTGCGGCCGAGGTGATCTCTGGCATGGCTGCCGACGCGACGACGGACACGCGGCAGCAGCTCGCCGACAACCTCCGGTGGATCGAGCGCGCGGAGGAGAACCGGCTGGTCGTCGGGTCACAGGCCAGAATCCTGTATGCGGACGAGCGGGGCCGGCGGCAGATCGCCGCCGCGTTCAACGCGGCGATCGCCGATGGGACGATTTCGGCGCCGATCGTTCTCGGCCGCGATCACCACGATGTCTCCGGTACAGACTCCCCCTACCGTGAGACTGCGAACATCTACGATGGATCGCGCCTCTGCGCCGACATGGCCGTCCAGAATTTCGCCGGCGACGCGTTCCGAGGAGCGACGTGGGTCAGCCTGCACAACGGCGGCGGCGTCGGCTGGGGCGAGGTCGTCAACGGCGGCTTCGGGATGGTGATCGACGGAACGGAGGCCGCCGCGCGGCGCATCGAGTCGATGATCGCGTGGGACGTCAACAACGGGATCGCCCGCCGCGCCTGGGCGCGCAACGACGGTGCGGAGCGCGCGATCCGGCGGGCGATGGAGGCAGACGAGAGGCTGCGTGTCACGCTGCCGGAACATGTCGCCGAGGCGCTACTCGACGGCGCGGTGGCTGACGCGTTCCCCGACCGGGGGTAGCCCGGGATGAGAGCGGTGCGGACTGCGCCGCGGGTGGACGCCTGGCCTGGCGATCAGTGGCCGTGCCCCTCGTCGCCGTCGACACCGTGCGGATGTCCGTGCTCGAGCTCGTCGCCGGTCGGTTCGCGAATGCCGACGATCTCGACGTCGAATCGGACGTCCTTCCCCGCGAGGGGGTGGTCGAGCGTGATCCAGACAGAATCGTCATCGAAGCGGGTGATCCACAGCGGGATCGGTTCGCCTTCGGACCCTTCGGTGAACAGTTCCATGCCGGCCTCGAGCGGGACACCGTCGGGGAATTCGTCGCGCGGGACGGCCTGCTCGGGCGTTCCGCTCGCCTCGCCGTATGCGTCGGCAGGCGTCAGGTCGACGGAGAGCTTGTCACCGACGGCGCCCCCATCGAGCGCGGCCTCGAGACCGTCGACGATGTTGTCGGCACCGTGCAGATAGGGCAACGGCTCGTCACCGACCGAGGTCTCGATCATGACCCCGTCGGAGTCGGTGAGCGTGAAGTGAATGATGACGATCTTGCCGTCTTCGACGCGCGCGTTGGAGTCTGCCACGGTCTGCTCTCGGGTGCTTTGAGGTGCCATCCGCCTACCTTCTCGGTCGCGGTGCCGCAAGGGGCGGGAGGATCCGGCTTGTGTGTCTCCGACTCCGGTCTGGCGTTCAGACGTGGTCCCTGCGCTTCGGGTAGTCGAAGTCGAGCACACGCCCGACGCCTGCGTCGACCGCCGTCCACTCGGTGATCCCGAGCTCCAACCTCACGACACCAGTGGTGGGGACGTTGTCGATGCCCGCGTCGGCGACGAGGTTCGCGAGGTTGGTCAGCCCGGGGTTGTGGCCGAAGAGCACCACGTGCCGGTGGGCATCATCCTGGTCGGCGATGACCTCGAGAATGCCGTGCGAGGAGGCGTGGTAGAGCCGGTCATTGTATGCGACCGCACCACCCCCGAAGTCGAGGGCCTCGGCGAAGTGCTCCGCGGTCGCGCGGGCGCGGGCGGCCGGACTGGAGACGATGAGGTCGGGCACCGGCTCGGTCTCCGCGAACCGTTCGGCCATCCGCGGCGCGTCGCGCAACCCGCGGGGATTCAGCGGCCGGTCGAAATCGTCGAGGCTCGGATTCGTCCAGCTGGACTTCGCGTGACGGACCAACGTGAGGTGTTTCATGGGGAGCGGACCCGGGGTGTCAGGCGTCGCCGACGTCGTAGGCGGGGGCGCACCGATACCACAGTCGACCGGCGCGCGTCCTCCTTCGACGACACGCGCCGGATGTGGTTAAGTGGCACGACGTCATCGCGACCCATCGAGCCCCAGGAGCCATCGCCGTGGCCAACTTCGCACTCGTCGGCGCCGCCGGATACATCGCCCCCCGTCATCTCGACGCGATTCGGGATACCGGAAACCAGCTGATCGCCGCATGCGATCCGCACGACTCGGTCGGCATCCTCGACAGCTACTTTCCGGAGTGCGCGTTCTTCACGGAGATCGAGCGCTTCGACCGGCATCTCGAGCGCCTGATTCGGACGGGGGAGGATACGCGGGTCCACTACATGAGCATCTGCTCTCCGAACTACCTGCACGATGCACATGCGCGTTTCGCGCTTCGGCTGGGTGCGGACGCGATCTGCGAGAAGCCGCTGACCGCGAACGCCTGGAATCTCGACGGACTCGCAGACGTCGAGCAACGCACCGGAAAGCGTGTGTACACGGTGCTCCAGCTCCGTGTGCACCCCCAACTCGTCGCGCTCCGCGAACGTCTGCGCGCGAACCCCGATGCGCGATACGAGGTCGTGCTGACCTACGTCACGAAGCGGGGACGCTGGTACTTCCACTCCTGGAAAGGGGACGAGGGCAAGTCGGGAGGGGTCACGCTGAACATCGGCGTCCACTTCTTCGACCTGCTGATGTGGCTCTTCGGCGCCCAGGTGTCGAGCGAGGTGCACCTGCGCGAGCCCGCCAAGGTGGCCGGGGCGTTGGAGCTCGAGCGCGCCCGGGTTCG
The DNA here is from genome assembly GCA_964520965.1 of uncultured Myxococcales bacterium. Lineage (GTDB taxonomy): Bacteria > Myxococcota_A > Bradymonadia > REDH01 > REDH01 > CAZFPM01. The sequence continues at coordinate 19,036 of CAZFPM010000076.1, forward strand.
TTGGTACCTCTCGGTCGACGGCAACGATCTCCCGGCGGAGTGCCACGAGAGCGGACAACACGCTTTCCGGTCGATCACGGTCGATGGCGTGGAGTTGGAGTTCTCGCACGTTTTCCGCGACCTGCACACGAAGGTCTACGAAGACATCCTCGCCGGCGCCGGATTCGGCATCGAAGATGCGCGCCCCTCCATCGACCTGACCTACGACATCCGGACATCGGACCTCGTGACGCCCACGATAGGGCGCCACCCGTTCCTCGGTCATTAGCAGCGCGCCGAGTCGTCAGGGCGTGCCCGTGATGTTCAGCACGTAGTTGTTGGTGCGGGAGCTCGAGTAGCCGTCGACGACGATCAGGATGGTGTCGCTGGCGTCCATGACGAGGGCGATGCAAGCGCTTGGAACGACGACGTGCCTCACGGGCGACTCTCGGCGGGGTCGAGGTCGGCCGAGCGTACCAGAACGGGTGTGCGGATCGAGAGCAGTGCGCTGTGCGGAACCGCCCGGCATTCGGGGATCGTGTCTTGCCCGATCTGTGCGCGATCAGACGTATAAGATCCTGATAACAAATCAGATCGACGGCATGCCATATACCCCTATGGGGTTTGGCGCAAAGGTTGCTTTCCTAGAGGATCGCGGCCGCGGCGGCTGCCTCTCCCTGGAGGTCTACGATGAAGACTGTCGCAATCCTCGGTGCCGGTACCGCCGGTACCATGATGGCCAACAAGCTCGCTCGAGGTCTCGGCGACGGTTGGCGCGTCGTCATCGCCGACCGGGACGGCGACCACGTCTATCAGCCAGGCCTGCTCTTCGTGCCCTTCGGCGGTTATCGACCCGACGAGATCGTCCGCCCGCGCCGCGACTTCCTTCCTTCGGGCGTCGAGCTCCTGCTCGGCGAGGTCGACCGCATCGACGCAGCCGAGCGTCGTGTTCACGTCCGGGGATTCGACCCGCTCGACTACGATGTGCTGATCATCGCCACGGGGTCGCGGATTCTGCCGGAAGCGACGGAAGGCCTCACCGGTCCGGGCTGGCAACGGGATGCGTTCGACTTCTACAGCCTCGAAGGGGCCTCGGCTCTCGCTCGTCGGCTGGAGCGGTGGGAGGGCGGACGCCTGATCCTGGATATCGTCGACATGCCGATCAAATGCCCGGTCGCCCCCCTCGAGTTCGCGTTCCTCGCGGACGCGTACTTCACGGAGCGCGGGATGCGCGACAAGGTCGAGATGGTGTACGCGACACCGCTCGACGGCGCGTTCACCAAGCCGGTCGCATCGCGCGTGCTTGGCGACATGCTCGGTGATCGCGGCATCGAGGTGCTCCCGAACTTCGCGGCCGCCAAGGTCGACGGTGCGCGGCGGATCCTGGAGAGTTACGACGGCCGCGAGACCGACTACGACCTCCTCGTGACCATTCCGCTGCACGGGGGCGCCGACGTCGTGCGGCGATCGGAGCTCGGCGACGGAGACGGCTGGATCCCGACAGACAAGCACACCCTGCAGTCGAAGGCATTTCCCAACATCTTCGCCATCGGCGACGCGACCGATCTTCCGGCATCGAAGGCCGGCGCCGTCGCGCACTTCGAGGCCGACGTTCTGATCGAAAACGTGGTCCGCTACATCGACGACCTGCCGCTGCGGCCGGAGTTCGATGGGCACGCGAACTGCTTCATCGAGACCGGGCACGGCAAAGCGATGCTGATCGACTTCAACTACGAGACCGAACCGCTGCCGGGCTATTTCCCATTGCCCGGGATCGGTCCTTTCGCCCTCTTGCAGGAGTCTCGGATCAACCACTGGGGCAAGCTCGGATTCCGGTGGGCCTACTGGAACCTGCTCCTCCGTGGGGAGGAGCTTCCCATCGACCACCGCATGGTGCTCGCAGGAAAGCGGAGCCCAGCATGAACGACCACACCCGACAGCCGTCTGCTCCAGACCTCGCGACCGTGGCTCGGCGGCTCGACGCCCTGTCCGAAGACGTCGCCTACCTGGCCGCCCGAGCCCGTCGCACGGAGGAGCTCTTCGACGAGTTGGGCCCGATCTCCAAAGAGGCGCTCGCCGCCCTCGCCGGGAACCTGGCGACGATCGAAGAGAAGGGCTACTTCGACTTCGCCACCGAGGTCGGACGCGTCATCGACACGGTCGTCACGTCGTACTCGGCCGACGATGTCCGGCAGCTCGGCGAGAACGTCGTGCGCATTCTCGACACCGTGAAGCGCGTCACGCAGCCCGATGTACTGGCGATCACTCAGGACGCGACGATGGCGCTGTCCCGGGCCGACGCGGTCGAGCCGAAGGGCGTGCTCGGCATGTTGCGGGAGACCCGCGACGACGACGTCCGCCGTGGGGTCGCGATCGCCCTCGAGGTGTTGCGTTACGTCGGACGCGGAACCGCTCGCCTGGCCGACGGGCCTGGCGCGGTCGCCTCCGCGGATGCGCCGGCCCGCCTCGCAGCGATGCTGGGTCCCCGGCGCGATGGAGTGGTGCCTCCGCGGCCGGCGCCACAGGAGCGAGCGGCGGCCGCGGATCGCCTCGCCGCGCAGCTCGGACCGCGCCGACCGAGGACGGCGCCGCCTCCAGCCCCGGGCGCCGAACCCGCGCCGACTCCGAGCGAGAAGACGGGGGCGTCGGCGATCGTCGGTGACGCCTGCCGCTGGGTGCCGGACGAGGAGTGGAGCCGCGCGTGGGCGGCCGCGGTCGCGAGCCGCATCGGCGTCGCCGAGATGACCGACGAACACTGGAAGGTCATCGAGTTCGCTCGCGCGGAGTACGTGGAGTCCGGCGCGCCACCGAACGTGCGCCGGATCACCCAGGGATCCGGGGTCGACACGCGCACCGTCTACCAGCTCTTCGCGAAGGCACCGGGCATCGCCACGGCGATGTGCGCCGGCATTCCGAAGCCCGGCGGATGTCTCTGAACACGTCCTCGCCGTCCGTGCGGGCCCCTCGAAGACCACACACACCGAACACACGACAAGCCAAACGAGACCCATGACCACCAACGAACAGCGCAAGGTCGCGATCATCGTCTCCAAGGGCGGGCTCGACGAGGTCTTCCCCGCTCTGATCCTCGGCAACGCCGCCCGGATGTCGGGCATCGAGGCCTTCATCTTCTTCACGTTCTACGGCCTCGATGCCGTCACCGAGTCCAAGGTCGACCACCTGCACGTCAACATGGTCGGAAACCCGACGAGCCCGATGCCGACGATGATCGCCGGCCTGCCGGGCATGGAGAACCTCGCGGCCAAGATGATGATGAAGAAGATGGAGGAACTCGACCTGCCCTCGGTGCGGGAGATGATGCAGATCCTCGATGCATCAGGGGCCGAGCTCTACGGCTGCGAGCTCGCGATGACGATGTTCGGACGCACCCAGGACGACCTGATCCCCTTTGCGCCTCCCGTCACGCCGTGACCGCCGAGGTGCTCCGCTACGAGGACTACCAGCCCAGGTCCGTCTACGACGCCGAGGTCGTCGTGGTGGGCACGGGCGCGGGCGGGGCCGTGGTGGGCGCCGAGCTCGCCGAGGCCGGCTTCGACGTCCTC
>CAZFPM010000077.1:0-22183 GCA_964520965.1 uncultured Myxococcales bacterium
GAACCATCGCTGGATCCGCATTCTTTTGGCGTCTCTTCTGTTCAGTTTTCAAAGAGCCGCGCGACGCTGTTCGCGTGCGCTTTCCGGCCTCGTCGCGAGTCCGCACCAGATGGGCGGCCCCGGACAAGGGACGCGGACGATAGATCCTGCGTGCCCGCCCTGTCAACGGAAAACTACGCGACTTCTTCAGTCCGTCTCCAGCCCCTCGGCGCCCTGGGCTTTTCTCCAATCAACATCGGACCTTAGCTGAGTCAGGAGCTGGCGCACGACGTGCGCTTCCGACCCCGACGCATCCGGCGGCGATCCCAACAGGCGCTCCCCGTGGTCCGAATGACCGTCCACGAGGACCGCGTACCGAGCCCGAAGCACCCGCAACACACTCTCCGGCGCGCCGCTCCCCTCGAGCCGACCGAGGATCTCCTCGAGAGCGTCGACGACCTCGCCCCGGGGTAGGCCCCCCGCGTCCAGCGCCTCGTCAGCCTTGCGCAGGAGCGCCAGGTAGAATCCCGCCCCCACCAGCATCGTGTCCGGCGCGTCCGACGTGTCGATCGCCTTCCACAGGTGGTCCTCGGCCTGCGCCAACTGCGAGGCCCCGAAGTTCGCGTCCACCAGCGCCAGCTGGGTGTTCACGTAGAGACCCACCCCGACGGGCGAGCCCGCCTCGTAGGCCGCCTCCGACCAGCGGGCGGCGCGCTCTGCCGTCGCGATCGACTCCGACCAGTGTCCCTGGCGTCGCTGCACCGCCGAGAGGCGCCCGGTCACGTCGACCACCTGGGGCAGAATCTGCGGAACGCCCGCGGTCATCAGCGCGGCCCCGACATCGACCGCCTCGGCGAGCAGGGCCTCCGCCTCGTTGATCGCGCCATCCTCCATCTCGATCGTCGCGGCGTTCTGCAGCGCGCCGAGGAGCAGGAGTCGCAGCGGATCCCCGGACTCGGCGTCCACGCCGGAGATCTCCCGGATCAGCCCGAGGGCTTCGTCGACCTTCTCCCTCGCCTCCCCGAAGAGGCGCTGCTTCGCCAGCAGACCGCAGAGGTTGATCAACACGGTGGCCAGCTGCAGCCGGTGGTGCGGGCGCCCGCTGTCCGTCGGGAGCTGCCGGGCGGCGTGCTCGGCGGCCGCATACGCCCGTCGGGCCTCGACCCCTCCGCCGAGACGTTGCAGAAGCAGCGCCTGCTCGGCCCACGCCGCGGTCCGGATATCGAGCACGGCGACATCGTCGTCATCGAGCCCGTCAGCACGTCGGCACGCGTCACCGATCTTCTCCAACGCCTCGCGCATCTCCTTGCGAGCGGAGTGCTGGCGGGAGTCCTTGATCAGGGCGTGGACCGCCTGGAGTTCTTCCTTCATCCGGTACGCCTGGTTCGGCGGGGCAACGGGACGGCCAGCGGCCTCAGCCCTTGCTCTCACCTCGATGGGGGCAGTCGTCGTCCTGACACCGTGCGTAGAGTTCGAGCGACTGCCGGGCGAGCTCGAAATCTCCCAGTTCACGGACGATCTGGGTGACCCTCGCACCCACGACGGCGTCGCGGAACTCGATCACACGCCGGCAGTCGATGCAGATCAGGTGGTCGTGCCGATCGTCTTCGCTGACCTTGGGGTCGAACCGGGTCTGGCCGTCGCCGAAGCGCCGGGGCTCGGCGAAGCCGTTCTCGACGAGCAGCTTGAGCGTCCGGTACACCGTCGCGTAGCCGATCCGCGGAGAGTCGGCGCGGGCGACCTCCATCAACTCCTCGACGGAGATGTGCTTGTCGAGTCGAAAGAAGGTCTCGACGATAACGTCACGCTGTCGCGTCGACTTCAGGCCCAGCTCGCCGAGCCGCTCATTGAAGCGCGTCAGGATCTTCTCGATTCGGTCGTCGTCCACGAGCCCTACCCACGGTTCACACGGGACAGTCTGTATCACCGACCTGCGACGAGGCCAACCGCCAGCACGGGGCGGTTCAGTCGTCGGCGACGCATCGGAAACCGACGGTGCTGCGGCGCTCACTGCGGCGCAGTGAGTCGTGCAGGGTGATCCGCATCGCCCGGAAGTTGGCGACGTAGCTGCCCCCACGGACGCCAGCGGAGCCTTCGTCGTCTCGTTCGCCGGGCAGGACCCACTCGGCGGCGTTGCCGAGCATGTTCCGGACCCCCTCGTCGGTCGCGCCGCCGGCGTACTCGTCGATCCGGGCGGTCAACTCCTCGCCGTCGACCCGGCCGGGGATCGGAAAGTCCTTGAGGATCCGCTCCCCCCAGTTCATCAGGCCCGGCAGGACGAACTCTCCCCAGGGCTGCAGCCGGTCGTCGCCACTTCGCGCGATGCGTTCCCACTCGTCGGCGGACGGGAGGCGCATCTGGCGCCAGGCGCAGTGGGCCGCAGCCTCGTCGAAGGTCACGCAGACCGCCGGAAGGTTGTCGGCCTGCATCGATCCGGGGACCGGCTCGCGCAGTTCGCGCCCGCGCGCGGGGGAGTAGAACGAACAACCTTCGAAGTCCCGGGGCGGGCACGCTCCGGCGGCGACGCACCGCTCGTAGCCGGCGTTGCTCACTTCGAATGCGTCGGCCTGCATCGCCGGGAAGGAGACGACACGGTGCGGGTACTCCCCGAGCCCGGTCAGGTACGAGCGGCGGCACTCGGACGACGGGTGATCGGAGAGTCGGTGGCAGAGCGTGAGCACGACCTCCTTGTTGTCGTCGGTCAGGCCGAGCGTGGCGTCGACGGCCGGCAGTGAGACGACGCGCGCGTCGACGACCGATGCTTCCTCGTCCGCCGCGTCGATCGACGGGGGGCGACGGGAGCTCTCGTACGCGGCTGCCGCGGCCAGGGCCGCGGTCGCGAACGCCGCCAGCGCGATCAACGGCACGGCACGGCGGCTACGGTGCGTCCGGCGACGACCGACCGCGGACATCGCGATCGTGGGGACGTCGCGCGACGCGATCGTCGAGCGGCGGACCTCGAACGACGGAGCCGGCGCCTCGGACTCCTGCGGCAACACCTCGTCGGTCACGCCTTGCAGAACGGTGGTCTTGGGGCCGGTGTTCGCCGGCAACGGGACCGTGCTCGCGGGGGGCTCGTCCTTGGCATCGTCCGGCGCGATGGGCCCATCGAGTCTCACCGTGCCCGCGGACCGCTCGACGGCCTGGAGGACGTGCGCCTCGCCCACGGTCTGCAGGTCAGCGCGGTTCGGGCCGTCGCCGGATAACGTCGACCGCTCCGAGTCGTCGGCATCGGCGATGTGCGGCGCGGCGCACGCGGAGCAGGCGGTGGCTGCTGCGGGGTTGTCGCTTCCGCAGTGCTCGCAGCGCCAGGTGACGCCCGGGTCGGAGGGATTCATGGGTTGAGGAGCGGTCGTGGGGTTCGGTCCATTATCGGCCGTGCGCAGCGACCGTCAATCGATGTCGCGTCGGCGCTGGCGGGCAGAGCGGCGCACCGGCCGTGGCTCCGGACAGGCGGGTCGCCGGCCTCGTTGACAGGCTTTCGGCGGTGCTCCTATCATCCGTGGGCCGCGTCCCCGCGGGCGGCGAGAATCACGACGAACGGCGAGGAGATCTCGAATGCGCGTGTTCCGATTGAGTTCGATTGTTCTGCTGTTGGCGTTCTGTGGCTGCGACTCCGAGGCACCGATGCCCGAGGCGCCCGAGGCGCCCGAAGCGCCCGCCGAAGAGGGTGAGGCACCCGAAGTGCCCGCCGAAGAGGCAGCGGAGGAGCCGGCCGCAGCAGAGGAAGCCGAGGTCGAAGCGGATACGTTCGACAACGGCACCTACCGCAGCCCGGCTTTCAATGTTCAGTTCACTCTGCCCGAAGGATGGCGTCGCGCGGACGAGGGTCAGACCGGCCCCGCAGGCCTCAGCACGAGCGAGGACTCGATCTCGTTCGTGTGGGCAGCACCCGCAGGCCAGGAGGACCCGAGTCTGCGGCTGGTCGTCGCGAACTCGGACTCGATCCAGCTCGTGGACCAGAGCTTCTCCAACCTGACCGAGACGATCGGGTTCGACAACGTGCGCATCGTCCCCGACGCGTCGCAGGCGCGAACGTTCAACGGGGTGCCGGGTTACCGCACCGAAGCCGACGCGCTGCTGCGCGGAGAGGCGGTGCCGGTGTATCTGATCGCGCAGGCGTTGGAGCTTCCCGGCAAGCCGACGATGTTCACGATCTTCGTCGACGGCGACCATTACTTCGAGCACTCCGACGACATGAAGGCGATCCTCGACTCGATCGAGGTGTTGAACCTGCGCGCGGAGTAGCTCGACGCGCCGCGTGAGGTGCGCCCGCCGGCTTCGGCCCCGCGGGCGCTTTTCGTTCCGGCGCCGCACGGCGAGGCGATGGCAGACAAGCGGGAAGAGCGAGCTCCGTTCGACGAAGAGGCCGAGCAATCGGTTCTCGGCGCGGTCTTCCTCGATCCCCATGTGATGCGGGACATCGGGACGACGCTGGTCGCGGAGGACTTCTACCTGGAGAGCCACCGCGCGGTCTTCCGGGCGATGCTCTCGCTCGACGAGCAACGGCAGCCGATCGATGTCGTGCTGGTGATGAAGCGGCTCCGCGAGTTGGAGCTGCTCGAGATCGCCGGCGGTCCGGCCTATCTCTCCGAACTCTCCGCGCGGGTGCCGACGGCCGCGAACTGCGCGCACTACGCCCATATCGTGAAGGAGAAGGCGACGTTGCGGAGCGTCCTCGCCTTCGCTCGCGAGACCGCCCATCGTTCCCAGGACGAGCTCGAAGACGTCCCGGCGTTCCTCGACGAGGTCGCCCAGAGCGCGCTCGCGCTGTCGACCGGCGGGATCGTCTCGTCGGTCGTCCCTCTGTACGACGCGCTCCGACCGGCGGTGGACCGGGCCGACAAGCTCTCCCGGCAGAAGCGGCGGCACGCGGTAACCGGCGTTCCCTCGGGGTTCCACGCGCTGGATCGGAAGACGGCAGGGTGGCAGCCGAGCGACCTGATCATCGTCGCCGCCCGGCCGGGCATGGGCAAGACCGCGTTCGCCCTGAACATGTTGATCAACGCGGCGAAGGACACCCGGGGCGCGACGCCCGGGGTGATCTTCAGCCTGGAGATGTCGAAGGAGCAGCTGGCGACCCGCCTCTGGTGCGCCGAGGCACAGGTGCCGATGAACCAGGTCCGGACCGGCGACCTGCAGGGGCCGGAGTGGGATCGGCTGTTCAAAGGCGTGGTCGCTCTGCGCGATCTGCCCATCTTCATCGACGACACACCCGCGGTCGCCGTGACCGAGGTTATGCGGAAATGTCGACAGCTCAAGCACGAGCACGACATCGGCTTCATCGTCGTCGACTACCTGCAGCTCATGTCATCGGGGCTGACCGGCAAGACGGTGAATCGCGAACAGCAGATCTCGGACATCTCCCGCTCTCTCAAAGCGCTGGCGAAGGAGCTGGGCGTCCCGGTCGTCGCCCTGTCGCAGCTCAACCGTGGGGTCGAGTCGCGGAGCGACAAGCGACCGCTCTTGTCTGACCTGCGTGAGTCGGGCGCGATCGAGCAGGACGCGGACATCATCGTCTTCCTGTACCGCGAGTCGTACTACGCGGAGATGAAGGGCGAGTCCGATGGGGACGACGCCGGGAGTTACGGTCGACCACGCGCGGCCTCGGACACCTCGCTGACCGAGGTGATCGTCGCCAAGCACCGCTCGGGATCGACGGGCAAGATCGAGCTGACCTTCCACGGTCCCTACACGCTGTTCACGAACATGGCCGGCGACCAACCACCGCCGCCCGACGACGACGACCGACTGCCGCACGACGACACCGGGGTCGCCGACGAGTTTGACTACGCAGCGCCACCGCGCGCCGACTCACTCGACGGGGGCCCGTTGCCGCCGCCCGACGACGAACCGGACGACGAGCCGCTCTTCCAGGACGATCTCGACTGACGGCCGCGGTCGGTCCGAGATGTCAGCGTTTCGGCAACTTCGGAGCGATCGGACCGTCGCCGACCTTGAGGCGAGGTACCGAGCCCTGAACGCTGTCCTCGACGGTCGGCGAGCTGAACGGGCTCTGGGCGGGCAGTCGAGCGGTTCGTGCGGGCCGGAGCGCCGACAATGCGGTGAGCATCGCCCCGGCGTCTCGGTAGCGCTGCTCGGGGTCCTTCTGGGTCGCCTTGCGGTAGATGTCGGCGATGGGCAGTCCGTCGAGGAGGTCGGGCATCGACTCGAGCTCACCGAAACAATGCTGCGCGACGATCTGGGCCGGTGTGGCTGTCGCGTCGACGGGCGGGATACCGGCGATCATCTCGAAGAGAGTGATGCCGAGGCTGTAGACGTCGCTCTGGAAGCCGATGCGCGGCGCGCGCTGCGCGACCTCGGGTGCGGCGTAGATCGGTGTGCCGCGCGCCGGCCCGAGGTGAGCCTTGGAGACGGGTCGGGCCGCCCCGAAGTCGAAGATCTTGACCGGGATTCTCTTCGCCTCCTCGGTATGTGGCTGGAGGATGAAGATGTTCTCCGGCTTGAGATCCTGGTGGACGTATCCCTGGCGGTGGAGGGAGTTGACGGCGAAGAGGATCAGGCGGGCGAGCTCGACGGCCTCGTTGGGAGCCATCGGCGCCACGCGCCGCTCCATCACCTCGCGGAGCGTCTCACCCTCGAGGTACTCCATGACCATGTAGCCGGCGTCGACGCCGCCTTCGCCGGGGGCGAGGCCGTACTTGATGACCCGGACGAGGAAGGGCGAGTCGATGCCGGTCGAGATCTCGGCTTCGCCGGCGATCTTGGCGCGGACGTGCTCGGCTTCGTGTCCGACCAGGGAGTCATAGACCTTGATCGCGACCTTCTCGCCGTTCTGCTCGTCGACGGCCAGATAGACTGTGCCGTCGGCGCCATAACCGAGTTGCGCCTGAAAGCGCCAACGGCCTTCGAGCACGAAATCCGACAGTCTCACCTCGTCGCTCACGCTTCCTCGCTATCGCGCGTCCCGCGCCAGTTGGCGAGACGTATCGCGATGTCGCGCTCGCGTCCCTGGTCACTCGGCTCGTAGTATACGTGATCTCGGATCCGATCGGGCAGATATCGTTCCGGCACGTAGTTCCCATCGTAGTTGTGCGGGTACTTGTATCCGCGCCCGTATCCGAGCCCCTTCATCGTCGCGTTCGGCGCCTTCACCAAGCGGCGCGGCACCGGCAGGTTGCCGTGGGCGAGCACGTCCTTGCGCGCTCTGCCGTAGGCCATCAGGACCGCGTTCGACTTCGGCGCGGTGGCCAGGTAGGTGGCGGCCTGGGTCATCGGGAGCACGCCCTCCGGAAGCCCGACGAAGTCGAAGGCGTCCCTGGCCGCGACGGCGACGCGCAGCGCTTCCGGGTCCGCGTTGCCGATGTCCTCGGACGCGAAGATGATCATCCTCCGGAGCACGAAGCGGGGATCCTCTCCGGCCTCGAGCATCCTCACCATGTAGAAGAGGGCACCGTCGGGGTCGCTGCCCCGCATCGATTTGATGAAGGCGCTGACGACGTGGTAGTGGGCGTCACCGGCCTTGTCGTAGAGGATCGTCTTCTTCTGCTGCGCCTCGTCGACCACCTCGCGGGTGACGAGGCCTCGCGTACCCTCGTCCGCGGCGGCGGCGGCCAGGTCGACGGCGACCTCCAGCGTGTTCAACGCGCTGCGGGCATCACCGGACGAGCCGGCGACGATGGCGTCCCAGGCGTCCTCAGCCAGGAGCGGGGCCGTCGGCCCGACGCCGTTCTGCTCGTCCTCGAGAGCACGCGCGAGGATCCGGCGGAGCTCGTCGTCGGCCAGCCCCTCGAGCTGGAGCAGCTTGCAGCGGGACAGGAGGGCCGAGTTCACCTCGAAGCTCGGATTCTCGGTCGTCGCGCCGATCAACGTGATCACGCCGCTCTCGACGTGCGGTAGCAGGGCATCCTGCTGGGCCTTGTTGAATCGATGGATCTCGTCGATGAAGACGATGGTCGGCTTGCCGTCGACCATGCCCTTCAGCCGAGCGCCCTCGACCGCTTCGCGCACGTCCTTCACGCCGGAGTGGACAGCGCTGAGGGGATGGAAGCCGGCGCCGACGGCCTCTGCGTAGAGTCGGGCGAGCGTGGTCTTGCCGGTTCCCGGCGGCCCCCAGTAGATCAAACTGCGCAGCACCCGCCTGTCGAGAAGCCCCCGCAGGAACCTGCCGGGGCCGAGCAGATGGGTCTGCCCTACGAACTCGTCGATCGTGCGCGGCCTCAGCCGTTCGGCCAGCGGACGCCACGAAGCGTCTCCCGACTCCGACCGCATGTTGCTATAGAGGTCCATCAGATCACTCGCCCATCTCGCTGGCGGGAGATCCCGTACGGAGGTGCCTGTTGGCGAAAATCATCGTGCTGTCGGACATCCACGGAAACCTCGCGGCGCTCGAAGCTGCGTGGCGGGACATCGGCGGGCGCCCGTTCGATGCGCTGTACTGCCTCGGCGACCTGGCGGCGTTCGGTCCCGAGCCCGACGAGACTATCACGTACCTGCGTGAGGAGATCCAGCCCACCGCGACGATCGCCGGCAACACCGACCGCTACCTCGTCGAGAAGAAGTGGAAGAAGAGCAAGGGAGAGGTCACCGATCTGCAGCGCGCGCTCGAGTGGTGTCACGGTCGGCTGTCGAAAGACAACCGCGAGTGGCTCGCCGAGCTTCCGGCCACCCATACCGAGGTGCGTGACGGCACGGAGATCGAGCTGCTCCACGGCGGGCCGGACGACGACGAGCTGCGCATCGGGACGATGGCCGGTGCGTCCGCGCTGGCCGAGGCCTTCGGAAAGCACGGCCCGGGCGTGTCGTTCTGCGGGCACACGCACATCCCGTTTCGGGAGCGCGTGGCCGATCGCGACGTGATCAACGTCGGCTCGGTCGGGTTCCCCTTCGACGGCGATACCCGCGCCGCCTACGTCTGTCTGAAGCTGGCCGACGGCGGCATCCGCGAGGTCGAGACCCGCCGGGTCGCGTACAGCCTCGACCGAACGGTCGCGAACCTGCGCGAAACGGGTGCTCCGATGGCCGAGATCCTGGTTCGGCGCCTGAGATTCGGAGAGCTGGAGAGCGCCTGAACCCAGCGCCTCGGGCGGGTCGAGCACCCAAGCTGCGCGCGTTGGCCGGATCGGTACACCTCGCGGCGGCGCCGACCGGGTCGCGCGGTCAGCGAGGCACGTAGACGTATAGGGTCACGCTCGCGAACGACGCCGCTTCGCCCGCCACGACATCGACGTGAATCGGGAAGAGGCGCTGCTCCACCTCGGGCCCGACGCAGCCGTTTTGTGCCGTGATCCCGAAGGTGAGCGGCGTGCCGGCGGTGACGTCGACGAAGCCATCGACGCGGCCGTCGTCTCCCGGGGGTGCCGGCGCCGGATCGAACCCGCAACCTCCGGGTACCGCGCCGGCCTCGATGGCCTCGACGCCCGTGACGAAGCACGTTGTGTCGACGCCGGACGAGGCGAAGGTGTCATCGTCGCGCCGCACCCGCAGGCGGACGTCGAACGGAGCGAAGAGAGACAAGACCTGCACGCCCGCGACCACGGAGTCGTCGAGGCCGGCCCCCGACCCACTGATGTCGAAGACCAGCGGGCAGAGTCCCTCGTCGTCGGGCGCGCGACCGCGACCGGCGTTCTGCGTGCAGCACTGCTCGGGGCTGCAGTCCGGTGGTCGGGCTTCGCCCCACGCGCAGGGGAGGACCCGGGTGTCGGTCTCCGTGGCGACCTCGACCAGGTGACTCCGCGCTTCGCCGCCCGAGGCGATCCCGATCACGCGGGCCCCGAGGTCGTCGAGGGCTTCATACGCCTCTTCCCGTGTGGCTCCGAGGGGATAGCTGCTCTCACCCCGCGCATGGCTCTGGGCGTCGGTGACGTGCAAGACGATCGGGAGCGAGCCGTCGCGGAACCCGACCCCGCCGAGCCCGGCGCTCGGATCGAGCGCCGGAATCTCGCCTCCGGACCCGCAATCGAAGGTGCGCCCGGCGCCGGTCGCCAGCTGGTAGAGGGCTTCGAATCCCGACTCAGGGAAGTCACCGCCACCAGCGGCGCTCATCGCGTTGATCGCGGCCTGGACCGCGGTGATGTCGGTGGTCACCGCCTGGCGCAGCTCGAAGGGGAGGTCGTCACCACCGCCGTACGATCCGCAGGGGAAGTCCGCGAACTCGGAGACCGAGAACGCCGTGTCCGGGAACACCGCGGCGACCAGGGGAACGATGTCGGAAGAGAACGACGTTCGCAGGGCTTCGATCTCACCGCCCATCGAACCCGTGGTGTCCATGCTCACCGCGATGTCGGCCGCCTGCGTGTCCGGCGTGAACGTCAGATCCACCGACTCGGCGAGCCCCTCGAAGGGAAGCACGAAACAGAGACCGTCGTCACAGTGTTCGTCACCACACGCGCACGCGCACTCGCCGCCGTCGCAGATCTCGAGATCGCCGCACGCGTTATCGCAGCCGCCGCAATTGTCTCGATCGGTGAGCGGGTCGATGCATCCGTCGGCACAGCCGAGCGTGTCCGCTTCGCACCCGCAGACACCACCACCGCAGGGCTCTTCGGGGGCGCAGGCCAGCCCGCAGCCGCCGCAGTGCGACGGATCGCTGCCCGTGTCTACACACACCCCATCGCAGCGCTCGCGACCGCCGGAGCAGACGCACTCGCCCTCGCTGCACACCTCGTCATCTGCACACGTTCCGCCGCACGCGCCGCAGTTGGTCGAATCGATCAGGAAGTCGACACAGACCCGGTCGCAGAGGAGCTGATCGCGACGGCACCCGCACTCGCCCCCGTCGCAGACCTGTCCGACGTTGCATCGGAAACCGCATCCACCGCAGTTGTCGATGTCGATGGCGGCATCGACGCACTCGTCGAAACAAATCGCACCCATCTCGCCGGGACACACACACTCCCCTTCGCGACACTGGCGATCCTCGGGGCAGGCGTTCCCGCAGTCTCCGCAGTTCGCGTCGTCGCTGGCGGTGTCGGTGCAGAGTCCGTCGCAGATGGCGAAGTCCTCGGGGCAGATGCAGTCGGCGTCGATACAGTGCAGCCCGAGATCGCAGACGGTTCCGCATGCGCCACAGTTGAGTGGATCGGCGATGAGGTTCGTGCAGACACCCTCGCACTCGTCGCCTGGGCAGAAGCAAGCATCGTCGACACAGGTCTCGAACGGACCGCAGCCGAGCTCTTCGGCCGTGCCTTCGTCGATTTCCGCGTCGCAGTCGTCGTCGCGTCCGTTGCACACCTCAGGGCCGGCAGAGCACAGGCAGGCGCCCGCCGTGTCGTCGCACTCCCAGCCCGCCGGGCAGTCATCGGCACCGGCACAGGGGCCGCTGCACACGTTTCGCTCCTCGTCGACGGGAACGCAGAGCGCGGACTCGCACTCACTGTTGCGCACGCAGTCTTCTCCGAGCTCGCCGAGCTCGGGCAGATCAGGGGCCACGTCGTCCGGCCCGCCGTCCGGTGTCGCGTCTGGGGGGCCATCAGGAGCGACGTCCGGGGGAGTATCCGGATCGCCTGCATCCGGTCCGCTGTCTGGGGTCGGCGTGTCCGGCGCGTCGATGGGGGTGGTGTCGAGCGCGTCGGCTCCACCGCCTGATCCGTCGAGCCCAGCCGCGTCGATCGGAACACCGGGCAGCTCGGGATCCGAACCGCAACCGACGGCGATGGCGATGGCGCACACCGCGAGCGCGAGGACCCAGGGGAGTCGTTGGAACATGCGAGGTCTCTGGTCGGGAGATCGGAGGTGGGCGCAATGCTAGTGCTCCTACGCACCCGTGTCGATCACCCGTGCCCGGTCCCCAGGGCGGTCGCAAAGTCCGGGCCATCAGCCATCAAGGGCGAGATCCAATCTCGCCCCCGGCTCGCAGAGCCGGTCTACACCCTGAGGCGGCCAAGACCCTCGACTTTGCGATCCCCCTGGCCCGGTCCCCAGGAGCAGTGCCGACGGACGCCCCCTCACGAAACGAAGACGGCCGGGCGCGAGGCCCGGCCGTCTCGAATTCGGTCGGAACCGAAGATCAGGCGCCGTCGCCGGAGCCCTCGCCGGAGCCCTCGCCGGAGCCCTCGCCGGAGCCCTCGCCGGAGCCCTCGCCGTCGTCCGGCTCGAGGCCGGTACAGGCGTAGAAGGCATCGAGGCAGAACTCGGCTTGGCACACGGCGCACTCGTCCGAGGTCGGATCGCTGCAGGGAACGAGGCAGTTGGCCACGGTGCAAGTGACAATCGCGCCGTAGCAGGCCGCACAGCCGGCGGAGATGCCGGTCACCTCGGTGATGCACAGAATCGCGCACGCACCCTGATCGTCTTCGCCGAGGCAGCCGAGACCACAGTCCTGGGCTTCGGCGGTCACGTCGACCTCGCCGCCGGAGTGGATCGCCATGTCGTCCTCGTTGAGGCACTGGTCGACAGGGGGCGGGCCGGTGTCCTCGGTCGTGTCCGTGTCGTCGGTCGTGTCCGTGTCGTCGGTCTCACCGGGCCAGTCTTCGGTCTCACCGGGCGGGTCGTCGGTCGTGTCCGTGTCGTCGGTCGTGTCCGTGTCGTCGGTCGTGTCCGTGTCGTCGGTCGTTTCCGTGTCGTCGCCGTCAGCGCCGCCGTCGGAGACATCGGCCGAATCGCCGTCAGCGCCGTCCTCGTCGGTGTCGCACGCGGCGAAGGCGAAGGCGAGGGCGAGCACCATCAGGAGCCGCATCAGGAGAGTTTTCTCGTCGAACTTCATCATTGTGTCCTCGTGGATGAATCCCAGTATCGGGGGAACGCTTGGCGCCCCCGTTACCCGAGGATGGCTCGGTGTTCAAGCCGATTGTTGGACAAACCCCGGGTTTGGGTTCAGGGGCGCACCCTAGCAGGTCCCCTGATCGGATGCTAATCCGTGGACCTCTGGGGCGTTTGTGGGGTCTCGAACCCCGGCAGCCAGGGTCCCGCCCCACCACACGACGAGTTGCCGCCGACCTCGGAGCGACACTATAGTCGCCGGCGGTCCCCTCCTCGTCTCGACACGCAAGAGGTCGCCGTGACGCTATCCAGAACCCTCTTCTCGTTTGCCGCCGGACTGGCGATGGTCGGGCTCGGAGCCGCGGCGGCCGTTGCCCAGACGACCGAATTGACAGCGGACGAGATCGTCGATCGTTCCCTGGACACCAACACGATCGGCTTTCAGACCGGCGAGGTGACGATGAGCCTGATCATCCAGGACGAGTCCGGGGAGAGTCGGGAGCGCCGACTCAACGTGCGTGGAATGACGGAGTCGGAGGCCAGCCGAGCCCTCGTCCGCGTCATCGCACCGCCGGAGCAGGCCGGGCAGTCGTATCTCTTCAGGGAGAACAACGGCTCCGAGGACGACGTCTACGTGTTCCTGCCCGCGCTCGACGACTCGCCGAGACGCATTTCCGGCAGTCAGAAGAACGGCTCGTTCATGGGCACGCACTTCACGTATGCCGATCTCGAGTCGCGCGACGTCCGCGACGCGGCATACACGCGCCACGAAGACGAGACGATCGGCCGTTTTCCGGTCTATGTGGTGGACGCCGCGCCAACACCGGATTCCGATTCCGAATACGCGCGCGTGCGCATGTGGGTCCGCCAGTCGGACTTCATCCCGTTGCGGGTCCGCTTCTTCGGCGACGATGACGAGGTCGAGAAGACGATCTTCACCGAGGAGACGGCGGTCGACGGCGAGAGGATCTACGTGCGGCGCCTCACGTTGCGGCCTGCCGACGGCGGTGCGACGACGATGATCATCGACGAGGTCGACTTCGGCGCGGACGTCTCTCCCGCCGAGTTCACCCCGGACAACCTGGCGAATTGAGCGGGCGACGCGCGGTGGGGGCTGGCGCCGCCATCGGGTTGTGTGCGGCGCTGTTGGCCTCCCCGGCGTGGGCCCAGGCCGGACTCATCGAGGATCCCGAGAACGTGCCGCCTGGCGGCGAGATCATCGTCGATCCGGAGAACGTGCCGCCTGGCGGCGAGATCATCGTCGATCCGGAGAACGTCACCCCGGCGACGGCAGCGACCCAGCCGGCCGCGCTCCCCCAGAGCCGCGGCGGGCCGACGGCCCTGTTTCGCGGCACGTTCACGTCGGCCGCCGCCGTCGACGTCCGTCACGAGAGCGACACCGAGGACACGGTCGTCGTGGCCAACGAGCTGGAGCTTCGCGCGCGCGTTCGCGCCAACTCGCGGTGGAACGTCGTCATGGAGGGCCGCCTCGGATGGTGGTTGACCGGGAGCGGTCCGGCCGAGAACCCGACGATCTTCCCCGACGACAGAGGTTGGCAGGGACGGCTGGAGCCCGAACTCCGCGACTTCTACGTGTCGGGTCGCGCCGGGCGCTTCCTACTGCGCATCGGGCAGCAATCCATCGTGTGGGGTTCGACGGACATCTCGAAGCCGGCCGACGTGATCAACCCGATGGACTATCGGCGCGGGTTCTTCTCGTCGCCGGAGGACGCACGCATTCCGGTGCCGGCCATCGACGTCGTCCACGCGTGGGACCGCGTGTCGTGGGAGTGGCTGGTCGTCCCCTTCTTCGTCGCGCACGAGGCGACGGTCTACGGCGCAGACGGCGCGCTCCTGTCGCCGGCGGGATTGGAGTCGTTTGGCGTCCCGGCGACGGCCCTCGCGACCCTGGTCCCTCTCGATCCGAGCCTGGAGGATCTCGCCCAACCACTCCTGCTGCAGACCTCACTCCCGGAGGAGGTCCCGCAGAACGCGTCGATCGGCACCCGCCTGACGGCCCGGCCGCGGGGCTGGGACCTGTCGTTGGGGTGGTTCTACGGCTGGGACCGTTTCCCCCGGATCACCCTGCATCCGTCGGTCGAGACCCTGCTGGGGGCGGCGGCTGAGGTCGATCCGGAGGTGCTGGCCGACAGTCCGTTGTCCGTCCCCGAGATCCAGGGGGTGCTGCAGGCTGCGCTTGCGGGAGATTCCCTGTACACGGCGACGTACGAGCGCCGGCAGATCTTGGAGATCGACGGTGTGCACTACTTCGGCCCGGTGGGAATGCGTTTCGAGTCGGCGTTCAGCCCGGAGCGCACGCTCTACCTCGCGGATCTCCGCTCGGTTCGGCGACCGTCGGTGCTCAGCGCGCTGGGGCTGTCGTACGAGCGTTCCGACGGCAATCTGATCGCGACGGGCGAGGTCTTCTACCAACACGTGTTCGCGCGGAGTGACGACGGAGACTACGTGCTGGGCACCGACGAGCTGCTGGGGGTCGCCGGTGGTCTCGACCTGTCGTTCGCCGCCTTCGAGCGGTCGAGCGGCATCGTCGAGGATCTCTCCGTGGAGCTCGCGTCGTTCTACCTGCCGGACGGCCGCGATCTCGTGGTCGCGCCGGCGGTCGCCTGGGAGATCACCCCGCAGCTCCGACTCCGAGTTGTCGCCACCGTGGTCGAGTCGCTCGGCGACGGGCAGACGATCGGCGACTTTGCCGACGCCGAAGACGCCGTCACCCTGGAGGTACGGCGCACGTTCTGACGCAGGTCGTGGAGACGGCGCCGGGTCGTCGGGACCGGACAGCCGGGACGGTGACGGGTCGTCGGGACCGGTCAGCCGGGACGGTGACGGGTCGTCGGGACCGGTCAGCCGGGACGGCGTCGAAGATGGTTCTTGGGCGTGATCTCGAGCGCGGCCGGCAGCCTGGGCTTCACTTCGTCGGCTCGGTCGCCGACGCTCCACCCCTTGTCGGCGAACCCGTTGGCGATGCGATTGACGATGCGGAGACTCTCCTCCTCACCGGCGAGGCGGGGGAGGAGCTTGCCGTGGGTTCCCTCGATGTTTCGGTTCAGGATGTTGTCGACCGCGGTGAAGCGGACCTCCTCGGAGTGGTCTTCGACGAAGGGCAGCAGTGCGAGTCCGACGCGTTCGGATTCGTGCTCTCCGGCGAGCTGTACGAGCCCGACCTTCTTCTCGGGGTCACGCCAGTAGTCGGTGTCGGTGGCCTCGAGGATCTCGGCGAGGAAGTCGGAGACCTTCTCGTGGGGCCAGAGCTCCTCGAGGACCTGTATCGGCCAGTAGATCCCCTTGGCGGTCTTGCGGCAGTAGTCGACGATCTGCTCGACGGCGGGATCTTCGAGGGAGACGAGCAACTCGACGACGTACTCCTTCTCCTCGCGGTCGATCGTGTGGCTCGGGCAGAGGTGCTCGAATCGGGCCAGGAGGACTCGGATGCTCTCGATGTCGCCTTCGCGAGCGAGCTCGTAGGCACCCTCGGCCGAGGCGAGCCGATCGGCCTTCTGGTAGTACATATTCGTGAGCTTCTTGCGACAGCGCTCACGTTTCCGCTCGGTGGCGGCTTCTTTTGAGAAGTAGTCGAAGAGCCCCATCGTGACCCGGTAGCTCGAGGGGAGAGGCGGCCGGAACCTACGCCTGGCCCCGGGGGGTGTCAAGCTGCGACCGGGACGTCGGAGAGCCGCGAAAACGCTCGCGAAGCTGCCCTGGAAAGGAGATTGACAATACGCGTGCGCGGAACGTAGATTCCCGCCGCAACTGTGGAGTGAGCCTACTCACAAGGGAAGGCATGACTGACGAACAGAAGGGAGAGGTGCGAGACGACAACCGCGCCTCGACCGAAGATGACGCCGCAGACGAGAAGGCCGCGCCCAAGGGCCCGCCCAAGGGCCCGCCCAAGGGCCCGCCCAAGGGCCCGCCCAAGGGAAGCGCCGAGGACGCGCTCAGGAAGCTCAAGGATTGGGACGACACCGGCGGCGATGCCCCAGTGGCCACGAAGGAAGAAGACGCCCCGGCGGCTCCGAAAGTGGACGCTCCGGCGGCTCCGAAAGTGGACGCTCCGGCGACCCCGAAAGAGGACGCCCCGGCGGCGGCGGAAGAGGTGCCGGTGGTCGACGTCGCGACAGATGCTGACGAAGAGATCGCCGAGGACGAGGGCGAGCCCACCGCGCGTATCGATGCCCGCATCGCGATGGGGCTCGACCTGCATCCCATCATCTCGAACGAGCAGGCGATCGAGGAGATCTTCGGTTCGAACGGTCAGGAGACCGATCCCGGCGATCCTCACGCATCCGAGTACTTCGATCCCGAGCTCGACGAGCCGGTTCGAAACCAGACCTCGCCAAAGCCGCTTCTGTTCACGCTCGTCGGCGTCGTCGTGATCGTCGGCGTAGGCTTCGCGCTGCTCAGCGCCGACCTGCGACGCGACGCGGTGCGGATGCTCCAAGGACACGACATCATCGAAGAGCGCGAAATGCGAGAGCGGGCGCGCCTCGAGGAGGAGCGGCGGCAGATGCTCGAGGCGGCGCCGAAGTTCGGCACCATCGAGATCATCACCGACCCGAACAACCTGCTCGTGACGTCGCCTGGTCAGCCGGCGATGGTCTTCCCCGGTTCGCGCGTCGACATCACGTACCCGACGCGATCCAAGGTGATGTTCCAGGACATCTCCGTCACCGAGGACTTCGTCTTCACGATCCACGGCGAGGGGGCCTTCCAGGACAAGACCTACACGGTGCCGGCGTTCGGCCAACCCGACTCTCCCTGGGTCCAGTCCTACACCGGCGACTACACCGCGTCGGCGACCTTCGGGTTGTGCTGGTCGGGTGAGCCCGCCCGCGTCGACGAGAAGTTCTGCATCTACCCGTCGACCGAACCCGAGTGGCTTGCGCGCGAGCTGCGGTGGCGGATGGACTGGCGACCGGATCCCGAGGCCGATGGCGAGACGATGCCGACGCGACTGCTGGGCAGCGTGACGGTCACGTCGGACCCTCCGGCGGCCCTGATCGCGTTCAACGGTCGGCAGCTCGTCAACGAGGAGAGCCAGGAGCCACACCGCACGCCGTTCACGTTCAGCACGTACAACGCGGCCCTCGACGTCGAGGATCGAACCCCCGCCGAAGTGTACCTGTCCCGCGAGGGGCTGCCGCTGACGGTGCTCTACGAGGGCAAGGTCACGGCGATGATGGGTGTGTACCTGCACCAGTTCCAGTGCACCCTGCGGTCGGGCGCGGAGCCGCCCCCGCCTGCGCCGGCACCGACGCCGGAGCAGATCGCCGGTACCGAGCCGATGCCGGAGCCCCCGTCGTGGTTGAATCTCTGCGACTACACCTACTCGGTGCACCTGGAGCTCCAGGATCCGCCACCGCCGGAGGGCTCGGGCGAAGGGTCCGGCGAGGCCCCCGCCGACGCGGCCGCGCAGGCGACCCCGTGAGAGACGGAGCCCGGCCTGGCCGGGCTCGCGTCGTTTTGGACCGGTTCGATCCGGTACCGTCGCCAGACCCGGGGTTGACGTCGTGAATCACCACTCTCGCTTCGAAGCGTTTCGCGTTGGCGAGCGCGACGTGTTCGCGCGCTTCGACGCAGCTGGCGCTGTCGAGGTCGCCGCAGCGAGCTTCGACGGCGCCGCAGCTGGCGCCGACGAGCGCGGGCTCGCCGACGCGCTCACCGTGGCGCTCGAGGGCGGAACCGCCCGACGCCTGCCGCCCTGCCGCCCGTCGAAGGTGGTCTGCGTCGGCCTCAACTACCGGCGGCATGCCGAGGAGATGTCGAAGCCGCTCCCCGAGGAGCCGCTGATCTTTCTCAAGCCATCGACGGCGGTGATCGCCGACGGCGAGGCGATCGTGCTTCCCCGCAGCTCGCAGATGATCCACCACGAGGGCGAGCTCGCGGTCGTGATCGGCACACGCGCACACGCCGTCGCGGAGTCCCGCGCGATGGACCACGTGGCCGGCTTCACGATCATGAACGACGTGACCGCGCGCGACATCCAGCGGCGGGAGAACAAGTACACCCGCGGCAAGGGGTTCGACACCTTCGCACCTCTCGGCCCCAGCATCGTGCCGGGTCTCGACCCGGACTCCCTGGACGTCACGACGCGGGTCAACGGCGACGTGCGGCAACACTCGACCTGCTCGGACCTGATCTTCCCGATTCCCCGGCTGATCGCGTTCGTCAGCGAGATCATGACGCTGCTGCCCGGCGACGTGATCTCGACCGGTACACCGTCCGGCGTCGGCCCGATCGAAGACGGCGACGAAGTCGAGGTCGAGATCGCGCCGATCGGCGTGCTCAGGAGCCCGGTCGTTCGGCGCTGAGCGACGGGGAGCGACCGCGGACCCAGACACCGTCGATCGCCGCCTCCCGGGTCGAGAAGAGCCACCGGTCGAAAGCCTCTGCCGCTTGCTCGCTGGTCGTCGGCTGATCCGACCAACGCAGGGCGACGATGTCGGCCTGAGCCCCGGGCCGGATCTCACCGGAATCGACCGCGAGCGAGCGCGCCCCACACTCGGTCGCCCACCGAATCAGCGTCGCCGCCGGGCGCTGTAGCCCGCGGTCGGAAAGGGTGAGGACGTTGCGCTGCTCCAGCCGGAGCCGCTCATGATACTCAGCGAGGCGCATCTCCTCGCGCGCGTCGACGAGCGTGTGGGAGTCGGAGCCGAAACAGACCGGAACGCCACGCTCGAGCAGGGGCCGGGCCGGCAACAGACCATCGCCGAGGTCCCGCTCGGTCGTCGGGCACGCGCAGACGATCGCGCCGGAGCCGGCCAGGAGGTCGATCTCCGACTCGGTCGCGTGGGTCGCGTGCACGACGGTGGTACGCGGGCCGAGAAACCCGCGATCGGCGAGCAGCGCGATGGGCGTGAGCCCGTGCTCGGCGCGGCATTCGGCGAGCTCCCGCCTCTGCTCGGAGGCGTGCACGTGCAGCGGCGCGTCGTCCTCGGCGGCGGCCTCGGCAATCACCGGTAGCCAGTCGGCCGGCACGGCGCGAATGGAGTGCGCGGCGTACCCCACCGTGACGTCGTCTGAGCCAAGGGCGCGGCGCGTCTCGCGGACGTATCGTACGAAGGTCGCCGGGTCGGGGAAGGAGAAGCGGGCCTGGGTTGGCGCGAGCGACGTCGCTGCGCCTCCGCGATGATATGCCGCCGGCAGCAGGACGAGCCGGATTCCCGTACTCTTCGCGGCCCGCGCCAACGCCTCGGCCATCGCCCACGCTGGGTCGTACGGGGCGCCGCCGGGCTGGTGGTGCAGATAGTGGAACTCGCCGACGCTGGCGTACCCGACGTCGCGCATCGCGGCGTAGCACTCGGTCGCGACCCGCTCGAGATCGGCGGGATCGGAGGCCTCGGCGAGGGCGTACATGTGCTCGCGCCAGCTCCAGAAGTCGTCGTCTGCATGACCGGGCGGTCGCGCGTGGCTACGACCCCGCATCGCCCATTGGAACGCATGGGAGTGCGCGTTGTGGAACGCGGGCAGCAGCGCCGGGTAGGCGCCTGGCTCCGTTCGACCGATCTCGACGTCGGCGACCGAGCCTTCTTCGTCGACGACGATGACGACGTCCCGAACCCACCGACCGCCGAGCCACACCCAACGCCCGGACAGGCGGCGTCGGGTCACATGGTCCCGCTGGCGACGACAGAGTGGTTGCGAGCGCCTTCCGTCGCGGGGAAGAGCTTGCGGGCGGCCTCGACGAGCTCGTCGATCAGCGCGTCTTCGTGGCTGGGGTCATGGTGCGAGAGCCAGAGCCGCTTGACGTCAGCGGCGGCGGCGAGCTCGGCGGCGTGCTCGTAGGTCGAGTGTCCCCAGCCGACGTGATGGACGTATTCGGCGGGCGTGTACTGGGAGTCACAGACGAGCGCATCGGCGCCGCGGCAGAACTCCGCGAGCGCGTCGCGGTCGGTGTTCGGGAGCTCGACGTCGCCGGTGACGACGATGCGCTGGGCGCCCACACAGAGGGCGAAGGTCGTGCACCCGCCCGGGTGGGCGACTTCCATCCACTCGACTCTCGCCCCGGCGAACTCGAGCTCGCCTTGGGGCGGGAGGTCGTCGCTGGTCACGTCTGCACGGATCGAGGTGTGCAGATCGACCGGGAAGATCGGAGGCCGGTTCAGGTCCCGAACCGCGTCGAACACCGAGCGCCCCTCGCGGGGAACGCCGCGGACGTCGAGGTGCCAGCCCGGCGTGAACAACGGGGTGAAGAAGGGGAAACCGACCACGTGGTCCCAATGCAGGTGGCTGAAGAGCAGGAGGGTGCGCTTTCCGTCCCAGGGCTTCCGCCTTGCGTAGTCTGCGAGCCCACTGCCCGCGTCGACGAAGATCCGTCCGTCGGGCAGATCGAGCTCGAAGCAGGTCGTGTGCCCGCCGTAGCCGCTCGTCTCCGGTGTCGCCACGGCAACGCTTCCCCGGCTGCCCCAGACCGTCGCGGTCCAGGAACGGTCGTGATCTGCGCTGCTCATGATCTGGGCAAACCGGGAATCGAGGTCAGGTAACGCGCGATGTTAACAGCACGGAGTACGGGGCGCCAACATTCCTCGTGCCGGTTTGTGGGCGGTTTCTACCGGTGCAGCGGCGCGACCACGGTCGCATACGAGGCTCGCACGCGGAGCCAGTTGTGGTAAGGGGGGTCGCTGGTCGGTCGACGTCTGTCGCCGACGCACGCCTCCGCCGGTGCTACATGGCAGGACCTCGCTTTTCCCGCATTCGAGCGCTGATCGACGCACTGGACGACGACGCCCGTGAGCGTCTGGACCGAGCCATCCGGGACGCGGTGGGCGCCGACGAGGACGGGGACGCCGACGAGGACGAGATCGAGGGGATCCGGCAGCGAATCGAGACCCTGGACGAAGCCGCCCTGGAAGCGCTGACGGTGCTCGCCGTCGTCGATCCCGAGCTCGTGGACCGCATCGCAGCCCGTGACGAGATCCCGGCGGCGCTCGCCGATCTCGGGCTCGTATTTCCGGGCGCCGACGGCGAGGGTCTGGCGGTGCCGCTCGAGGTCCGGATCGCTCTGCTGGACGACTCGACCGTCACCAGCGCACCGCTGGCCGTGTTGCTCGCGGTGCGGGATACCGCCGATCTGGAGGAGCTCGCCGTCCTCCACGACGTCGCGACTGCCGACGCGACGGACCACCTCGACGCGGCCGCACGGATCGCCAATGCGCTGACGGAGAGCGAGCTCCTCACGAACCTTTTCGAGTCGCTCGCGCCGCACTGTCGGCGGCTGCTCCAGTGGTTGTGCGAAGCCGACGCCCCGATCCCACGGGAGCTGGTCGCCGGGCGCGCAGCCCGTCTCGCGGCGATCTGGCACGAGCCTGCGGGAGCCGCCGAGCGCGTGCTGACCCGCCTCGGCCTCGTTCACTTGATCCACGTCGAGGGCAGCGAGTTCCTGACGCTGCCGCCCGACCTGCGCATGGCCGTCGATCCCTGCATCGACGCGGCCCTCGTCGCCGAAGCCCACGCGGCCTATGCGGCGTTGCGCGACGATGTCGTACCGACTCTGCGCGACGTATTTCCGCGCGGATACGGGGGCAGCCCC
>CAZFPM010000078.1:0-1641 GCA_964520965.1 uncultured Myxococcales bacterium
GCCTGCTCCAGGCCGGCGAGGAGTGCGACGACGGAAACACCGACGACGGCGACGGATGTGACGCGAGCTGCACCATCGAGGTCTGCGGCAACGGCCTGCTCCAGGCCGGCGAGGAGTGCGACGACGGAAACACCGACGACGGCGACGGATGTGACGCGAGCTGCACCATCGAGGTCTGCGGCAACGGCCTGCTCCAGGCCGGCGAGGAGTGCGACGACGGAAACACCGACGACGGCGACGGCTGCGACGCGAGCTGCGCCTTCGAAGGCGACTGCGGCGACGGGTCGGTCGGACTCGACGAGCAATGCGACGATGGAAACACCGACGACGGCGACGGATGTAACTCGGCGTGCTTCCTCGAGACCGTGCCGGTCGACGACGGCGGAGACTTCGACGGCGCCTTCGGTGCCGGCGGCTCGATCGTCTACACGTTCACCGCCCACCACGACCCGACCGTGGCGCGCTTCTTCACGTCGGACGGCGACGGCGGATGCCCTCCGGGTGACACGGTCATCACCCTCTTCCGAGTCGATGGCGATGCACCGGTGGAGATCGCCCGCAACGACGACTTCCCCCCGGAGCGCGGTTTCTGCTCCGAACTGACGGCGTCGGTCGCCGCCGGTGACTACGAGCTGCACGTAACGGCCTTTGCGTCCGGATCCCACGCGGGCTACGTCCTGACCGCCGATATCTGGGTCGATGCGAACGACGGCGGCTGGTTCCGTGGCGGCTTCGGAGGCGAGGGTCGCGACTTCTTCCGATTCTCTCTCGACACCGCCGGCCGCGTTTTCGGTCGGACCGGAGAGCCCGACGCCGGGTGCCCGGGAGACACCATCCTGACGCTCAACGGGATCGCGGGCGACGGTACGCGAACCGAGATCGCCCGCAACGACGACGGTTCCGACATCGGCCTCTGCTCCGAGCTCGACCAGGATCTGGAGCCCGGCGACTACGAGTTCGTGGTGACAGGCTTCCTCGGCGGCGCGGTCGAGGCCTACGCGACGTTCGTCTCCTTCCCCTCGGACACGACGTGCGGTGACGGCGTGCTCGACGACGGCGAGGAGTGCGACGACGGAAACACCGACGACGGCGACGGATGCGACGCCGACTGCTTCCTCGAGGAGTGCGGCAACGGCATCCTCCAGCTCGGCGAGGAGTGCGACGACGGAAACACCGACGACGGCGACGGATGCGACGCGACCTGCGCCGTCGAGGGCGAGTGCGGCGATGGCTCGCTCGGTCTGGACGAGCAGTGCGACGACGGGAACCTCGACGACGGCGACGGATGCAACTCGGTCTGCTTCCTCGAGACCGTCCCCGTAGACGACGGCGGCGACTTCGACGGTGCCTTCGGGGACGCCGGCTCGATCACCTATACGTTCACCGCGCATCACGAGCCCACCGAGGCGCGCTTCTTCACCTCGGACGGCGACGGTGCGTGCCCGCCCGGCGACACCGTCATCCGCCTCTTCCGCGTCGATGGCGGCGCCCCCGTCGAGGTGGCCTCGAACGACGACTTCCCGGGACGCGAACTCTGCTCCGAGCTCACGGCATCTGTCGCTGCCGGCGACTACGAGCTGCGCGTGTCGGCCTTCGCGGGCGGCGCCCACGCCGGCTATGTGCTGACCGCCGACATCTGGG
>CAZFPM010000078.1:1651-21779 GCA_964520965.1 uncultured Myxococcales bacterium
GCGACAGCGGGCGGTTGGTTCCGCGGCGGCTTCGGAGGCGAGGGCCGCGACTTCTTCAGGTTCTCCCTCGACGCCGCCGGCCGCGTCGTCGGCCGCACGGGCGAGCCCGACTCCGGATGCCCCGGCGACACGATCCTGACGCTCAACGGGATCGGCGGTGACGGAGCCCGGACGGAGATTGCGCGCAATGACGACGGATCCGGCCTCGGCCTCTGCTCGGAGGTCGATGCGACGCTCGACGCCGGGGACTACGAGTTCGTGGTCACGGGCTTCGGCGGCGGCGCGGTCGATGCCTACGCGACCTTCGTCGCCTACCCGACGGACGACTGCGGCGACGGCGTGCTCGACGACGGTGAGGAATGCGACGACGGAAACAACCGTGGCGGCGACGGCTGCAGCGCGACCTGCAACGTCGACGCGTTCTGCGGCGACGGCGCGGTGGGCGGCGGCGAAGAGTGCGACGACGGAAACACCGACGAAGGTGACGGTTGCGACGCCGACTGCCGGGCCGAGGTCTGCGGCAACGGCGCGGTCCAGGTCGGCGAGGAGTGCGACGACGGAAACACCGATGCGGGCGACGGCTGCGACGCCACGTGCGTCCTCGAGGTCTGCGGCAACGGCGTCCTCCAGGCCGGCGAGGAGTGCGACGACGGAAACAATGACGTCGGCGACGGGTGTGACGAGACCTGCGTCCTCGAGGTCTGCGGCAACGGCGTCCTCCAGGCCGGCGAGGAGTGCGACGACGGAAACACCGACCCCTACGACGGCTGCTCGGCCGTCTGCACGATCGACGTGTGTCCGACGACGACCGCGGACACGATCGGCGACGGCGTCGTCGCCGGCGACACCTGCAGCGCCGGAGACGGTGATGCCCCGGCGACCTGCGGCGGCACGAACACCGGGGGCGACTACGCCGTCTCCTACACCGCTCCCATCGCGGGCGCGTACACGTTCTCCACCGTCAACGACGCCCGCGGCTACGACACGACGCTCTACGCCCGCACCGGTTGCGGCGGCGAGGAGATCGTCTGCAACGATGACGTAGGCTTCCCCGAGGTCGGGTCGACGCTGCCGGAGATCGATCTGGCGGCTGGCGACAGCATCGTCGTCTACGTCTCCGGGTTTGCTACTGCCTGCGGCCCGTTCGCGCTCGACGTCACGGCGCGCTACTGCGGCGACGCTGTCGTCGACGCGGATCGCGGTGAGGAGTGCGACGACGGGAACGAGGTCGACGGTGACGGATGCGACATCGACTGCGTCGTCCGCATCTGCGGCGACGGGGTCGTTCAGGGCGACGAGGAGTGCGACGACGGCAACACCGACAACTACGACGGATGCTCCGCCGTGTGCACCCTCGACGTCTGCCCGACAGAGACCACCAGCGCGGTCGGCGAGGCCGTCGTGGTCGGAGACACCTGCGAGGCCGGCGACGGCGACCCCGTGGCGAGCTGCGGCGGCACCAACTCGGGTGGCGACTACGCGATCGCGTTCACGCCGCCTGTCACGGGCGTGTACACGTTCGACACCGACAACGACGCCCGCGGCTACGACACCGCGCTCTACCTGCGCAGCGGGTGCGGGGGCGACGAGATCGCCTGCAATGACGACACCGTCGGCCTGGCGTCGCAGCTCACCGAGCTGCCGCTGACCGCCGACATGACCTACATGGTCTACGTCAGCGGATTCATGGACGGCTGCGGAACCTTCGCGCTCGACGTCTCCTCCCGCTTCTGCGGCGACGGGGTCCTCGACGCCGACCTCGGCGAGACGTGCGACGACGGCAACGCCGACGACGGCGACGGATGCACCGCCACGTGCCTGGAGGAGATCTGCGGCGACGGCGTGTTGCACGTCGGCGAGGAGTGTGACGACGCCAACCTCGACGACGGCGACGGTTGCAGCTCGAGCTGCGTGCTCGACCTGTGTGCCGACGAGTGGCTCGGCAACAGGGTGGGCACCTTCTCCGGCAACACCGTCGGAGCCGGCAACGACTTCGGGCTCCGAGAGGCCGAGGATTACGCCTACGAGTGGATTGCACCCGCGAACGGTCAGCTGACGGCGACGACGTGCGGCTCGGCATACGACACCGTGCTCTACGTCTTCGACCGAGACGCGGCGCTCTGCCCCGGTGAAACGCTGATCTCCAACGACGACTCCACCGCTTGCGGCGGCCCCACGCCGCAGTCGTCGGTGACCCTCGATGTGGTCGCGGGGACGCGGTACACGATCCTGGTGGAGGGCTTCGGCACCTCCGCGGGCGCCTATGACCTGAACCTCTCGTTCGAATCGGCGTGCGCCGACGAGTTCCTCGGTTCGGCTACCGGCACGTTCTCCGGCGACACGACCGCCGCCGGAAACGACTTCGAGGTCCGCGGTTCGGTCGACTGGGCGTACCAGTGGAGCGCACCGGCCGACGGGACCCTGACCGTGTCGACCTGCGAAGGGACGAGCTGGGACACGTACCTCTACGGGTTCGGCGCCGCCGATGGCTGCCCGGGAACGGAGCTCGGGAGCAACGACGATAGCTGCGGCCGCCAGTCGACCTTCGACATGCCGGTGACGGCGGGCCAAGCCTACAACGTGCTCGTCGAGGCTTTCTCTGTCTCCACCTTCGGTCCCTTCGACATCACCTTCGACTTCGCGCCCACCTGCGCGGACGACGTGTTCGCCGGCTACGGGTCCGTTACCGGCACGACGATCGGCGCGGTCAGCGACTTCGAACTCCGGGACAGCGAAGATGTTGGCTACATCTGGACCGCACAACGCACCGAACGCGTCGCGATCACGACGTGCGGCACGAGCTGGGATACGTATCTCTTCGCCCTCGCGCTCGACGGATGCCCCGGGACCACGATCGCCGAGGACGATGATGGCGCATGCGACGGCGGATTCAGCTTCCAGTCGGTACTCGAGTTCGACGCGATCGCCGGTGAGAGCTATCGGATCGTCCTCGAGGCATTCGCGTCAGATGGCGGCGGCGACTACACGCTGAACTTCGGGCCGTCAGCTCCCTGACAACCGCGAATACCGCGTTTTCGACGACCCGCCGCGCGACCATCGCCCGGCGGGTCGTTTCGCATCCGGAGGAGGCAGGGAGGCCAGGCGGCCGACGGCGCGCGCGTCGTTGGTCGGCCGTGACTCGCCGAGCCGTGAGCGTTAGAGCCGGTTGCCGCTAACCGGGATGGACTGATCGAGGCAGTCCTCGGGGCAGTCCGCGCCGATGAACTCGATATCGAATGTCCCCGTCCAGGTCTCGAGCCCAACGAACGAACCGCTGACGGTGAACCGCTCGGTGCACGGGCCCGGGAGGGAACCCGTCGCGAGGAACGAGCCCTCGTCGGCGACCGTGCCGGTCAGATCCACCGAGGTGCTCCCGAATACGGAGCGTGTGAAGCCCGTGGCCACGAGCGACGTGCCGCCGTCGGTGAACGTCAGCGTCTCCGCCTGGTACTCCGCGAACCCGAGGAAGCAAGTGTAGCGGACGTCCGGCACGACATCGAACAAGCCGCTGTAGTCCACCCCGGTGTCCGGCGTGCACGTGAACCCGTCGCCGCTGAAGCCCGGGTTACACTCACACTCGAAGGTGCCAGGCGCGTTCGTGCACGTCGCGTTCTCGTCGCAGGGGCGCTCCACGTTGCATTCGTCGATGTCGAAACAGATCAGGCCGTCGCCCACGAACCCGTCGGGACACGCGCACGACCAGGTCCCCGGCAGATTGGTGCAGATCGCGAAGGGGTCGCAGTCGTCGAGGTCGAGGGCGCACTCGTCGACGTCGACGCAAGCACGACCGTCGCCGTCGTACCCGTCCCGACACGTGCACGCGTACGTCCCCGGCAGGTTGTCGCAGTCGGCCAGCGCCGAGCACTCGTCGGTCTCCTCGGCGCACTCGTCGATGTCCGTGCAGGAGCGGCCGTCACCCCGATGACCGTCGAGGCAATCACAGCGGAACGTGCCCGGCGTGTTCGTGCACCCGGCGAAGACGTGGCAATCGTCGAGCTCTTCGGCGCACTCGTCGATGTCGGCGCAGGTGCGGCCGTCGCCGTCGTACCCGTCCCAACACGTGCATGCGTACGTACCCGGCAGGTTGTCGCAGTCGGCCAGCGCCGAGCACTCATCGGTGTCTTCTGCACACTCGTCGATGTCCTCACACGTCAGTCCGTCGCCCCGGTAGCCGTCGAGACAGTCGCAGCGGAACGTGCCTTCCAGGTTGGTGCACCCCGCGAAAGCGTGGCAATCGTCGAGTTCTTCCGTGCACTCGTCGATGTCGACGCACGTGCGACCATCGCCGTCGTAGCCGTCCCAGCACGTGCACGCATAGGTACCCGGAAGGTTGTCGCAGTCGGCGAACACCGAACACTCGTCTGTCTCCTCGACGCACTCGTCGATGTCGTCGCAGACCAGGCCGTCGCCACGATGTCCCGCGGGGCACTCGCAGGTGGCGCCACCGGTTCCCTCGAGACAGGAGGCCCCGGGAGCGCACCCCGCGGCGTCGCAATCACAGGCATCGGGAAGGCCGTCTTCGTCGGCGTCGGCGGCGTCTGGCCCGGCGGCACAGCGATCGCAGGCGTCGGGCACACCGTCTTCGTCGGCGTCGGCGGCGTCGTCTCCGTCGTCACAGACGTCGTCGCCGTCACACACGCCGTCGCCGTCGGAATCGTCGGTCGCGTCGTCGGGGCAGCGGTCGCAGGCGTCGGGAGTACCGTCGGCGTCGCGGTCGTCGGTGTCGTCGCCGTCAGCGCAGACATCGTCACCGTCGCACACGCCATCGCCGTCGGCGTCCGGGTCGAAGCCGGAGCAGAGGACGGTGTCTACTCCATTGCACACGACTACGCCGTCACCGCAGGGACCACAGGCGTCAGCGACCTCGGCGGACAACGCCTCGCAACCGCCGCAGGCGTTCCGCGCCCCCTCACCGCCATCGCCATCGCAGGTCACGAGATCCGTCCCCACGCACGCCCACGCGCCGCTGTCGCAGGTTCCGCACGCGTCACCCGGAGCGGCTTCCAGCGCATCGCACCCGCCGCAGCCGTTGAGAACCTCGACGCCTGCCTCTCCGTCGCAGACGAACCCGCCGTCGACATCGCACGCCAGCACGCCGGTGTTGCAGCGCCCGCACGAGGACCCCAGCTCTCCGGGCGGCTCGCCACAGACGCCGCATCGCGCGGGCTCTGACAGATCGGTCTCACACCCGCTCTCCGCGGCATCGTCGCAATCGGCCCAGGGGGGATCGCAGTCGACGACGACGCAGGTTCCGGCTTCGCAGGCCCCGCTACCGTGCGACGGCGCACACACGACGCCGCACGCGCCACAGTTCAGCGGGTCATCGGCGAGGTCGAAACCCTCGTCGACGTCGAGGTCGCAATCGTTGTCGACTTCGTCGCAGAGCTCTGGGGCGCCGTCGAACACGGCCGGATTCTGATCGGCGCAGTCGGCCCCGGCGCAACCCGGACCGATCCCATGTCCGTCACCGTCCTCGTCGAGGCAATCGCTGCAGACGCCGGCCTCGGGTACGCAGACCCGCAGCGTATCCCCGGCTGCGCTGACCAGCTCGCAGACGGCGCCCTCGGGACACGCTCGATCCTCGACACAGGGCGTCGCACAGAAGTCGCCGTCGAGCTGCTCCTGGCAGAGCGCCCGGACGCTTCCGCAGTCAGCGTCGCGACCGCAGGGCCGGCAGTAGGCATCTGAGACCGGGACGCACAGCCGCACGGCGTCGCCGACGTCGTTTTCCAACAGTACGCAGTCGTACCCTGGCTCCGAGCAACGATCGATGCAGCGCTCGGAGCACACCCTGGCGTCGGATCCACCGACCCGGAGGCAGTAACCACTGGCGCACTCCTGTTGCTCTTCGCACGGGCAGCCGAGCCCGTCACAGAGCGGCTCGTCCACGTCGAGGGTATCGAGCGGCGCCACATCGGGAGCGGAGTCCGTTTCCTGCGCCGCGTCGATCACGCCGATGCCTGCGTCGGTGTCGCCGAGGTCCGGCGAGCCTCCTGCCCCTGCGTCTGGTCCACTGCATCCGGCCGCGAACGTGGCGACGAGCATGACGGACGGAGCGAACCAAACGGCTGGCGGTCTGTGCATAACGCACCGCAAAGTGGGCGAGAGTACCCACCGTCCCAGCGTCTCGGCGACGCGTCAAGACGACATGAGGTCGGCAGAGCCACGAAATCGGCGCCAACCAGCGAATCCGGACGTCCGGGCACAAGACTTGCTCCAGGTCAACCACGCCTACCGTCCGGGGACAGCATGCACGGCTTCGCTGAGATACGCCGCAGATTGGAGACGCAACGCGACGACCTCGCCGACCGGGTGCGTCGCATCCACGCCGACCGCCGCAAGGTGAACGGACCGTTGAGCGCCGACTTCGCCGAGCAGGCGGTCGAGCTGGAGAACGAAGAGGTGCTCACGCGGCTCGACGCCGCCGGTCGGCGCGAGCTTCGGATGATCATGGCCGCGCTGGCGCGCATCGATGCCGGCGTGTACGGCGCGTGCGTCGAATGCGAGGACGAGATCCCCACGGCCCGGCTCGAGGCGCTCCCCTTCGCGCTGCGTTGCATCGCCTGCGCCGAAGAGACCGGGCTGAGCTGACTTCCGGCCTGGCGTCGGGTCGCAACCCTGGCCCCTCCGAGGTCCCCTGCGTTAGGCTCCGGTGGTCCGTCCCGCATCCCCGAACTCCCGATGTTCGAGACCGCCGAGCTAGGCCGCAAGGTCGGCAAGTCGACGTACAAGTCGCAGATTCCCGCGCTCCGCCAACGCCTCGTCGGCGCGCAGCAGCGCCTGCGGCGCCTGGAACGGCCGGTCATCCTGGTGTTCGGAGGCGTCGACGGTGCCGGAAAGACCGATACGGTCAGCCGTCTCTACGAGTGGATGGACCCGCGCTGGATCCTGACCCACGCCTACGAAGCGCCATTGCAGCACGAGGCGGAGCGCCCGCGCATGTGGCGCTACTGGCGCGATCTTCCGCCTCGCGGCCAGATCGGCGTCTTCCTCAGCGCCTGGTACCACCGCCCTCTCGTCGCGCGGGCCCTCGAGGGCCACGACCCGTCTTCGAACGACGACTTGGACGAGATCGTCGCCTTCGAACGCATGCTCGACGCCGACGGGGCGATCATCGTCAAGATCTGGCTCCACCTGGGTCGCGAGCAACAACGCGAACGCTTTGACGAGCTGCGGGCCGATCCCCTGCAGGCCTGGCGCGTCTCCGAGCGTGACCTGGCGAATCTCGAACGCTACGACGCCTTCGTCGACGCGGCCGAAGAGCTGCTCGGGCGCACCAGCACCGCCCAGGCCCCCTGGCACATCGTCGAAGGGGCCGACGCGCGTTACCGGGAGCTGGAGGTCGCGCGCATCTTCCTCGACGCCGTCGAAGCCAACACCGGCCGACCCGACGAGCCAGACCCCGCCCAGCCCGCCGGCAGCCCCTCCAACGGCACGGGCGACACGTCACCCCTCAGGGACCTGATCGCCGGCCAGCCGACGATCCTGTCCCACATCGAGATGCCCGAGCGGCTGCCCGGGAAGGAGTACCGGCAGCAGCTCGCCCAACTCCAGTCGCGCATCAGCCTGCTCCAGCGCCGGGCGTTCGAGCAGCACGTGCCGATGACGTTGGTCTTCGAGGGGCCCGATGCCGCCGGAAAGGGGGGCGTGATCCGGAGGCTGACCGGACCGCTCGACCCGCGGAACTACAAGGTCATTCCGATCGCAGGACCGACCGACGAGGAGCGCGCGCACCAATACCTCTGGCGTTTCTGGCGGCACCTGCCCCGCTCCGGTCGCCTCGCGATCTTCGACCGCAGCTGGTATGGCCGCGTCCTCGTCGAGCGCGTCGAGGAGTTCGCCACCGAAGACGAGTGGCGCCGGGCCTACGCCGAGATCAACCTCTTCGAGCGGCAGCTCGTCGACTCCGAGTACGTGCTCCTGAAGTTCTGGATGCACGTCACGGAGGACGAGCAACTCCGGCGATTCGAGGAACGAAAGGCCACGCCCCACAAGCGATGGAAGCTCACCGACGAGGATTGGCGAAACCGGGAGAAGTGGGACGACTACGCGCGCGCGGCCCACGACATGATCGAGCGCACCAGCACACGCCGCTCCCCGTGGGTCATCGTCCCGGCCAATGACAAACCCTCCGCGCGCATCGCTGTCCTCGCGCGCGTCTGCGAGGCCCTCGAGGCCCGCGTCGCAGAGTAGGGTCGAACGACCGCACGGTGGTCAGAATCCTGACGGTGGGTGCGGGGCGCCTGAAACCACCGAGCACCGGGTCGCCCGCAAGTACCCGGAAATCCAGGCCGCGCCGGATGGCACGCTTGCTGCTGCCTGTCGGGTCTCGAGCTCTCCGCACGCGACAACGAACCCGATAGCCGTAGCGACCGCCATGCGACTCACTGCCTGTTTCATCAGTCGACCCCACCTCGCCGCGCTCGCAGCCGCCCTCGTCCTCGGCGCGTGTGGCAGCGAGCCAGCCCCGGACGTGACCGGTACGCCGGATGCTGGCGACCCGACCACGGGCGACACGTCGGGAGACACCGCCCCGGGCGCCGACGCCAGCCCCAGACCGGACGCCGCCCCCGCGGACACCGGCTCGGACACGACGACGACGACGGACTCCGGGAGCGACACGGGCACCTCGGACGCGAGCGCCGATGTTCCGACGACCGACATCGCCCCCACCACCGACGCCGACACGGGCTCGGACTCCGGATCCGATGCAGGGGCATGCCCCGATCCGGGCGACCCCCGCGTCGACCTGATCACCGACGATCCGATGGGCTGCGCCGCCGCCGATTGGTTCTGCCAATTCGGTTGGACGGACTTCGAGAACGAGTGCGGGTGCGGGTGCATCGCGGACGACGGCACGTGCCCCGATCCAGACGACCCGGGCGTGACCTATGTCGGAGAGAGCCCCGACGTGTGCGAAACCATCTTCTTCGGTTGCGATCCGGGGACGACGCCGTTCCAGGGCTCGTGTGGGTGCGGATGCGTCGAGGCTCCCCGCATCTGCCTCGACCTCGCCGATCCAGCTGTCGACTACGTGGGCCGCAGCCCCGAGGAGTGCGCGCTCATCGACTACGACTGCTTCGATGCTGGCCGGCATTTCTCCAACGTCTGCGGGTGCGGATGCGTCCGCGCAGATGCCTGCGCGGAGCCTCCGCGGACGCAGTACGCTTCCCGAGATCCGGGGGTCTGCGCGTTAGCCGAGTGGGACATCGAATGCGCCGATGGCGGCGAGTGGTTCGAAGACGGGTGCGGATGCGGGTGCCGATATGGCGACGATGTCTGCCCCGACCCCGACGATCCGGACGTCGGCTATGTCGGAACGTCACCCGAGGAGTGCGCGCTCATCGACTACGACTGTGGCGGCGAGCCATTCGATGGCCCGTGTGGCTGCGGCTGCATCGACGATGACGGCTGCCCGAGCGCCGCCGACCCGCTTGTCTGGTACGCTTCGGACGCGCCCGAGGAGTGCGCCCGGATCCGCTTCTTCTGCCCGGACGAGTGGACGCACTTCGGAGGGGAATGCGGTTGCGGCTGTGTGGCACCGGCCGATCTCTCCTGCGACCCGAGCCGCTTCCGTGGCACGAGTGGGATGGCCGAGCCCTTCGGTCTCCACGCCCGCTGCGAATTCCTCGTCGCGTGCTCGAATGCGCCCCTCGGCGACGGGCTCCGCCCAGCGTTCACCAGGCAATTCCCCGATGCGCGCTGCCGCGAGGGCGGAGACTTCGCTTGCCCCGACGGCACGATGTCGATGTGCGAGGCCTACGTCGACGAGGTGGACGCGCAGGAGATCGCGGCCGGCTGCGCGCTGAGCGAGACACCAGCGGTGGCCAGCCTGATCTGCGGCGGCGATCTCTAGGCCGGCGTTCTCGGTCGTCGGCGTGCGCGAGCCCGTCAGCGCAGTTCGACCGCCGCGACCGTGAGTCGCGACACACAGACCAAGCGGTCTCGATCGTCGCTGATGCGGATCTCCCACACCTGTGTCTTCCGCCCGATGTGCAACGGCCGAGCGACCGCCGTCACGACGCTCATGCTCGCTCTCTCCTCACCGCGCCGACGGGCGCGGCGTCGACGAACGTCAGCCGGCCATCCGGGTCAGCTCCAGGGCGACCTCGGTCACCTGGTCGTAGGACTCGGCCACGATGAAGACCTCCTGAGGGGCGTCGTAGTCGATGCTGAGCTCGCGGATCGCTTCGAGGCTGAACGGCTTCTTCTCGACCAGCGGGTCGACCGAGCGCAACAGGTCCAGGATGCCGGCGTTGTTCCCGGCACCAAAGACCCGCAGCTCCCCGTTCTCCAGGATCAGGCCGTACTCGACAGTGTACCAGTAGAAGAGCCCGATCAGGTCCAGGAGCTCGGTGTCCTGGGCGTCGAGCGCGGCCTGGGCCGCGCGGCCGATCTGCACCGACATCTCGACGAAGGGCTCGTGCATGAACATCGGAGCGTGACCCCGGATCTCGTGGATGATGTCCGGCTCCGGGGTGAAGAACGGGTACGCCGGGTGCCTCAGATAGGGCGCGCAGCGCATGACCTTGTGCGCAAGGACCGGCAGGAACTCACGCTTGTCGAGAAGACCACCGACCGGTGCCAGCATGAACCCGGTCGCCGCCTCCATCCGCGCTGAAACGTCGTCGAGCTGAGGGATGCGGTCGTTCGGCAGGGCGAGGTGATCGCGACCCGCGATGAACGCGCTGCACGAGTAGCGGTTCTGCAGGAGCGTCAGCACCTCGGAGACCAGCGCCCATGTCTGGTGCTCTTCGGCGGTGTACCCGTAGGTCGGGATATGCGGCCACGCGGCCTCCGACTCCCCGACCAGCGCGCTGACCCGTGCCCGATAGTCCGCGTCGTGGGCACCGGGGTAGTTGGTCTGCACGATGCTCGCGTAGTCATTGTTCGCGAAGGAGACGGCGCTCAGGAAGCTTCGATCACGGCGCATGATCAGACCTTGTTCGGGCCCCGGGCCGGGGCTTCGGGACGCACGCCGACGCGGCTCGCCGACGGCAGGGAGACCATACGCAGCCGGCGTCGGATGTCCAGGCCGGGCGCCCGATCCGTCCTCACACGCGCCAGCGAACGCATCGACCAACAGGCGGGCGGAACGAGGAGCGCGCTCAGGACTCGTAATCGTTGAGCCGCCGATAGAGCGTCTTGAGGCCGATGCCGAGAACCCGGGCGGCCTCCGCCTTGTTGCCACTGACCGCGAGCAGCGTCTGGAAGACCAGGTGCCGCTCGACCTCGGCGAGCGAATGCGTTCCGTCGAGAAGGCCTCCTTCGGAGCCGGGCTCGCGCTTGCCGCTGATCAGCGGGGGTAGCGACGACGCAGTGACCAGGGTGCCGGCGGCCCTGACCACGAGGTTCTCGCACAGGTTTCGTAACTCGCGGATGTTCCCCGGCCAACGGTAGGCGCGCAGAGCCGCGATCGCCGACGGGTGCAACACCGGAGCCTTCCGTCGATGCTCGTGAGCCAACGTGCGCACGAAGTGATGTGCGAGGAGCTCGACGTCCTCGGGCCGCTTCCTCAGAGGCGGCGTGTCGATGGTCACGACGTTCAGCCGATAGAAGAGATCCTCGCGGAACCGTCGGGTCGCGACCATGTCCTCGAGAGGCCGGTCCGTGATCGCGATGATCCGGGCGTCCGCGCGCGCGGGTTCGGAGCCGCCCGGCCGCTCGAAGGCACGCTCCTGCAGGAAACGGAGGAGGTGGGCCTGCTCCGTCATGTTGAGCGCTCCCACCTCGTCGAGAAGCATCGTCCCGCCATCGGCCATCTCGAGCCGGCCGCGCGGTCGGCTGTCGTCCCTGCTGTCGCCCCGGCCGGCATCACCCGCATGTTGCCCGAGGAGAACACTCCCGTCGGGCGATTCCGCAATCGCCTGGCAGTCGACGACGATCAGGGGGCGCGACCCGCGACGACTCAAGCGGTGGATCGCCCTCGCCGCGACCTCCTTGCCGGTTCCTGATTCCCCGCGGACCAGTACGGTGGCGTCGGTCGCTGCTGCGTTCTCGATCGCCTCTCGAACGGCGACGATCGACGTCGACCGGCCCGAGATCCCGTGCAGGTCGTGCCGATCGACGAGTTGCCGCCGGAGCGACCGGTTCTCGGCGTTGAGCGCGGTCGTGTGGAGCGCCCGGTCGACGACGACGGTCAGGGCGTCCAGGTCGATCGGCTTGGTCAGGTAGTCGGTGGCTCCCAGGCGGATGGCCTCCACCGCCGTCCGGATCGAGCCATACCCCGTACAGACAACGACCGGCAGGTCCGGATCCCGGGCGCGGATCCTCTCCAGCAGCGCGATGCCGTTCATGCCGTCCATCACCAGGCTCTGTGATCACGAGGTCGGCCTCCCGTGCCTCTAGAAGGCGGAGGGCTTCCGGTCCGGAAGCGCACGTCGCCACACTGAGCCCCTGGGTGGAGAGGCCCCGTTTGAGTGCGATACGGGTGGCTTCGTCGTCGTCGACGACGACGACGAGCGATGCGTCGCCTCGGTCAACCATCGTCGTTCCCCGGCTCGGTCGGCACTGTGACCGTGAAGCGCGTGCCTCGGGGCTCCCTGGAGCTCATCATGACGTCGCCGCCCTCGCGTTCCAAGACCTGGCGTACGATCGCCAACCCGAGCCCGGTGCCGTCGGCACGGGTGGTGAAGAACGGGTTGAAGATCTGGTCGCGCCGTTCCTCGGGAACCCCGTGGCCGTCGTCGTCGACGTGCAGGATCAGACGGCGGTCGTCGTCGACGCTGGCCGAGATGGTGACCCGCCCTCCCCCCGCGGCAGCCCGGATCGCGTTCTCGACCAGGTTCACGAGGACCTGTCGCACGGCGTCGTCCGGCAGGTCCATAGGCCCCACGTCGGCGGACACCGCGGCGTCGAGGGTGACGGACGCCTCTTCGGCCTCGGACGAGAACAAGACCAACACGCCGCGGACGACCTCCTCGACCGATCCGGTGGAGCGCTGCGCGCGTGGCATGCGGGCGCGCGCCAGGAATCCGCTCAAGACGTCGTTGACACGCGTCACTTCGGCACGTGCGTTTTCCGCCAGCTCCACGACGGAACCGGGCACGTCGGCGCGGTTCTTGAGCTCGCGCTCGAGGAGCTGGAGGTTGAGGCTCATGGCGTTGAGAGGGGTCCGCACCTCGTGCGCGACCCGCGACGAGAGCGCCCCGACGGCGGAGAGGCGGTCGAGTCGCACGAGATCGGCGTCGATGGCACGCAGTCGCCGGGTCAGCACAGTCACCCGCTCGGTTCGCTCGGTGACCTGCTCCTTGAGCCGCTCCTGGTGCTCCGCCAGACGCCGGGTCATCTGGACGAACGCCGCGTGGACCTCACCCAGCTCGTCGCCGGTGTCGGGCGGTGCAACGATCGCGAATTCCTCCCGCTCGACCCGGCGGATCTGCGCCTACAGGACACGCACCGGGCGGCGGACGATCCACTCGAAGAGCAACCAGACACCCCAGATCAACGCGACCATCGTCACGAGCACCACGAGGCTTGCCGAGCCCCGGTACGAGCGGATCTCGTCGTACTCGTGGGAAACGTCGAGCGAGATCAGGGCCTCGCCGATCTCCCGCGGGCCATCGCCGTGGCAATCCAGACAAGGCCCCTCCGCGACGAGGGGAAAGAGGCGATGGTAGACCGGCCGGTCAGTGGAGTTGGTGTAGATCACCGAGTCCGAGCGGATGCCCGAGGCGACGTGGCATTCGCTGCACGGCGCTTGCTCCGCCGGGTCCCCGCGGCTGCCGATCTCGTCGGCGACGGTCGAGAACACGATCGTCCCTTCGGCATCGATCAGGCGGAGATTCTCGACGAAGGTCAGATCCCCGAGCATCCGGACGATCGCCGGGCCGTGCGGGATCTCGTCTCCGTCCGGGGCGCGCTCGAGGCTGTGGGTGAGCGTCTCGGCAACGCGCTCAACGTCGAGCCGCACCTGCTCCAGCTCCATCTGCTCGTGCTTGTTCACGGTCAGAACGAGCCCGATCAGAAGCACCGGGACGACCCACAACGTCGTGCCGATCATCATCTTCAACGTCGCCGAACGCCACCAGCGTCGGGGTTCCCCCGGGAGGACGGTCTCAGGTTGCGCCGAGGGCGGGGGCGGTCGGGACTCGGTGTCGCTCAAGGGATGTCTCGCGAGAACGGTCTCGCGCCCTGCGCGCCGTGGAACGGGGTGCCGTCGCGCGCCGACGGACGCGTGTCTCTGGTCAGGAACCCGTCAAGCTCGAGATGATGAGCTGAACGCGCTCCAGTTCGTTGCGCATCCGCCGCTCGAACATGTCGAGCTCGGTCCGCATCTGCAGCAGCGAGTTGTGGATCTCGCGAAGGACGTCGGCGCTGAGCGCCTGTCGGTCCTTGCCGCCGGTCTCGACGGTCGGGTTCGTCTGCGTGAGCAGGGCCTTGAGCTGATCGGTGACCGACTCGTTGATCGGCTCCATGATCGTCCCGCCCATCACCGGCCGATCCTCGGATCGAAGGTTTCGGCCCTTGTCTTTCTCGTCGGGCATTGCTGGTTCTTCGCGGGCGCCGTTCGGTCGGACACTGTCGAAGCGGCAGGGGCGGTGCGATGGGCGCTCCCAAGAGGCTGACTGTGCGCTAGGTTGGGCGATCCGGCCCATCCGCGTCAAGCAGATGGTGCCGTGAGCACCGCCCTCCGGAATATCGCCCGCCGACGCCCCTCCCTGCCCAGGCGATTCCTCCACCAAAAAACGTTCGGCGCCCGCGTATGGGGGCACGCGGGCGCCTGCGGGCGACCCACCACCGGAGCCGGTGGACCGCCTGACGGTCGCTTAGTGCGGCAGGCCTATCGAGTCGAACACGCCCGTCGCCCACTCGAAGATGCCGGCGTCGTTCGCGGTGCCGAACTCGTCGGAGTGACAACCGGTGCAGGCCCAGTCGATGCTGACGTAGCGGTTGGCGTCGCCACCGTCCGCGCCTGCCGTGTGCAACGAGAGATCCGCGTCGATGTCGGCCGTGATGTCGATGCCGAAGATGTGGGTCCTCACGTCGCCCGCGCGCTCGGCGACCGCCGAAGCGGACTTCGTGGCGTAGGGCATGTGGCAATCGATGCACTCGACGCCGCCCATGAATGCCGCGTACGGACCCTCGTCGTAGGCTGCGGCCACGTCGGCGTGGCAGTCGACGCAATCGGTGTGGATGCCGTCGATGTTGTCGTAGCCGGGCACCGGGTCGTAGGCCTCGCCGTCGGCATCGATGAATGCGTCCGCGAAGCGCACCGGGCGGTGCGGGTCGTGGCACGCCTGGCAGCCGAGGTCGAAGTGACCACTGGCGGTCATCTCCTCGTATTGCTCGTGGTGCTTGATGTAGCCACCGCTGATATCGATGTCCGTCCAATCGCTGCCACGGGTGTGGCAGGTGCCGCACATCTCGTTGCCGGCGGGCGTCGGGAGCCGATTCCACTCGGGGTCGGCTGCGTGGTCGGACCCGGGCCCGTGGCAGCCCTCGAGGCCGTCCTGGTTGTCGGCGAGCGTGCCGTCGGTCGCGGCGTCGGTGTCGGCGACCCAGCCCGTCGTGTGGCAGGTACCGCAGGTGTAAGGCTTCAGCTCACCGGAGTGATACGTCGAGCTGCCGACCTCACGCCCGGGGTACGCCGCCGCGCCGAAGAAACCGGGGTCGAACGGCGGGTTGTACTGGACCAGGTCTCCGGCCTCGCCGGTGATGATGTAGCCGTCGGTCCCGATGAAGCGGGCCTTCCAGCCGTAGCCGCCGATCACGTAGGACACGTCGGCCCACCCGCCGAGCGGAAAGGTGTCCGAGTTGATCGACAGGACGCCGGACTGGTCGGAGAAGAAGTCCACGTCGACCGCGAACTCCTCACCTCGCATCATCTGGACGAAGTCCGGATACGCGGTTCCGTCGAGCACTTCGTCGACCGGCACGATCTTGTACGGGTGGGCGGAGGCCTCGACGTTCAGCACGTACTCCTCGTGGCACCCGGAGCACGCGTCCATGCCGACGTAGGTCGCCTCGGACTCCTCGGCGTCGCCACCGTGGATGCCCACCGA
This sequence comes from uncultured Myxococcales bacterium, assembly GCA_964520965.1. Lineage (GTDB taxonomy): Bacteria > Myxococcota_A > Bradymonadia > REDH01 > REDH01 > CAZFPM01. The sequence continues at coordinate 17,656 of CAZFPM010000078.1, forward strand.
CCGGCTATACGCCCATCCGTAGAAGTCGAAGTCCTCGTCCTCGGCCAGATCGGCGTGGCAGCCGCCGCACGCCCAGTCGAGGCTCACGTACGGGTTCGCCGGGTTGGTGGCGGCGGTCGACGCGCTGGGATCCGAGGTGAAGTCGGCCATGACGTCGATCCCGATCAGGTGACCGGCCACGTCGCCCGCGAAAGTGCCGGCTGCGTGGCCAGACTTCGCGATGTTCGGCATGTGGCAGTCCACGCACGCGACGTCGCCCATGCCGCTGCCGCCGGTCTCGTCGACCCAGTCGGCGTACGCTCGCGCTTCCTGGATGTGGCAGGACTCGCAATCGACACGGACTCCGGGCAGGTTTCGGCCGTCCGGGTACGGATCGTCGTCCGAGCCGTCGAGCGCCAGATACTCGTCCTGGAAGCGCACCGGTTGGTGGGAGTCATGGGCATCCGACGCAGCCGATCGCGGCGTGCCGGCTGTTGGCGACCTCCTCGAATTGCTCGTGGTGCTTCATGTAGCCCGAGCTGCTGGTGTCGATCTCGTACTCGTAGCTACGGATGTGGCAGTTGCGGCACGAGTTCGGGGCGTCGCCGGGTGTCGTGATCTCGTAGGGCGCGGACGCATGGCCGGCGCTCGGGCCGTGGCAGGCCTCGCAGGCGACGCCCGGCTCGACCCACGTGCCGTGGATACCTTCGAGACCGTCCTGGTTGTCGTCCAGCGTCCCGTCGGCGGCGGCGTCGGTGTCGGGGATCCAGCCGGTGGTGTGGCAGCCGCCGCAGGTGTACGGCTTCATCTCGCCCGCGTGGTAACTCGACGACGTGGCCACCGCGGCCTCGTAAGCGTCTTCGCCGAAGGTTCCGGGGTCGAACGGGAAGTTGAACTGGACCCGGTCGCCTTCCTCACCGGTGATGATGTATCCGTCGGTGCCGATGAAGCGGGCCTTCCAGCCGTAGCCACCGATCACGTAAGTCACGTCGTCCCACCCGCCGAGCGGGAAGGTGTTGTCGTTGAGCGTGATCAGGTCGGCGTTGTCCTCGAAGAAGTCGGCGTCGATGCTCGCCTCGTCCCCACGCCAGGCCTGGAGGAACGCCGGGTATCCGGTGCCGTCGAGCACCTCGTCGACCGGCACGATCTTGTACGGGTGGGCGGAGTTCTCCCACCCCGCGTAGTGGTCGCCATGGCAGCCGGCGCACTCGTCGGAGCCGGCGTAGCCCGTAGGCGCGGCCTCACCGCGGCAGTCGAGCGCGTCCCACGCCCCGTCGCCGTTGCGGTCTTCGTCCGGGTCGTCGACGCCGTCCCGGTTGTCGTCCCAGCAGTTGACGCCGTTGGCACCCTCGGCTCCGTCGTCGCCATCGGCGCCGTCCGCGCCCGCGGCGCCGTCGGCACCCGCGACGCCGTCCGCACCCGCGGCGCCGTCAACGCCGTCGACGCCCAGGCAGTCGAGTGTGTCGATTACGCCGTCCCCGTTGAGATCCTCGTCCAGGGAGTCGAAGCACGCGGCGCCCTCGGCTCCGTCCGCTCCCGCTGGTCCTTCCGCTCCGCAGCCGAAGGCCCCGAGGGCTCCGCACGCGATGAGTATCAGTACGACATGAACCTTCATCTGGGACCTCCTCGAGGGGGGTGAGAGGTGAGTCACGGGTAAAGGTGATCGCAAGAAACGCACCACTCTGGCCACGAACCACAACACGCTGACAATCGGTGTGTTTTTGCCATGCCCCGCCAATGATCGCTGTGCGGTTGTCAAATTGACAAACGCGGCGAGCGCGACCCGCGCAACCGCCGAGAGACGGCGGCTCGTCCGCGGGTGGCCAACAAATTGCATGCGAAGTCCGATGTGGCGCCACCGCCGCCACCCGGCCTCGATCTGGCGCATCTTCGACAACCGGGATTCCCCCTCGCCGCCGTGTCTCGAACACCCGTTCCTCGGCCGTCTCCGCTCAAAGGCCAGGCGGGTGGGTCGCGGACGGATCGACCGTCGCCGCCGGTGGATTCCCGAACCAGACTCCCCACCGACGTCGCACCCCTCGACCCCGGGGGCCCCTGATGGCTGACCATGGTGACGGCCCCTTCGTGCTCGTCGTCGATGACGATGAGGCCACGCGCGTCGCGCTCGAGAAAGGGCTGACCCTCGAGGGGCACGATGTCGTCGCATGCGCATCCGGCCCCGAAGCGCTCCGAGCCATCGCAGAGAAAGACGTCGAGCTGGTGATCACCGACCTCGTGATGAGCGAGATGACCGGGCTCGCGCTCCTGGAGCAGGTCCACGCACGGCGCCCTGACGTCCCGGTCGTGGTCTGCACCGGATACGGGACCATCGAGTCGGCCGTCGAAGCGATTCGCAAGGGAGCCTCCGACTACCTGACCAAGCCGGTCGACCTCGGCACCCTGGCCGTCGTCGTCGAGCGCGCGCTGCGCACATCGGCGCTGAGCGCCGAGAACCGCACCTTGCGCCAACAGCTCCTCGACCGTCACGAGTTCCACGGCATCACCGGGCGTTCGTCGGCGATCGTGTCCGTGTGCGAGGCGGTGGAGATGGCGGCACCGACCGACGTGACCGTGCTCGTGCGCGGCGAGTCGGGGACCGGCAAGGAGGTCGTCGCACGGGCTATCCACAGCCTGAGTCGTCGCTCCGAACAACCGCTCGTCATCGTCGATTGCGCGGCGATGGCCGACTCGCTGATCGAGAGCGAACTGTTCGGACACGAACGGGGCGCGTTCACCGGCGCCGATCGACGTAGGGCCGGCAAGCTCGAGGTCGCCGATGGCGGAACCGTCCTCCTCGACGAGATCGGCGAGCTCACGCTGACCGCCCAGACCCGTCTGCTGCGCTTCCTGCAGGACCACACCTTCGAGCGGGTGGGATCCACCACGCTGATACACGCCGACGTGCGGGTGATCGTGGCGACCAACCGCTCCCTCGAGGAGATGATCAGCGAGGGTCGGTTCCGCGAAGACCTCTACTACCGGCTGAACGTGATCGCGATCGAGGTTCCTCCGCTCCGGGACCGTCCGGAGGACGTGGAACTCCTCGCCCAGATCTTCGTTCGGACGCTCGCGCTGGAGCACGGACTGGACGCCCCCCGCCTGCACAAGTCGGCGATAGCGGCGCTACGGACCTACGGCTGGCCGGGAAACGTACGCGAGCTGCGCAATCTCTGTGAGAGCCTCGTCGTGACGGCCTCGGACACCGTAGTCACGTCGGGGAACCTGCCTCCGTCTGTCGTCGGCCGACGCGCTGCGACCCCCGATGGTGGGTTGCTCGACGGCACCCACTCCCTGGCGGAAATCGAGCGGCATGCGATCTTCCAGACGTTGATCGCCGTGCATGGGAACAAGGCGGAGGCTGCGCGCGTGCTGGGCATCGGCCTGAAGACGCTCTACCGCCGGCTCAACGAGTACGAGGGCTGAGATCCGGTGGTCCCGCGCGAACGGCGCGACCGCAGGGCAACCCTCAGGCGGCGACGCGGACCTTCGAGGTCGGGGTCTCGACGCGGATGGCCAGATGGGCGCCAGATACGGCGTAGCGCCGGCCCGAATTCTCGTGGGCCTCCGACCGCGCCTCGGGCGCGACCTGTGAGCACGGGCGGATTCGGCCGTCGACGAGCGCCGTTCCCGGACGAAGCGGGAGGTCAGGCAGATCGTCTACCGCTGCCTCCCACTCGGAGACGTCCGGAAGGGCTGACGCGATCAGCTCATGATGCATGACGAAGCGTGGGTGTGGGATGAACACTGCGAGGTGACGTGTCCCACCGTATCCCGGGGTACGGCTGACGCAAGAAATCGCCGGACGGCGTCAGCGACACGTCAAAAGGGCCCGTGCGTCTCACCACACTTCACGCTACCCTGTGGCGAAGGTCACACGCCCGTCCCGATGGTTCCATGCACGTATCGATGCGAACGCTCTTGTTGCTCTCCGTGTTTTCGTGCGCGGTGCTCGCGGCTTGCGCCGGACCGGACTCGTCCGGCCCCGGATCGGGCACCCAAGACGTGAGCCTGAGCGATGGATCGGGGGACGGCGACACGAGCCCGGAGGACGCCGACGACGCCGGTGCGACGCCGGGAGACCCCGACGAGGACGGGGACACCGCGGACGGGTCGGGCGACGATGGCGGGCCGTCCGACGGCGGAGA
>CAZFPM010000079.1:0-21739 GCA_964520965.1 uncultured Myxococcales bacterium
AACTGGTGGACACGCGCCGACGCGCCCTCGCCGACACGCAACGCGGTGATGCGCATCGACTGGCTGACGGCACCGTAGGACCGACGACCGACGCCTCAGCTGACGTGTCGGCGGCTGCGATCTGGGGGTTCGCGCAATGGCGCACAGTTGAATCGCTTCCTTGTGACTTTGCGGCTTGGCGCGAGATCCGCCCGGCTGCGCTTTGGGTTTCGCACCAGAACGCGAACGGGTGCGCGACCGGCTGGCTTCGGTTACGGTGGCGCCATTACGCAACGGAAAGTCCAGGAGCCTCGATGAGCACCTCGCTCGCCGTCTTGTCCATGGCCGCTATTGGTCTCGGGATCTGGGCGGTGGTGATCTCCAGCAGGCTGGCGGCTGCGCAGGCGAAGATCCGTGAAGCCGAGGGGGTGGCGCTGAAGATCCTCAAGAAGCGATACGCGCTCCTGATGCCGGCCATCGGCGTCGTTCGCAACCACACGGGTCACAAGGAGAGCGACGCGTTGGGCGAGGTGCTGCTCGCGGGTCGGAAGGCCGACGCGGCCGGCCCGGCGGTGGTCCAGAGCGGTGAGGAGGTCGGCTTCGACATGGCCGCTTTCAAGCTCGTCGCCGTCGCGAACAAGTACTCGGACCTGGAGCACAACGAGGAGTTCCTCGCGTTCCAGGCGGAGCTCGACCAGAGCCACGCGAAGCTCACGGCCGCTCGAAGTTCACATGCCGCCGCGACGAAGCTCATGGACGAGGTCGCTACCGGGTTCCTCGGTCGCCTGATCGCCCGCCTCGCATTCAAGTGGGAGGGGGCGGACAGCTGAGCGCGGCCGGACGCGGCGGTGAGTTCACGGCCGAACCGTGCCTCCACCACGCCTGCGTTCCCCTCGGGAAGTACGCAGCGGCGGGGTCGAGCCTCGGCCCGACCCCGCGCCGCGGAACCTCGGGAGCGCGGAGCTCCCGGGCGACGGATCAGAAGGGCAGGATCACGTCGTCGTTCGTCAGCGTCCCCGTCGCATCGCCGTCGATGAACATCTCGTACTCGCCGATGTCGCCCGTGCAGTTCCCCGTCGTCGCACTCTCGACGATGACCTCGTACGTGCCCTCCTCGAGGAGGTCGGTCTCCGGGCAGCTGAACAGCGGCGGCGGGAAGGCGCACTCGAAGTTGTCGTCACCCAACACGGTGGTGAGTGCGAGGTTCTCGGAGTAGTCGCCCGGCGTCGTGAGCTGCCGGAGGCGCGGGTCGAACGTCGTGTCGGCGGAGAGCGTGTCGACGGAGAGCGTCGCACCGCCGGGGCCGATCTCGACCAGCCACGTGTCGACGACCCGCGTCGGGAAGTCGGCGCCGTCGGAGTCGCAGGGCTCGATCGTCTCCAGGTACCGGCACGGCGGAAGGTCGGCGCAATCGTCGTCATCGCAGTCGAAGAGACCGTCGATATCGTTGTCGACGAGGTCGCCGCAGGTCTCCTCGGTCTCGGTCACCGGCAAGATGAAGTCGTCGAGGGTCGGGTTGATCTCGGTCACGACACCGGTGAACGTGAGCTCGTACTCGGCGATCTCCGGGTCCGCGCAATCCGTGTCCGTGATGGAACCAACGAGGATCTCGTGCGCGCCGGCCTCGAGCGTGCCCTCCGGGCACTCGTACTCGACCGGCGGGAAGGTGCACTCGAAGTCGTCGTCCCCGAGGGAGTCGATCTCGGTGTCGGCCGAGTAGTCGCCGGGGACGATCAGCTGGCCGAGCCAAGGATCGAAGGTGGTGTCGGCGGAGAGGGTGTCGACGCGGAACGTGGCGCCGCCCTCACCGACCGTGACCTCGTACGCGTCGATGCGTGCCTCGTCCTCGTATCCCGTGCACGGGATGATCGCCCCGGTGACCGGGCACGCGATGCCGCACTCGTCGTCTTCGCAGTCGACGGCACCATCACCGTCGTTGTCCAACTCGTCGTCGCACGTCACCTCGCCGTCGAACTCGGTGATCGGCAGGTAGCGGTTGTCGAGCACCCGCTCGAGGGTGGCCGCACCATCGACGACGATGAGGTACTCCTGAATCTCGCCGGCGCAGCCGATGACCGACGCGGCCCCGACCGCGATCTCGTACACGCCCTCCTCGAGCGCGCCCTGCGGGCAGGTGAAGCTCGGCGGAGGGAAGGTGCAGTCGACGTCGTCGTCGAAGGCGATCGTGATGCCGAGGAGATCCTCGTAGTCCCCGGGCGCGACGAGCGCGGCCCAGTAGGGGTCGAAGGCCGTCTCGTCGGCGACCGTGTCGACGGTCAGCGTGGCGCCGCCCGCGTCGACGGTCACCAGCCACGTGTCGACCATGCCGTCGCACATCACCAGCTCACCGCCGAGGTCGGGAACCTCGCAGGCGGGATCGTCGACGCAATCGTCGTCCTCGCAGTCGACGGCCTCGTCGCCGTCGTTGTCGACGTCGTCGTCGCAGATCTCGGGCTCGAAGCCTTCACAGATGTCGAGCTCGGCGCACTCGTCGTCCTCGCAGTCCTCGGCGCCGTCACCGTCGTTGTCGATGTCGTCGTCGCAGGTCACCTCGCCGTCGAGCTCGGTGATCGGCAGGTAACGGTTGTCGAGCACCTGCTCGAACGTGGCAGCACCGACGGCGCTGAGCGCGTACTCCTGCAGCGCTCCGGCGCAGTTGTCGGACGCGGCGCCGACGACGACCTCGTAGACGCCCTCTTCGAACTCACCCTGCGGGCAGCGGAAGTCGGCGGGCGGGAAGGCGCAGTCGATCTCGTCGTCGAAGCCGATCGTGATCCCGTCCAGGTCCACGTAGTCGCCGGGCGCGACGAGGGCGATCAGGAGGGGATCGAACGTGGTCTCCTCGGCGACGGTGTCCACGGTGAGCACCGCACCGCCGAGCCCGACGGTGACGAGGTACGTGTCGACCATGCCATCGCAGAGCTCCAGGTCGCCGGTCGCCGAGGCGGAACACGCCGGGTGGTCGGCGCAGTCGTCGTCGGCGCAGTCGACGGCCTCGTCGTCGTCGTCGTCGGTGCCGTTCGCGCAGAACTCGACCCCTTCGCAGGCCGCGCTGGCCTCGCAATCGCCGTCCGCGCAGTCGACGAGGTCGTCGCCGTCGTCGTCGATCTCGTTGTCGCAGACCTCGACCGCCGGGACGCAGTCGGGGTGACGGGCGCAGTCGTCGTCGTCGCAATCGACGAGGTCGTCGTCGTCATCGGTGCCGTTGTCGCAGATCTCCGGGCCGGGCGTGTCGTCGCACGCGGGATCGTCGATGCAGTCGAGATCGTCGCAGTCGACCGCTTCGTCGCCATCGTCGTCGGTCCCGTTGTCGCAGTCCTCCTCATCTCCCGGATCCTCGCAAGAGGAGTGGCGGGCGCAGTCGGAGTCGTCGCAGTCGATCGACCCGTCGCCGTCGTCGTCGGACCCGTTGTCGCAGATCTCGGGACCGGGGGTGCCGTCGCAGAGCGGGTCGTCGGCGCAGTCGGAATCGTCGCAATCCGTGGCGCCATCGCCGTCGTCGTCGATCGTGTTGCCACAGATCTCGGGTTCGGTCGTCGTGTCGCAGGCCGGATCGGTCGCGCAGTCGGAGTCGTCACAGTCGATGGCGCCGTCACCGTCGTCGTCGATCGTGTTGCCGCAGACCTCGGCTCCGCCGCCACAGTCGGCGTGCCCGGCGCAGTCGGTGTCGAGGCAGTCGACGGCGCCGTCGCCGTCGTCATCGATGAAGTTCGCGCACTGCTCGACGCCGGGGATGCCGGTATCGGTGCCTCCGCCGTCGGTACCGGCGTCGTCGCCGGGGCCATCGGGTCCGGCGCCGTCGTCGGTCGAGCTACACGCACCGAGCGCGAGAGCGCTGGCGAGGACGAGAAGGGTGGAGAGACGACGCATCGTTTTCACGGGGTGCGAGGATTGGTCACCCGGTTCCTACCGGGCACTGGGAATAGAAGAGTACGGGCCGGCGCATACGGCGGCCGGCGCCGGCTTTCAACCCGTTTCTTCCTCGCACACCGATCCGACGGCCTCGTTCGTGTCGATCAGGTCGCGTCGCAGGCGAGGTCGTCGGCGCAGTCGGGGTCGGCGCAGTCGACCAACTCGTCACCGTCGTCGTCCGCCTCGTTGTCGCAGATCTCGGCGACAGCGTCGTCGTCGCAGATGGCCGCGGTGCAGGCCCAGATCCACTCGCCGTCCTCCTCGACACAGTCGCACCAATTGCACTCGTCCGGCTCGTAGGAGGCACCCGGGCTGCACTCGCCACACGCCGGGTCACCGGCGCAATCGTCGTCCGCGCAGTCGACCAGCTCGTCCTCGTCGTCGTCGACCTCGTTGTCGCAGATCTCGGCGACAGCACACGCCGGGTCATCGGCGCAATCGTCGTCCGCGCAGTCGACCAGCTCGTCCTCGTCGTCGTCGACCTCGTTGTCGCAGATCTCGCCTTCCGGAGGCTCGGTGGTCGCGCTGATGTTGAGCTGGAAGGCGCCCTCCCGGAACCCCCAGCCATCGACGATCAGGAACACGACCTCGTCGGCTTCCAGGTCGAGGCTCAGCTCGGACTGGTAGTTCTCGCCCTCGGCGTCGATGTCGTCGTTGCAGTCGAGCTCCGGACCGTCGCACGCACCGAGCCGGGCGTAGAGGACCGAATCGAGCTCGGAGCCCTCGGTGTCGAAGCGGTAGGTCCCGGCGGCAGGCGCCGTCCACTGGTACGCCACGTCGGGCGCCATCCGGCCGCCGCCGAGGTAGGGGGAGCCGAAGTAGCTGCTGCAGGAGCCGACGAAGCTGCGCACGTGCTCGCTGGTGTCGCCCTCGGCGACCGCGTCACCGAGCGCGCTGCCGAGGTCCTCGAACGGGCAGGGCTCGTCGCAGACTTCGGCGGCGGCGCAGTCGGGGTCGGCACAGTCGAGGAGCCCGTCGATGTCGTCGTCGATCTCGTCGTCGCAGACCGCTTCGGTGGCAGGCGCGTCGGCGGTGATCGAGAGGTTCGAGGCACCGGTCTCGTCGCCGCTGTAGGCGTCGAGCACGACGACGACGGTCTGGCCGGCGGTCAGGTCGAGCGTGACGCGCGATTTCAGGACGCCGGTCGACCAGTTGCAGGCCGGATCGAACGCGCAGTCGATGTCGTCGCAGTCGACGTCACCATCCTCGTCGTCATCGCTCTCGTTCGTGCAATCTTCGGGGGCGTCCTCGTTGCAGAGCGACGAGTTGGCGCAATCGTCGTCGTCGCAATCCGCTTGGCCGTCTTCGTCCTCGTCGCCCTCGATGTCGCAGTTCTCCGTGGTGCGCAAATCGTCGTTGCAGCCGAGCTCTGCGCCGTCGCAGGCGCCTTCGAGCACGTAGAGCACGGTGTCGAACTGGGTCTCGAGGGTGTCGAACGTGTACGTGCCGTCCTCGGGGGCGGTCCACAGGTAGGTCTGCTCGGCGCCTTCACCGCCGCAAGAGCCGGCGAGGTTGCTGGCGCCCGCTTCGGTGACTCCCTCGAACGGGCCGAGCCCCTCGACCTCGAACTCGGGGCAGGTGCAGAAGTTCATCGTCGCGCAGTCGTCGTCGTCGCAATCGACGAGTCCGTCGCCGTCGTCATCCTCTCCGTTGGAGCAATGCTCGGGCGCGGCGCAGGCGGGATCGTCGGCGCAGTCGTCGTCCGCACAGTCGATCGCCCCGTCGCCATCGTCGTCGCGCGTATTGAAGCAATTCTCGGCGGGCGTTGGTGCGTCCGCGGTGTCCTGCCCTCCCACGTCGCCGCCCCCGACATCCGCGCCGGCATCACCGTCGGACGTCTCCTCGGTTCCGGAGCAACCAAAGAGCGCGAAGACCAGGACGAAAGGCAGAGTGCGTAGATGCTTCATGATGACGTTGGATCGAGGGGTCGAGGAATCGGATTTCGCATGGCGCGATTGCCCGTCAATAGACGCGGCCGAAGATGTTGAAGATGGCGCGGATGTCGTTGAGTTTTTCGATGTGGCCCTCGAGCTCCCAGCGGGAGCGGGCCCAGACGCGGTAGAGGGCGAGCTCGCGCTCGAAGTCGGAGCCGTCGTCCTCCCAGTAGGCGCGCAGCAGGGCGTCGTAGCGATCGGCGAGCTCCTGGCCCCGCACGACCATCTGTACGGCGGCGGTGTCTCGGGTCTGGCCGAACTCGCAACGCGCGCTGGTCGACGTCTCGCATGCCTCGCGGACGGCACCGTAGGTGTCGCCGAGGATCGGATCGGTGAAGGTGACGAGCTCGAAGCCCTCGCCGGGGTCGATCGTCTCGCCGGTGCCGATCTTGTAGACGTTGAGCCGGTCGTTGTAGCGCGTGCTCCAGCTCGAGGTGGAGTAGTACATGCCGTAAAAGAGGAGGTCGTCCATCAGCGAGAAGGTCGCGTCGGTCTCGACGAGCGGCCACGGCTCCACGCAATCTCCGTCGACACAGGCCTGACCTCCGTCGCAGCGGCCGTTGGGCTGCCGTCCCGAGCACTCGGGAGTCCGCCCGGCGCACGAGGCGCTCTCCGGCACGCAATTGCCCCGCTCGTCGCACGCCTCGTCGTCCTCGCAGACGCTGGGGGAGTCGGTGCAGTCCTGGACGCAGAAGAACTCGGTGTCGTCCTCGAGCAGCGGCTGGCAGAAGGTGCCGCCGGGTTCGCCGGTGTATCCGCTGCAATCGCTGCCCCGGGTGCAGGGCTCGCAGAGCGCGGCGAGGCGTTGGGGCCCGAGGGCCTCGTCGATGACGACGCCGGTCTCCGGGTCGACGTAGCGTCGGCGCTCGCTGTCCCAGACACGGGCGATCGGGCGGTAGTGCAGCGTGCCGACACGGTTGTCGCCCTCGGTGCCGGTCACCTGCATGACCGGGCTGTAGCGGCCGTAGTCTTCGGTGATCAGGGCGCCGACGAGCTCGTCGATCTCCTCGTCGAAGAGGTCGTAGTACGTGATCGCGAAAGTGCCCGCATCGCCGTCCGACGCCAGGACGAAGGCTTCGGGGTCGAAGAGCGCCCAGGCGGCGGCGAGGGTCGACCAGTAGTGGCCGGCCTCCTGGGGCAGGTCGCCGAAGATGTAGCCGTAGTCCGGATCATAGGCGCTGAAGTGGCGCCGGCCGTCGCCCTGGGGGATCTCGTAGAAGGGCTGATCGGCGTCGCAATACGCGGTCAGATAGAACGCGCTGGTCTCGTCGGGCCGACCGCCGGCGTCGTCGGTCAGGTTGAAGAGCGACCCGGACGGCGTCGTGCAGAAGGTGCCGTACTCGGGAGTCGCGAACGACTCGGCGATCAGGTTGAACCCCATGTTGACGGCCATCCAATAGTAGTCGTCCATCACCTCGTCGTAGCCATCCGGCGACAGGTACCAGCTCTGGTAGTAGTCCGAGAGCGGCAGGAACGTGCCGTAGAAGTGGCGGAAGAGGAGGTTCCAGGGCGCCCACCCGAGCCGGTCACGCTTGAAGTACTGGAAGTAGTAGTAGGATCGGTACTCGTCGATCACGTTGCGGGTGACCTCGAAGGGGTCGGCGCCCCCGTCGAAGACGTGGCACGAGAGCAGGGCGCCCTCCCACTCGTCGCTGCAGAAGAGGTAGGGGACGCGCACGTGGCGGCCGGGGTCGCCGGAGGCCCGCTCGGCGAGGTAGTCGTCGAGCCGCATCCATTCCCGCCCGAAAGCTTCGGCGAGCGTCGGGAACGACTGCATGAACGTCGTGTAGTGCCACCGTTCGTTGTAGGGCACGGTCGGGGCGATCGGATCCTCGTAGTACATGCCGAGCTCGTCCTGTGACGAGAGGATCTCGCCGGCGCGCCCGAGGGAGTCGAGCGGGGTCGAGAACACCTCGACGTATCCGTCGCGCAGCGCGAGGCAGCGGTCGCCGTCGGCGACGCGGCCGGGGCCTTCGCAGCCTCCGTCGAGGGTGGCGGAGTCGACCGACTCGGAGCCGCCGGAGTAGCCGAAGATCATCGCTGCGCGGTCGTAGCGCCCGAGGCCCTGGATGTCGGAGTTGAAGGTGAGGCCGTAGTCCATGATCGACGAGTACTGGTACTCGCGCATGCGCCCCTGGACCTGGGTGTCGGTGAGCGCCGTGAGCTCGTAGAGATCGAACATTGTCCCGGGTGTCGACAGGTTCTCCCGTCGCAGGTTCCAGTACTCGTCGAAGTAGTTCAGCGAGTCGTAGCTCCCCTGGAAGTTGTGCCGCAGACCGACGGTGTGGCCGATCTCGTGCAGCGAGGTGGCGAGGAAGAGGTCCCGCCGGAGCTCGCGCCAGATCTGATCGTAGTCGTCGCGCCCGGCGTAGTGCAGCGCCAGCCCCTCGATATTGGGGTCGAGAAGCAGGTCGGCGAAGCACACGGCCCGAGCGCCCATCGCGCGCCGCCGTCGCATCGCCTGCTGGGCGTGGGTCGGGCTGAGCCAGCGTCCGGGATCTAGGCGGTCGCGGTCACCGGGGTCGATCTCGCCGGACGAGACGCCGAGTGCCGCGGCGAGCGTGGGCTCGAACTCCTCGCGGGCGATCAGGCGTGACAGGCCGGCCTCGCGCGCGCTCTCGAAGCGATTGAGCATCCCCTGGCGGTCGAAGCTGCGCAGGTTCTCGCGGCCGATCTCGCGCCGGGTCAACGCCTCGCGGTCCCGGATGCGATCCTCGCCGAGCGGGATGTCGCGGAGCGAGGGGTCGACCCGGGAGAGATCGGTGGCTTCGTTGGCCCGAGCCAGAACCTGCTCGCGGACGTGGTCGGCATGCTGAAGCTCTGCGGGGTCGAGGTCGCCGTTGGTGAACCGGATCACGTCGAGCGCGTAGGAGGCGTAGGTGTTGACCGCAGCGCCGTAGACGTAGGCGCGCCCGGACACCGTCTCACCGGTCTCGGGGTCCACCGCGGACGGGCCGTAGCCGAGCAGGCCGTCCTGGGTCTCGGACTCCACGAGGTGGAACGTGCTGTAGCGCAGGTCTCCGGGCCGGGGCGAGAACCCGGGCTCCCCGCAGGCCGCATGGTCGTCATCGGCGACCGGGTTCTGGCAGAGGACGAAGACATCGTCGACCGCGCCAGGCTCTACGCCCTGGGCGATGGCGACGGTGTCGCGGCCGATCTCGTTCCACTGCTCCAGGGTGTCGAAGGCCGCGTCGAGCATCAGCTCGTCGTCGTCGAACCCCGTGTTGAGGTAGTAGGTGACGGTCCGAACCTCGCGCTCGTCGATCGGGATGGGGATGCGGCGCCCCTGGTCGTCACGGGCGTAGGTGCCGTCGTCGTCGCGGACGTAATCCTCCTGCCAGATGTCGTGGCGGTTGATCATCTTGGAGCGGCCGGACTCGAGCACGCCGCGCTGCTGGTCGAAGACGTAGCGCTCGGAGCGGAAGTAGCCGAAGCGGCTCATGTTCTGGTCGTCGTACGCCAGTGGCTCGTAGTCGCGGCGGGGTTCGGTACGGGCGAAGGCGGAGACGACCTCGATGCGGGCTGCGGTGCAGTCCTCGTAGAGCACGCCGTACCAGGGCCACGAGAGGAAGCAGCCGAGCAGATCGGGGCTGACCAGCAGGTTGCGGGGCACGTCGAAGTAGACGAGCTCGTCGTCCTCGTCGCGCTCCCAATAGATGCCGCGCTCGTCTTCGCGCTCGCTGTCGACGGTGAACGAGCCATCGAGGGGCGTGGCGATCCAGTCGGAGATGAAGTCGAAGTTCGTAATCTCGTTCCGCGACCAGTCGACGCGCATGTACTCGCGCTCGTACCACTCGCGGTCGGAGCCGTTCTCTTCGATCACGTTGGTCTCCTCGCCGGTCGACGAGTTGTATTGCCGCCGGATGTCGAAATGGCTGATGATCGGGAAGGCGGCGACCGGCTCCTCGTGGTAGTCGTCGGCGCCGTAGTCGGTGCCGTGCAGGACATCTTCGGCGCCGGGCACCAGGGGGTAAGACCGGTAGGCGAAGAGGTAGTTCTCCTCGATCCGCCACACGACCTTCTCCATGCGGCTGGTCTCTCCCTCGAAGGTCGCTTCGGCGGTCGGCGGCACGTCGACGACGGTCTCCATGTAGTACCAGACCCCATCGAGGTCGGCCTTCTCGGTCACGTTGGTCTGCGTGCGGTCGATGTCACCGACCTGTTGGGCGCAGCCGGTGGCGAATGCGGCGAGGGTCGCGAAGACCGTGAGGATGCGGAAGTTCGCGAACGTACGAGGGGCAGGCCGGCGCATCGTGTCATCCGAGGTGTGAGGAGCGTCGGCGGAGCCTACTCCAAGCGTGAGCGGTGACCAATACTGATCACGCGGGGCGGCGCCGATCCGGCGGGGACGCGCCGTGGCGGTCGCGCCCTTGACGACGCCGGCACCAGCTGGCCTGTTCGTACATCGGCCTGCGGTCGCAGCCCCGAACGTCGGACCTTTGCCGGCGATCCCACTCCGCAGACAGGGCATGTCCGAACTCCTCCCACGCTCATTCGCGCTCGAGCCCGCGCCTTGCGGAGGGCGACGCTCGACCGACCGAGCCGGACGCCGCAGATCGCGCGGCTGCATCGGCTGCGCCGCGTGCCGATGAGTCGGCGCACCACCTGGATCCGGTGCCTCGTGGGCGTCGTGACGGCGGGAAGTCTCGCGTATGCCATCGGGGAGATCGGCCCGCGCATCGGCGAGACGCGCTTCGACGACGCCTATATGTTCCTTCGCTACGCGCGTCACTGGCTCGCCGGGGCGGGACCGAGCTGGAACGCCGGCGAGGGACCGGTCTACGCCGTGACGAGCTTCGCCCATCTCTGCGTGGTGACCGCGTTCAGGGGCCTGCTCTCGGCGCCGGACCCGACGGTCCTCACGGTCGTGTCGACTGCGGCTGGTGTGCTCGCGGTGTGTGCACTCACGGGGTTGGGTTTCGCGATGTTCCCCGCGGCTCCGCCACGCGTGGCTGCCCCTGCTGATCGTCCCTGCCCTCGTCACCTCGAACCTCTTCGCGTACCACTGCGGCACGGGCATGGAGACCACGCTCGCGCTCGTCGCGAACACGGCGCTCGCGTGGACCGCCCTGCGCTTTGCCCGGCAGCGGACCGGCCGCACGTTGGCGTGGTGCGTCGCGGCGGCGTGGGTGGCGTTCCTGACCCGTCCCGACAGCGGGCTCCACGGGCTCTGCCTGCCCCCGCTCCTGCTGCTCGCCCACGACCGCCATCGTCGAGACCTCGCGCTGCGCTACGTCGCCGCGTTCGCCTTGGTGCTCCTCGTCGACGCGGCCTGGAAGCTGGCGTGGTTCGGCAACGCGCTGCCGCTGCCCTTCTTCGCGAAGTCCAGCGGGTTCCACGACGGCTACATCGGCGTCGCGAAGTGGAATGCCGCCCACGAGACCCTCGCCTTTGTTCGGGCGTGCCTGCCCTTCTTCGTCGTCATGGCGCTCGCGCCATCCCGGGACGCTCTGTCGAAGCTCGCCGCGATCGGCTTGCCGCTCGTCGGAACGCTCGCGTATTTCGCGACGGTGACCCAGGTCATGGGCTGGGAGGCGCGGTATTACTATCCGTCGATCCCCTTCGTGGTGTTGGGGGCGCTGATCGCCGCCGATGCACGGTTCGCGCGCGCGCCGGAGGAGCCGCTGTTCGCGAGCCGGTCTGCGGTATTCGGCGTGTTGGGTGTCGCGGCCGTGCTCGGGGTGCTCGTCTCCGGTCCGGTCGACCGGGCGCTCTCCGAGACATGGCAGCACCACGTCATCACGACGCCGGCAGCCGAGCGTCCGACCCGCGACTACGCGATGCGGACGGCGGAGCCGGTGCAGGAGCTCGGCTGGTGGGGGGCCGTCGTGGCATTCGATGCGCTGCTCGGCCGTCTCCCGGACGACGTGGTCGTCGCGGCCTCCGAGGTCGGCTTCATCGGCGCGCAGCATGCGGACATGACGCTGATCGACCTGAGCGGGCTCAACGACCGACAGATCGCGCGCGAGGGGTTCGCGGTGTCGTACGTGATGGCGCGGGAGCCCGACCTGATCTGGCTGCCCCATGGAGACTACACGGGCGCGGTCGCGCGGCTCCTCGACGACGACGGGTTCCGGGAGCGCTACCTCTTCTTCCCCTTCCTCTACGACTTCGGCGTCGCGGTCCGTCGCGACGGGGAGCTGACCGAGGGAATCCTGGGGCAGCTGGGCGCAGAGGTCACGCGGCTGTACGGCGGCGCGCAGCTGCCCGACCTGCAGGCCCACCCGGTCGACTGATCCTTGGTATGAGCCGACGACACTGACCGCTCGAGCAGGCACGGATCGGGTCACGGGCCCGCTCGGGCACTCGGCGGCGGGGGCGCCGCGTGAGGGGCACAGTCCGTCATGCGCGCCGGGTCGGAAGGGCTCGTCGGGGCCTACACCGTGCCGAAGATATCGCCGGACGGGGTCAGATCTCGACGCCGGAGCATTCGAAGAAGCTCCGATTGCAGCGGCTTCGGAAGCAATCGAGGCACCGGTCCGGATCCCTGCGGACGATGCATTCGAACACGCAGCCCGGGAGCATGCATCCGAAGAGTGCGGCCCCGAGACATCCGCTGCAGTCCGGGCTGAGCGAAGTCTCGGTCTCGATGCACTCGACCAAGCACGGTGTTTCCGACGGACAATCGGCGCACGCGACCAGAACCGCGGCGAGTTCGATCTCGGAGAGGGTCGCGCGGTCTTCCGGGTTCGCGCAGTGGCGCGGCGCACAGCCGTCGATGCAGACACCGGCCTCGCAGAAGTCCGTCTCGCCACACTCGCCTGCCGGGCCGCAGACGATTCCGTCGTCGGCGTTGGACCATTCGACCGGGTCACGATCCGGGTCGCAAACGGCGCAGACGTCGTCCGGAACTGCGTCGCCGGCCTCGTGGAGTACCCCGTCGATCGCGCAGAAGCCTTCGGGCACACAGCCGGGTCCGTCGATGCACGTTCCACTGGCGCCTGCGGGTAGGACGTCGGCGCAGCGCGCGATCTCTCCCCACCGGTCTCCGCCCTCTCCACAGCGGAATTCGTGCGCGGCGTCGATGCACCGCGCTGTGCCCGGCTCGCACAACCCCTCGCACCGGAACGAGTCCAATCTGCATTCGGGGACGATCGACACCGTCGCCTCGCAGCCGGCGATCGCGTGCGTTCGGCATGACAGGCTGTCGGTGATGCAGACCTCGTATCCGCCGCGCTCCCATGTGCAGCGTCGGGCCTCGGAGCATCCGAAGAGGCGTGTGGGTTCGCCCTCGGGGACACAGAGCGATGACACCGACCGCCCGTCGCAGATCGGCTCGCAGGGGACGCAGACACCGATCGCGGCACCGCGATGGATACCGCCGCACCGGCTGGCCCCCGCGCACGCCGGATCACGTGTGTCGCAGAGGGGGATGCACCGGCGGGGCTCGCCTTCCTCGAACGCAACACAGAGCAGTCTCGGGCCGCAGTCCCTCAGGTCGTCGCACGCATCGCCGGGACCGCCGTCGCCCAGCGGCGCGCAGACGGCGATTTCCCCTTCCGCAGACGGCAGGCATGCCGCACCGTCGTCGCAAAACGCCGTCGACCGATGGTCGCAGAAGTCGGTGCAGACCGCGTCGCCTGCCGGCAGCACGCCGATGCACGCCTCGCCGCCCCCGCAGGTCGCTGCGCAGACCCCTCCACACCCGTCCGGAGCGCATATCGCCTCCGGACACGACGGCACGCAGGGCTCGCACGTACCGCCGTCGCCGCAGGTGTCGGTTCCCTCGCACTCGCCACAGCTCCCGCCGCAGAGATCGTCGCCACACACACGCTCGTCCACCCCGTCTCCGCCGCACTGCGGGACGCACGGCCCGTCGCAGAGGCCGGCGGCGCCACAGGAGGCCGGTGGGTCGCAGGCTCCGCACACGCCTCCGCAACCGTCGTCGCCGCAGACGCGGCCGAAGCAGTCGGGAACGCACATCTCGCAGGCGCCGGTCGCCCCGCAGATCTCGCCGATGTCGCAGTCCCCGCAGGAGCCGATGCAGTCGCCCTCTCGGCAGCCCGAGCAAGCCCCGCCCGGCCCGGAGTCCGATGGCACGGCGTCGCCGTCGAGCTCCGCACGCCCTACCACCAGCGGCAACGGCGCCGGCACGAGGAGCAAGGCCGTGTGCTCGTCGTCCACCGGCCAGGGCCGAGGCGTGAACTCCTCGGAATAGCGTGCCGCCCAGTGAACGGCGAACGGGCCGATGTCCCCGTCCAAACACGCCGTCTCGGTGCCGCCCAGCCCCCACTCGACGGCGACACCCAGCCGACCGACCATCGCGATCAGGCCGACCGTACCGGCCGAGCCCGTCTCTTGAAGGTGTCCGTCGAGCCAGAGCGCGGACGCGTCGCCCGCGACGTCGGTGATGGCGACGTGTGTCCAGGCATCGAGCTCGACCCGGTCGAACGAAGTGAGGACGATCGGGGGGATGAAGTCTCGGGCGGCGAGCGCGAAGCGGACCGATCCGTCGGGCTCCAACCACACGGCCCACTCCGGGCTCGCCCCGACGGCCTTCTCGCCGCTCTCGCCCGCCGGAACATCGATGGCCACGATGGGGGTGGAGACCTCTGGCAGCTCCTGAACCCGGAACCAGATCTCGGCGGTGCTTGCCCCGGGATCATCGGCATAGGTGAGCAGGTCGAACACGCCCGCTGACGCGTGGACCCAGCCGCACTCGCGGGTGTCCCACCCGTAACACATGACAACGTCGCACCCGCCGTCGACACACTCCTGTCCCGGACGGCAGACGTCGTCTGCGTCGCAGGCCGGCACGCACACCGGATCGCTACCGGCGACCTGGCGGCAGACGTCGCCCGCAGCGCACGGGTCGTCGGCGCACGGAGTCCAGCAGGCATCGGCTCGAACGGCGCACACGAGCCCCTCGTCGCACCCGCCCTCGCAAGATCCCCCCAGCCCGCCGCAGCTCGGGTCCGGCCGGTGTTCGCACCCGCCGGCCTGACAGACGTCCACGGTGCACGGGTCTCCGTCGGAGGGACAGCGCGTCCCGTCGGGGTGGCCGAAGCAGCTCTCCTCGATCGGGCAGGCGCCGCAGCTCCCGCCGCAACCGTCGGGTCCGCACCCGTGGGTGCAGTTGGGCACGCACGCCGCGCACGTCCGGTCGGACAGGCATCCCTCCCCCTCGGGACACACGCCGCAGCTCCCGCCACATCCGTCGTCCCCGCACGGCGCGCCGCCACAGTCCGGAGTGCATTCGGGGCAGGCGCCGTCCGGCCCCGCGACCGTCTCCACCCCGCCGACGGCCACAAGGTCGGGTGCTTCGCCGGCGACGGAGACCAGCGGAGCGAGGGGGTCGGTGGGATGCCAGAGCCCCGCCGTCCGGAAGTCGATTCGCAGCCCCGTCGTCGGCGTGAAGGCCTCGGAGTAGACCCGCTCCTGGGACACCCGGACGTGCCCGAACGATCCGTGCTGGCACCCGCCGAGCCGTGCACGTGTGCCACGCTCGGCGGCGCGCGCGAGCAGGTCGTCATCGGCAGGGGACGCGAACGCGGATACGAGCGAGCCGTTCAGCCAGAGCTCCGCCCCGCGGTCCGGAGTCCACCCCAGCGCCAGGTGGCTCCAGGATCCGGCAGGGACGGCGGTGTCCGACGCGCCGGCGGCTCCGAAGACCACCGCGCGGGTGGCGCCATCGTCGTCCCGCTCGAGCGCCACGAGGGTGTCGCCGCCGGTCGCTGCCGACCACAGGACACCCCCGCTCTCCGCGTCGGGCAGCACCCAGAGCTCGACCGTGAACGGGCCGCCGAGGTCGAGCCACGGGTCTGCGATCACCCCGCTGTCCCAGCCGCAACCGTCGGTACCGAGCGCGGCGCACACTCCAGGAACGCAAGCGCCGTCCGAGCAGGTCGCTCGCGTGCCCGCCGGACAGTCGTCGTCCGCCGCGCAGGCCGGTAGACACATGCTCGGGTTTCCGTCGTCGCCGTGGCAGACGGCCAACGGTCCGCATTCGTCGGTACAGCCGCGCAACGTACATCGACCCCCGTCGAGGTCATGTGCGCAGACGCGACCGTCGAAGCAGTCATCGTCCCGGTCGCACTCGATGCCGTCCAGGCATGTCGCGAGCACGACGTGAGCGCAGGATCCCTGCCTCGCATCGATCGTGCGTACAGGGGTCGAAGTCCGTCGGACAGGGCACGCCGTCCGCGAGATCGGTGCAGAACCCGGTCGCGCCCCCGTCGTCCGCCGAGTCGGGTGTGTCAGAGGCGTCAGCCGCGTCGGCCGCGTCCGAGCTGGCGTCGAACGCCGTGTCGGCATCGGCCGAGTCGAACGTCGCGTCGGCATCGGCCGAGTCAGGGGGTGGTTCGGCGTCTGGATTGGCGTCGGGAGTCGCGTCGGTATCTGCGCCGTCGTCGGGGGTCGGATCGGCGTCCGTAGGTGCGGTGTCCGCGCCCGAGTCGGTGGTGGTCCCCGTATCGACACCGTTCGCCGGAGCCCCCCCGGCGTCGCCACCGCTGCAAGCGCCGATGACGAACGCGAACGCCAGGACCACGGCTGCGACGAAGCCGTCGTCGGGCGTCTGGCGGATGGGCTGCGTCATGATGATGCACCGAGCGTACGTTCGAGGGCCGAGCGGCGCAATCCGTCTGCGAGCGGCTCGGCGATGCCGACTACCCGACCTCGTGCCCGAGGCCGACGAGCCGACAGTCGATTGACACCGCCTCGCCGCCGATAGTCGATTGACGGCGGGCCCCGGTGCCTACCCTCGAATCTGTCGTGCCGCAACGGATGGAGCTGTGACCACGGCCAACGAAACATCAGAGGGAGACATCGTCAGCGCGCTGGTCGGACTCGACGAGCCCCGGGCAGGCCACCCACTCCGAGACCGCGGAGCGCTGATTCGGATTCGGGACGCGACCCGTCGGATTTCACCCACGTTCGAGATTGAGATCCCCTCGATCGACATCGTGCCCGGCGAAATCACGGCGGTGGTGGGTGCGAACGGAGCTGGGAAGACGACCCTGCTCCGAGTCGTGGCTGGCCTTCTCGCCATCGACCGCGGCACCTGGCTGCACCGCTTCCGCAACGATGACGACCCCGGCGGGCTGCGACTGGGCGACTTCGAGCTGCCGGACTTCGTCGCGATCCGCGACGCGATACACGTGGTTCCGAGCCCCCACATGTACCAGATGACGGTTCGCCTGGACCTCGTGACGACCGCGGTTGCGAGCGGATATCGCGGCCCGAAAGCGCGTGCTCGGGCGTTGACCTGGCTGCATCGCATGGGTCTCGCCCCCTACGCCGAGCAGCTCTATCGGACGTTGTCCGACGGCTACCGGGTGCGGGCGGACATTGCGCGGGCGATGGTTCGGAAGCCCCAGGTGTTGGTCCTGGACGAGCCGCTCGGACCGCTCGATGTCCTGGCTCAGGAGAAGATCCTGGCGGACCTGCGGGATATCGCGGACTCCCGCACCTGGCCGATGCCCGTGGTGGTCAGCTCGCAGCACCTGTCGGAGATCGAGAGCATCGCCGACAACGTGATCTTCGTCCGGGGGGGGATGCGTCGTGTTTTCCGGGCCGGTACGCGACCTGCCCGAGGTTCTCGGACACGGCGCATTCGAGGTCCGGTGCTCGCTCGATTCGAATCGGCTGGCATCGGCCGTGGAAGGCATCGGGAGCGTTCGCACAGGCCATCGGACGTTGGGCGCGGTCATCCGGACGCCCCGCGGCACGAAGCCAGACGTCGTCTTGCGCGCCATCCTGGACGCGGGAGGTGTGGTCGAGGAGTTCCGGGACATCAGCCGATCGTCACGGATGTTGTTCGAAGGGGAGGACAAATGAGGTTCGCACTGTGGCTCAACCGGTGGCGCGAGCGAGCGCTGCTTCGAGATTCCTGGTGGGCGCGGTTCCAGCCGGTGCCGCTGGCTGCGCTCTTCGCGGTCGCCGTGGCCGCTGCGGTGCTTGCACACTCGATCACCGCCTCCGCGTTCGCCACGCCGCGGCTGATCGTGGACTCCTTCAGTGCCACCGCGGTCGCCTCGGGTGCGGTGGTTCTCGCTGCCGTCATGATCGGGTTCGGCCGCAGACACCTGGTTCCGACCTCGGTGGCACGACAGACCTCTGTGGCCGCGAGCCGGATGGCCGTCATCTGCCTGATGGCGTCCATCCCCTTCGGTGGCTGGGCATACACGTCGTGGTCCCAGGCGCGGCAGGTCGATTCCCGAGGGGCGCTCGCCGTGTTGTGCGCCATCGACGCCGCGGCTGGCGAGCACAGGGTGGCCGGACGCATCCACGTCCTGCAGGATTCAGCGTGCGCAGTTGCCACGCCCAGGGACGCTTTTGCCGACGGGTTGGTCGCGAGCGCCGGGTTCGCCGAGACGCCGGGCCATTGGACGGACGGTACAGAGACGTTCTACATCCCACACGAACTCGTCGCGGCCACCGTATCGTTCGGTGAAGCACTGCGGTGGGAAGGAGCGGTCGCGCGGTCGTGGATTCCCGATCCGCGCACGTTGGTCTTGTTCGCGGCTGCGCTGACGGCGCTCCTGCTCTCGTTCTTCCAGTCGGTCGCGGGAGGCTCCGTGACCTGGTCGCGCTGTCGCCCCCGACAACCATCGGATTGGCGGGTGTGGGCCGTCGCGGCCGGACTTGGCGGGTGGGGCTGCGCGCTTGCCTGCCTGTGGTCGGGCGTCACGGATCCCGTCGTGCTCGTCACAACGACCGTGGCGTCCGTGAGCGTGTTCCTCGCCGCCTTGGGGGCCGCGGTGCTCGCGGGTGCCCGCGCCGGCCGCGCCACGAGCGCCACCTGCGCCTAGCCGATTCTCGTCGTCGGCGTACTCGGGTTACCTCTGCTCATCGGCGTGTGCCAAGCGCGAGCCCTCGGACTGGACCCGTGGGGCGAGTCTGTACGCGTCGGCGCCTGGGTCACGCTCGGGCTGAGTTTCGCGGCGGTTCCGTTCGTGGTCCGGGTCACCCGCCGGTTGGCCGCGCTGCCCGGCTGAGACGGCGCCCGCCGTCACGCATTGACGCCCGCCCGGCGACGCGCTACCCAGCGACTCCGGCTACCCGACCCCAAGCCGGAGATCGCCGATGCCCCGCTACAAGCGAATCATGCTCAAGCTCTCCGGCGGCGCGATCGCCGGCAAGAGCACCTTCGGGTTCGACCCCGACGCCCTCGACCATATCTGCACCGAAGTGCTGGCGGTCCGGGACCTCGGCATCCAGGTCGCCATCGTGGTCGGCGGCGGAAACATCTTCCGCGGCAACGTCGCCGAGCACTGGAACATCGAGCGGGCCGAGGCCGACAGCATGGGGATGATCGCGACGCTCATCAACGGCGTCCTCCTCCGCGCGGCCCTCAAGTCGAAGAGCGAATACGACGTGCGCGTGATGTCGGCGTTGCCGATGGATGCCGTCGCCGAGCCCTTCATCCGCCTGCGCGCCATGAGCCACATGGAGAAGGGGGCGATCGTCATCTTCTCCGGCGGCATCGGGCAGCCCTTCGTCACCACCGACTACCCGGCCGCGCAGCGAGCGATCGAGTGCGACTGCGAGGCGATCCTGGTCGCCAAGCAGGGCGTCGACGGGGTCTACACGAGCGACCCCCGCAAGGGGAACGCCCAGCGCTACGCCTCGCTCTCGTACGACGAGTTCGTCCAGCGCAACCTGCGGATCATGGACCAATCGGCCCTGCTCCTCGCGCGCGACCACAACATGCCCGTCCACATCTTCAACTTCGACGATGCGGGCGCGATCACCCGGATCTGTCTCGGCGAGGACATCGGCACCACGATGAACCCGCAGACGACGACCGTCCTGGCGGAGTAGGCGCCCGTGAGCGACGCGCGCTGGGGGCTGATGCTCCTGAACCTCGGAACCCCGGACTCGCCGGCGGTCGCCGACGTGCGCCGCTTCCTGCGCCAGTTCCTCTCCGACCCGCGGGTCATCGACATCAACCCGATCGGGCGCTGGTTCCTGCTCAACCTGGTCATCCTGCCCTTCCGCCCGAAGGCGTCGGCCCACGCCTACCGCCAGATCTGGACCGAGCGCGGATCGCCGCTGCTCTACCACACCCAGGACCTCGCCGAGGGCGTGCGACGCCAGCTCGGCGACGGGGTGAAGGTCGAGGTGGCGATGCGCTACGGCAACCCGTCGATCGACGTGGCGCTCGACCGGTTCCGGAACGCGGGCGTCGACCGGATCGCGGTGCTCCCCCTCTTCCCGCAGTACGCCGCCTCGACCACCGGCTCGGCCCTCGCCGAGGTCTTCTCCAGGGCCGCGGAGCGCTGGAACACGCCCCCGATCGTGTCCCTCGGCGCGTTCTTCGACCATCCGGCGTTCGTCGAGGCGTTCCGAAAGATCGCTGCGCCGGTGCTCCAGGACTTCGCGCCCGACCACGTCCTGATGAGCTTCCACGGGCTGCCGGAGCGACAGCTGGCGAAGAGCGACGAGTCAGGCCGCGCCCGCTGCCTGCGCGCCGACGACTGTTGTGCCACACTCCGTGACGCGAACCGCGGCTGCTACCGCGCCCAGTGCTACGCGACCGCGCGGGGTCTCGCGGCCACGCTCGGCCTCGAAGAGGGCCGCTGGGAGGTCGCGTTTCAGTCGAGGCTCGGCCGCGACCCGTGGATCCGACCCTACACGGACGAGCGGATCCGAGCGCTGGCGACCGAGGGCAAGAAGCGGCTCGCGGTGCTCTGCCCCGCCTTCGTCGCCGACTGTCTGGAGACGCTGGAAGAGATCGGTCTCCGCGCCGACGAGGACTTCCGGCGACACGGCGGCATGCTCCTGAAGCTCGTCCCGTCGCTCAACGCAGACCCGGCGTGGATCGAGGCGGTCGCGCAAATCGCGAGGGAGAGCGTGCCGTCGGGTTGGGCCTGATACGGTCGGGCGAAGCGTACGGCCCGCTCAGAGGCAGGGCGGCACGTCGTCGTACACCGCGTCGATCGCAGTGACCGCGGTGGGGGACCAGCCGATGGAGGCCACCTCCCACCAATAGTCGATGTAGGGGAACTCCTTGTCGTGCATCTCGAACACCAGCTCTCCGAAGACGTAGATGCGGACGGTGGCGAAGCTCACGCCGTAGCCGTGGTCGTTGTAGTAGTGGACACCGACTCTGTAACGGACGCCGGCCTCGGGATTGTCGAGGGTGATGACTTCGGGGCCCGCGCCGTCACTGTCGTCGACGTCCAGCGAGGGGTCGGCGGCGGCGCTGCCTGGGTCACCCCAGTTCGGCGCGCGCGCTCGGAAGTGACAATCCCAGGTCGTGTCCTCCCAGCAGCCGCCCGGGTGCAGGAGGTGAAGGTCGAGATCGGCGCCCGCGCCGAAGCCGACGTCGGTCTCGTCCGGGTCGGACGGTGTAGACCACACGAGCTCCACACGAAGGTCGGAGTCTATGCCGGCACGGGCGTTCACCGTCACCGTGGCTGGGGCGTCCGAGGCGCAGCCGCCATCATCGACGACATCGAGGTTGAAGACGTAGCGCCCTGCGAGGTCGACGAAGACGGCGGTCACCGCGCCGTCGTCGGGCTCGAACCCGGCGGTCGAACCGGCAGGGGCCTCGACGACCGTCCAGCTGTACTCGACGATGCTGCCGTCCTCGTCGTTGCTGGCGGTTCCGCTGCACTCGAGGATGTTGAGTGGCAGCACGACGAGCTCGGTTGCGGGCGGGATGGCGCTCCCGGCGATCGCGCAGGTGGCGATCGCGACCGGACACACGTTGCCGGTGCCGCGACCGTTGATGGGGATGCTCACGACCGGCTTGGACCAGTCGTTGGAGCCGACCCGGAGCACGCCCTCCTCGAGGCGGCCGCTCACCGTCGGAGAGAAGTCGAGCCGGACGGCCAATTCCTCGGCCGGCTCGAGGGTGACCGGGAATGCGTCTGGCAGTTCGGACAGCCGGTAGGCGGCGCTGCTGTGGACTTCGTAAGCGTTCAGGGGGGAGTGAGCCCGCGCCGCCGCCGTCAGCTGATGCCTAC
>CAZFPM010000080.1:0-4477 GCA_964520965.1 uncultured Myxococcales bacterium
CCAGGCGGCTGGCCCGACGGCGTTGCCGGACTTCGTCTTCTTCGTCGACGAGGACGTCGCAGCGACCGAGGTGGGACGAGAGACACCTGACCGACTGGACGCGCTCGATGCCGAGCAACGGTCGGAGCCCTACAGCGTGACCTTGCGAATTCGCACCGACGGAGACGGTCGGATCGAGCACTCTCTCGCCGAGATCGACTTCATGGTGGACCTGGTCGTCGTCGCCGGCGAGGAACTCACATTGGATGGGCGGGTGTCGCTGCCGTCGGGGCAGATCCGCGTAGCCGGCAACACATTCGAGTTGGCGCGGGGCGCGATCGCGTTCAGTCCTCTGGACGCCGGCATCGACCCGGTGCTCGACGTCCTCGCGGTCCACGAACTCTCGGCGGCGACGACCGAGTACTTGTCCGATCGCGTTGGGCCGGCCAGCGGCGACTTCGCCACGATCAGCGTGGTCGTGAGCGGGCGCCTCGGCGAGCTCGCGGCGAACCCCGAGCGAGCGTTGGTGCTCAGGTCGGACCCGGTCCTCGGCGAGAGCGACATCTTCCAAGTGCTGGCCACAGGCCAGATCAGCGGTGACGGCACCAGCGACGAGGCACAGCAGGGTGTCGCTGCGATCAGCTCGCTGCTCCTCGGTGTGCTCGGCGACCAGCTGGCCGGCGGCATCCCGATCGACACCCTCAGGATCGAGGGAACGAGCGAGTCGCAGCGCATCGAAGGCGGCAAGTATATCTCCGATAGCGTCTACGTGACCGGCACGTACATCCGGAGCCCGGACGACGAGCGCGACAACAACTTCGAGGTCGCGTTGCAGTGGATTCTGCGGCGGATCGGTGCTGGAACCCTCCGCCTGGAGCTTCGCGGCGGCGACCGCGCGAAGGGCGGCCTGGAGCTGCTCTACAACCTCGTTCCGCGGCGGGCCCGGGCCTCCAACGAGGCGGCCGGCCACTGAGTGATAGGGTCCTTCACTGAGTCAGCCCGCTTTTGGCTTGCCCGAACCGCCGCCGAGCGATCCGACTCGATGAAGGCCGGTACGAGGGATGATCGAGCGGCAGCCGGAGCTGCTCCCGACCCGCGTCAGCCCGGCTTGGTCCGGCGCGTGCGCCGGCTGATCCCGACGAGCAGAAACCCCAGCAACGACCCCGCGGCCACGGCACCGACAGCCCAAACCCCCTGTGGCGCTGGCAGCACCGAACGGTCGTCGTCCACCGCCGACCAGAACAGCTCGGTGTCGTTCGCGATGATCGTCGCGACCACGGCCGCGACCGGCCCTTCGCCGCCGTCGCTCGCGGAGGTGCGTATCGCGAAGCTCGCCGACCGGGTGCCCGTACCGTCGTCGTCGCGGGCATGGACCAGCTCGATGCGGCCGTTTCCGTCTGCCGGACCCTCGAGGGAGAAGACGACGCGATCGCTCTCGATCGAGACGCTGGTCACCCGCCACCCGCCTTCGATCTCGGCCAGGCCCGTATAAGGCTCGATGAGCGCGAGCACCTCGGCCTCGTGCTCCGCTGTGATGACCGGCCCGTCGCGGGGCTGAGCGGCCGAGCGCGCGTGGTTCGACTCGCTGCCGGTCTGCCCGAGCCCGCCAGGCTTCGCGTCGCGGTCGTCGCGCGTGCCGACAGGCGGTGGCGTGTCCCCTCCCGATGCCCCCAACCAGTAGAAGCCGAGCTCGACCTCCGCGACACGGTCTGCCCCCAATCGTTGGAAGACCAACGGATTCTGCTCCGTCGCTACGTGGAACGTGAGCGCGGGGGTGCGGGGCCACGTGGCGTCGGCGCGCACCAGCATGGGCCGATTGAAGGTCTCGCCAGGGACGACTTCCCCGTCGATCTCCCAGTGCGTCCATGAGCGGAGTGCCGATCCCACGTAGAGCAATGTGTCGCCCTCCGGCACCGCCCGGCCTTCGACGAGGTCGTCCAGGTGGAGAACGAGCGGGACGACACCCTCGCGAGCCCGCATCGACGCGGCATAGGCCTCGAGGGGGAAGTGGACTTCGACCGGCTCTCCCGTGACTTCGCGGGGTCCGACCAGGGGCATCAGCGGCGGAGCGAGCACCAGGGTCCCGTGCGGCGGGAGTTCGTCGAACGCCGCCGTCAGCGCCCGGATCTCGCGGTCCAGAACGCGGTCTTCCGTGAGGAAGCGCCAGGCGTCGGTCGCTGTCGGGACGGAGGCGGCGATCACGACGGCGAGTACCGCCGAGAGTCGACGTGGCGAGGCGCGGCCAGACAACGACCTCGTCAGGTGGGCGGCCCCCAGCGCTGCGAACAACGCGATGAAATAGAGGGAGACGAAACCGTGAACGAAACGCGTGGGGTAGCCGGACTCGAGGGGGACCTGCGCGGCCAGAACCCACTCCACCCCGAAGTACGCCAGCCAGACCGGTGCGAACGCCCGCGGGGAGCGCAGGCTGACCACGAGCCCGAGAGCCCAAAGTAGGGACACCGGGATCGGGATCTGCCCCGGGAAGAGGGTCAGGAGCTGCAAGAGACCGGTCGGCGATCGGCCCACACCGCCCATCTGGGCCATGTTCGCCCACGCGATCTGGGCAGCGGGGACCAACAGCGCGCCCAGAAACAACGCGGCGACGACCCCGACGACCACGCGGCGTCGCCGCCCGGCCGTGGGCTGCCCCGGCCAGGCAATCGGCGCAACCACGAAGATCGCGGCCCACGGCAGCACCGCCCAGTTGGACGCCGCCGCGAGTCCGAGGAAGATCGCGGCCGCCACCGCCGCCGCGGCATCCTCGCGTTCGCGCCACCGCATCGCGGCGGTCCCGGCAGCGAGGAGGGCGCACATCGAATACGGCCAGAAGGTGCCAGCGACCGCGAGTCGAAGGAAAATGGGATTGAAGGCGAGCAGAGCCACCGCCCATGTCGCGACCCGCCGTGCCTCCGGTTCGCGCCCGAGCATCGTCGCGAAGCGCAACGTGAACACGTAGAGCAGCACCAGCGACGCGAACGCGAACCCGAAGCTCGTGCCGGCGACCGTCGACATTCCGTAGCGGCCCGGAAATACGCGCAGCGCCGCGCCGATGGCGTGGTATGCCGGTGCGGACCACGGGGCGAGATCATCGCAGTACCAGGACCAGGCGCAATCAGACCGGGCCACGAAGGCGTTGTGGTCGTGTGCCGGCAGCCAGTTGGGGAGGGCGGCGGCGACAAAGCAGAATCCCAGGAGCACGGTCGCCGCGCCGACGTGGCGGCGCATGATCGATGCGGTCGTCGGAACCGGCCGGCCAACATCGTCGAGCCAGCCCTCCGCGAGGAGCGCAGCGCCGAGCGTGACGACCGCCGCGGTGCCGAGGACGAGGGTGACGAACATCGGGTCCGGAGAGCCGGTGCGGGGTGGCTTTCAGTTGCGCTCGAGACGGCGGTCCCTGCGGTCCGTTTGTCCCGCGACGGGCACCTGGCGCGCGTCGCTCACTCTACACTAGGGGCGCTCCGCTCGGCCATGATGGAGGGCATGGGCGGTGAACCCGGGCATGCACCGCTCGAGGATCCGATACACCTCGGCGAACCCGTCGCCGCCTCCCCCCCACGGGTCAGGGACGTCGAAGTCCCCGAGTGCCTCCGGATCGAAGTCCCGGATCAACACCGTCCGTTCGTCGGGGAGAGTGCCCCGGCGGAGCAACCCGGTCCGGTTCGACCGATCCATCGGCACGATGAAGTCGAAGCGCTGATAGTCCTGGTCGACGAGCTGCCGGGAGCGTTGACGCGAGAGGTCGATCCCGTGGGACTTCGCGATGCGCACCGAACCCCGGTCCGGCGGCTCGCCGACGTGGTAGCTGCTGGTCCCGGCGCTGTCGACGACGAAGCGGTCGTCCAGGCCTTCGCGTTCCAGGTGTGCCCGGAAGACCCCCTCGGCCAGTGGCGAGCGGCAGATGTTTCCGAGGCAGAGAAAGAGAACGTGGATCTTCATCGTCGTGGGGACTGCGAGCAGAGATGGGGTCGTGTGTTCGGCCTTGCCCTCTCTCGCGTGTCGAGGCAAGAGCACAGGTGCGTCCCACCGTTCGGAGTCGAGGTCGATCGCCATGAACCCGCCGCTCTCCACACCCCCCGCACCCCGGCGAGAGCCGCGCCGCGTACGGCGCGGATTCCCGCTCTTGCTGACGTGTGTGGCGTCTTTCCATCTGGCCTGCGGGGGCGCGATCGGGGTGATCGGCGACGGGCCCCCGCCGACGCCCGAGTTGTTCGAGCGCTACGAAGAGCGTCGCCTGGCGCTGCTCGACGACTACGAGCCGTGGATCGGCCCGGGCGAGGTCCGGCTCCGCGCGCTGGGCAACGCGACGGCGAGCGCCCCCGCCGAGGTGGGCTGGTGCTACGCGTATTTCGCGGTCGGGGAGACCCGGCTGATCGACCTCGACCTGGTCGTCACCCGCCCGAACGGGCGCGTCGTCGGCTCCGACGAGATGTTCGACAACTACCCGTTCGTCCAATACTGCGCCGACTGGAACGAAGAAGTCAGCGTCGAGCTCCGC
>CAZFPM010000080.1:4487-11035 GCA_964520965.1 uncultured Myxococcales bacterium
CGCGTCGCGGGGGTCAGGGAGGGCGGCCGTGGGTGTGTTGCGCAAGCCGGACTGAACCGAACCGGTCACCCGCAGTGGCGATCGATCACTCGGCCCACGCCGGGCAGAGCCTCGACGACGTTCTTCTCCGCCATCGGGCGCAGCTTCTGGTAGGTCTTCTTCAACACCTTGTGGCGCGTGCGCTGGGCACGCCCGTCGGTGATCGAGAGCAGAGCGTTGACCGCGTCGTTGGAGCGGCCCTGGAGGAAGGACGCGAAGCTGCCCGAGGCGTCGGCGTCGCGGTACTCGGCGTGCAGGGGCTCGATAGCTCCGCAGAACTCGTCGAGGAGTCCGTCGACCGTCCGCGGGATCATCTGGCCGCCGTCGAGCTTCTTCACGACCTTGTAGCCGCCCTTGATCGCCATTCCGGTCAGGCCGGACTTCTTGCCGACCTCGTCGTCGATCAAGCGGCTGACGTCGCCTACGACGTCGCGCCGGGCTGCCGCTTCGGCGACGACTTCGATCATGGACTTCATGGGTTCTCCTGTGTGGCTCGAGTCATGTCTGGCGCGGTGGGTCACCCGCGATCGAGAGGTGAGGCATCGCCTCGGCGACGCGCCCGACGATCACGCCGGTCGCATCCAACGTGGGGAGTCGGCGATAGGCGGCGGCGCGCTCAGAAGCGGACTTGCATTCATCTTCGATCGACATCCACAGGTAAAGACCGAAGCCCTTGCGGCGCAGTGTCGACCGGAGGAGAGCGTGCGCCAGGCGGTGGTGGATCACGAGCGCGTCAGCGCCGTTGGCGCGAACCTGGCGCAACGGCCAGGACTCGAAAGCGCGCTGCGCCGGTCGCCAGGATTTCGAACCGACGATCAGTCCCAATCGTCCGCCGTAGCCGATGCGTCGCAGATGCTTCAGCACCGGCCCCTCGAACGACGTCACGATCGCGTCTTCGAGCAGATCTCGCCGACGGAGTTCGGCGAGCACCAGCTCGGCGAGCACCTTGCTGTTTGGCTTGATTTCCACGTCGATCGGCGCGCGTCCGGCCAGCACCGAGCAGGCATCCGCCAGGGTGGGGATCGGCTCCCCGTTCTCCAGGCGTACCGCACGCACCCGGTCGAAGGTGGAGTCGGCGATGTCGACGTCACGGTCGCCGACGCGGCCGGTCGTCGCGTCGTGGATCACGACCGGGACGCCATCTCGGGTCACCCGCACGTCGAGCTCGATGCGCGTCGCGCCGTCGGTGATCGCCCGCTCGAACGCCTCGAGAGAGTTCTCGGGCGCGTCGAACGAAGCCCCGCGATGAGCGATGATCTCCAAAGGATCTCCCGGTCGGTCCGGTGGTCTCCACGCAGCAGTCACGCGCGTGGTGCGCGGCCGAGAACACTACGGTTTCCACTCTGGCGCCAGTGTTTCGCTGCCCGACGCGGGGAGCCGAGTGGCGGAGCGTCCCACACCGGGGGCCGTGCCGGCCGCCAGCGACGCCCTGGACATGGGGCGCCGTTCCGCCGATCAAGTCGGCATGGACCGATCCGACGAGATGGCCATGCGCGAGCGGCTGCGGGCTGCCCTGAGGTCCGTCACGGGAGCGGACCCTTGGACCGCGGTCGCGTTCGTGGGGTCGGAAGCCGTCGAGCGCGGTGGGCGGCTCTCCATCGTCCCGCAACACCTGCACCCGTGGTGCGAAGTCCCCGAGGGACCGGTCGAGCTGCGGCCTTACGCGGTCTATCAACTCACCCTGATCGTAGGTTATCTTCGTCTGGCGCCGGGTGCCGAGGACCGCATCGACACCGGGCATTTCGCCCTCCGCGCGTGGTAGTGCACGATGCCGCCCACCGAACCACCTGGAGCCGAACCGGCAAGCTCGACCGAGGACGCGAAGCCGTCGGGTCCCGAGATCGCCGACGCCGGCCGTCAGCTGGGGACCGACCTCGTGGAGGTCGAGCAGCCGCCCGGACCCGCCGAGACAGGAGCCCGGACGGGGACAGAGCTCGCCGAGGTCGAGCCCCCGTCGGCTGGCGAGTCCGAGCAGACCACCCGCTCCTCTCCGGACGATGCCGAGGAGGCGCCGAGCCGCGTTGGTGGCGCATCGCTCGGTAGTGTCTTCGAAGGGCTCGAGGTCGACGGCGAGCGTGGTCCCGACCTCACCCATGCGGTCGAATTCCCGCGTTGGGCCCTCGGCGGAGAGCCGGTTCCCGTTCCGATCCCCGACCGCCTGGAGACGGAACTCGGGCAAGTGCTCCCGCGCGCGGTGTCGCCCCACGACGAGCCGGGCACGGTATCTCTCTCTCTTCCCGACGGTGCGCCGCCACGAACGCGGCTGCGTCTGCGAGGGATGGGCGGAATCCGGGAGGGCCGGGCGCCGGGCGACCTCTACCTGGACGTGACGCTCGTCGACGCCGCGCGACCCGGATCCCTCGAGCGCGTCGGTTCGCGCGGGTCTGCGTTCCCCGTTGGAGCGGCCGTGGGGACGCTCGCGCTGGTCATCGCGGCGCTCGTCGCGTGGTGCGGAGGCTAGCAGCGGATCGCCCGATGGGCGGAGTTGATCATTGCCCCGACAGGTGGTGGTTGCTAAACCGTCGCACCTGTATGCCGCCCGGAGAGACCGATGGCGAGAGAGGCCCTGGACCTGTTCAACCCGACTCCCGAGCACGAGGCGCTCCGTGAGACGGTCGCGCGCTGGTCGGCCGACAACCTCGCCCCCCAGGCGGACGCTCACGACGAGACCGAGACGTTCAACCTGGAGCTCTTTCATCGCCTCGCGACCGAGCTGGGGCTCTTCGGGGTGACGGTTCCGGAGCCGGGGGGCGGACTCGGCATGGATGCGGTCGCGTCGGTGATCATCCACGAGGAGATGAGCCGGTTCGACCCCGCGTTCACGTTGTCGTACCTCGCCCACGAGGTGCTCTTCGTGAACAACTTCTTCCACTCCTCGAACGAGGAGCAGCGAGAGCGGTATCTGCCCGGGGTCATCGACGGGACGTTGATCGCCGGGATGGCGATGTCCGAGCCCGACGCCGGTACCGACGTGCTCGGCATGAAGATGACCGCCCGCCCCGACGGCGACTCGTTCATCCTCAACGGGACGAAGGCCTGGATCACCAACGGGCCGGTCGGCCACCTCTTTCTGGTCTACGCCAAGCTCGACCGCGACAATCCCCGATCGATGTCCGCCTTCCTCGTGGAGAGCGGGTACGAGGGGTTCACGGCCGGCCGCAAGGAGACCAAGCTCGGGATGCGACAGTCGCCGACGTCACAGCTCGTGCTGGAAGACGTCCGCGTGCCACGGGCGAACCTGTTGGGCGAGCCGGGCGGCGCGATGACCCACATGATGCGGAACCTCGAGATCGAGCGGGTCACCCTCGGTGCGATGTCCTGCGGAATCGCGCGCGAGTGCACCGAGATACTCGCCCGCTACGCGATCGACGAACGAAGCGCGTTTGGTCGGATGTTGGCCGACTTCGGTCAGATCCAACGATTCATCGGTGAGTCCTACGCCAAGACCGAGGCGGCTCGCGCCCTCGTGTACCAGGTCGCCGCCGGCACCTCGCCCGACACGCGCAACTCCCTTGGGGCGGCCGCGGCGAAGTTGGTGGCGACGACCACCGCCGAGGAGGTCGCCCGCAACGCGATCCAGACCCTCGGTGGGTATGGATACACGCGGGAGTACCGCGTCGAACGCCTGCTGCGAGACGCCATCTTGTTGTCGATCGGCGGCGGCACCAGCGAAGCCATGCAGAAGAACATCACCGCCGACCTCCGCCGAACGCTCCGACGCTGAACCTCTCGATGCCCTCTCGCTCAGCCTCCTCGCCCCTCTACCGGTTCAATCGCGATCGTAACGACGTGATCGATCAGGTCGTGGAGCGCGTGACGCGCGATGCTCTCGACCGGGCGTGGAGGTCGCCGGGAGACGCGATCGATTACCTGCTCAACGAGGCAGCGTACGTGGAGATGGCTCGGCTCGATGCCGAGGACAAGACGGGCCCGGAAGCTTACGCGTTCTGGAAGCGCATCGCCAAGTCGATGGGACGGGCCACCGAGGAGGAGAACGCCGAACACCTGCGGCGCATCGTCGCGCGCTTCGCTGGCGAGACCGTCGGGCACTTCCGCCCGAGCGTGTATAAACTGGCCACCGAGCTGCTCCCGTCCGGGGTCTCGTACATCTTCTCGCGGACACTGCCGGGCGAGCCATCGAGCTTCGACGCGCTGCGCGACCGGCTCGTGATCGAAGGAGAGGTCGGCAAGCTGCGACGGTTGGCCGAGGTCGGCACGTTGGTCATCGTGCCCACGCACACCAGCCATACCGACAGCATCCTCGTGACGTGGGCGCTGCACGAGGCCGGTCTGCCGCCCGCGATATACGGTGCCGACACCCACCTCTTCTCGCACCCGCTGATGGCCTTCTTCATGGCCAACCTGGGCGCGTACAAGGTGAACCGGGAGCGGCGGTTCCGACTATACCGCCGTGTTCTCAAGGCTTACTCGCAGGTGCTGATCGAGCACGGCTACCACAGCTTGTTCTTCCCGGCCGGACAACGCAGCCGGTCGAACGAGCTCGACAGCTCTCTGAAGCTCGGCCTGCTCTCCACCGCGCTCGAGGCCTACACCGAGAACATCCTCCGGCGGCACCCGACCCCGAACATCTTCATGGTCCCCGTCACCGTGAACTACAACCTCGTCCTCGAGGCACGGACCCTGATCGAGGACGCCCTCGCCGACTCCCCCCGGCGGCGCCCGATCATCCGTGACGACGAGTTCTCGGACATCCGTCGCATCGCCCAGTACGTGCGCAGCACGATCGAGCTCGGCTCCACGATCACCGTCCGCTTCTGTACGCCGATGGACGTGTTCGGCAACGCAGTGGACCTCGACGGCGAGTCAATCGACAACCGCGGGCGACGCGTCGATCCCGAGCGCTACCTGTGGGTCGACGGCAAGCCGAGTGTCGACGGCACCCGCGACCGGGCATACACCCGGCTGCTCGCACGTCGCGTGACGGGCGCGTTCCGGGCCAACAACGTCGTGCAGCCGCTCCACGTCGTCGCGTTCGCGCTCGTCGACCACCTGCGTCGGCAACACCCCGAGTGGAGCCTGGAGCGCACGCTCCGCTTCGCCAAGGGAGACCTCGTCTCGGTCGCGATCGCCGAGGGCGAGACCGAACGTCTGCTTCGCATCGCCAGGCGCGACGCCTCCGAGGGACGCTATCGACTCGGTCGCGCCGTCAAGACCCTCACCGCCAGCGAGTTGCTGGCGGAGGGACTGCGCTACTTCGGCTCCTACCACCGCGCGCCCCTGGTGGTCCGGGTCGGACGTCAACTCCGCATGGACGACCTCAAGCTCCTCTACTACTACTCCAACCGTCTCCGCGGGTATGACCTCGAGCGACGCCTCGCCGAGGGGCCGGGAGGTTACCGGTGAGCGGCTCGCGCGAGTTCCGACCGCGCGTCGGGATCGTCGGCGCCACCCGATTCGGCATCGCGCTCGCCGAGGTGGCAGCCCGCAATGGGTTCGGCGTCACCCTCTTCACGTCGATCCCGCAACGCGCGACTGCGCTGAAGAAGAACCGACGCTACCCGAGCCGCGTTCCCGAGCTCGAGCGTCTGCACCGTCGGGTCAAGATCACCGGCGACCCAGTCGAGTTGGCCGACAATTGCCATCTGGTCCTGTTGGCGATGGGGCGGGAGTTCGTCAGCCGGATCATGGAGCGGATCGGCAGCGCGTTCGATGGAGCGCACTACCTCATCCACTCGGTCCACATGCTCGAGGGGCGCGATCTGGCGCGCGCCTCGCAGTTGATCAGGGAGTACACCTGCGTGAAGCAGGTCGGTGTGTTGGCCGGGCCGATCCACGTCTCCGAGATCTTCGCCGGAAAGCCGAACGCCGCGGTCGTGGGCAGTCCCTTCCCCGACGTCATCACGGCGGCGCGCGACGCGTTTTCGAACGACGTGTTCCGCGTCTACGGAGACTCGGACATGCGCGGCGTCGAGCTTGCGGCCGCTTTGGGTCAGGTCATCGCCATCGGGGTCGGCATGG
The DNA here is from genome assembly GCA_964520965.1 of uncultured Myxococcales bacterium. Lineage (GTDB taxonomy): Bacteria > Myxococcota_A > Bradymonadia > REDH01 > REDH01 > CAZFPM01. The sequence continues at coordinate 10,506 of CAZFPM010000080.1, forward strand.
CTGACGGCGCCGGCATGGGGGCGGCCGCACATGCGACGCTGATCACACGCGGCCTGCGCGAGATCGCCACGGTCGGAACCCTCAAGCGGGCTGACGAACGGACCTTCTTCGGGCTGGCCGGTATCGGAAGGCTCGTCGATGCGTTGCGGCGCGGGGAGCCGAACTACAAGCTCGGTCACGACATCGGGGCTGGAGGGGATCCCGACAGCGTCATCTCCGCGGCCCCGGGCGAGGCCCTCGGCGTGCGGGTGATCTGGCAGCTGCAGGAATTTGCCGAGCACTACGGAGTCGAGCTGCCGATGTGCTCCGTGCTCGCCCAGATCCTCGACGGTGACGGGGAGGTCACCGAGCGGCTGGGCGCGCTGTTGCGGGACGTTCCCGATCGATCCGTCGAGGTCACCGAATGACGCGGGCGCCGACGGCGGCCAGGGCCGGCGCGTTCCGCGTCGCGCTCGTTTGCGTCGCCCTCACCGCCGCCTGCGGTGGCGCGATGCTGGAAGGGACGATCGACCCACGGTCCCTCGCGCTGG
>CAZFPM010000080.1:11045-21727 GCA_964520965.1 uncultured Myxococcales bacterium
TCGCGCTGGTTCCCGAGGTCGACGGGGAGGTCGACGAGGAGGTCGAGGTCGCGGCGGAGCTCGGTGCCGAGTTCGTCGCCGAGGTCGTTCGCAGGCTCGCGGTCGAGAGTTGCGCGGTCACGCCTTTCGTCGCCACCCGCGAACAACGATTCGACCCCGAAGTCGAGGCGACGATCGCCGATCTCTACGGTCTCGGTCGAGATCTGTGCGAGGCCGGCCTCCACCGCATCGACGCCGGGTACGACGAGGAGGGCGAGGTCGCGATCTCGGGCGGCGACAGCGGGCGTCTGGTCGGCGACGGGTACGCCTTCGTATTCGACGACTTCCGATCCGTGTCCCTCGCCGGCGCGGCGCCGAGCGCCGAGACGCTCCCGGCCTGCGGCGGGGTCGTGTCGATCAGCCCGGATCTCGTGGTTCACAACATCGATTCGCAACCGGTGATTGTGCGCGTGGAGAGCGAAGAACACGTTTTCCTCTGGGCCCGCAGCGACGGCGGTCTGGCCTGCTCGAACCAGGTCGGCGCGAGCACGTCGCCGAACGAACTCCTCCTCACCACCGGTGTCGGCCGGACCGCCATTCACGTCGAGCGGGCGGGTGGCGCCGCCGGCCGGGTCGACTTCTCCATCGATCCGTTCGACTCGGACGCGGGGGCGGTTAGCATCTGGCACCCCGGAACAACCCCGACGCGCATCCCGGTCTATGTCGGCGAGTACGAGCGCTTCGCGGAAGGCGACGACTACACCGATTGCACGGGCTACGTCGGCCTGACGCCGACGGCCCGCGTATTGGTGCCGGCCGAGGCCTACGGAGAGATCCGTGTCGAGTCGTACGACTACGATCCGGTGCTCTACCTCGAGGGACCCGGCGGCCAGATCCTCTGCAACGACGACTACGACGGCTACGATCCGGGCGTGTACTCCAGCTTCGCGGCAGGGGTCTGGGAGATCTACGTCGGCACGTACTCGCCGAACGACGCTTTCGACGCGACGCTCGTCCTCGACTGACGTCCGGGCAGCCCCGCACCGTTCGGCACCATCGGAGCGAAGGGCGCGGTGAGCCCTCCGATCAGGCGTCTTCGCGGACGCTGATGTAGAGGCCCTGTTCTGTCCGGACTGCCATGCGAATCGCCTTGCGAATCGCTCCCCACCAGTCGGAGAACTCGCGTGCTTCGTCGGCGGAGAAGACATCTCCCTCTTCGGCGTTCTCCAACAGCTTGCGGAGATCGCGAGGAGAGAGCGCTCCCATCGCGTCGGCGACATCACGGAGGCTCTCCGGCGCGACCGCCGCACGCCACGTGTCGCCCGGGGACGCCCACATCAGCGTGTTGTCGCTCAGGAAGCCGAAGAAGCGGTAGATCACCTCTGCGCGCTCCTGGTCCCAGCCGTAGAGGAAGTTGCTGCAGCTCTCGAGCATGGACATCAGATCAGGGATCTCCTCCAGATCGCCCACGCACGCTGCCTCGAGGACGTGCCCGGCCGCGCTCCGGTGCCACCGGCTGCTCTGCACGGCGACCTCGATGCGCTCGAGCTGCGTCAGCGCATCTTCTCGCCGGGTTCCGTTCCCGACTCCCATGATGAACGCCCTCAGCTCCTCGACGGCCGTCGCAGACGTCGTCGATCGCCGGGCCCGTTCGATCATAGGCAGCAGCTGCTCAGAGTACTTGCGATGGTCCAACACGCCGACGATGCACGTCGCGTGTGTCTCGGTCAGCGTCACGGTCGCCTCGGGGAACGGCGGACGAAGAGCGCGTCGCCGCCGCGACGCACCGCCGGGCATTTAGGCGTCCCCGCGCCGGAGTTCAAGACCGAAGGTCTCCGGAGTGCTGCCGCCGGGTTCTCCGCCGGCGGAGAGCGACGGTCCCGAGGAGCACGCAAAGCGCGGCCCAGGGGCCCGTCGCCGGGGTTCCGGGAGCGCTGGCGCACCCACCGCCTCCGCCCAGCCGTCCGCTCGTCGGCCGCGGCGGTCCTGGGTCTCCGACATCCTCGAAGCCGGCGTCGAGACCGGCATCGAAGCCGGCGTCGTCCGGCGGCCGGACGCGATCACTCTCGACGGTGAACCCATTGACCGCGGACCAGCGTCCCGGATCGACGCCGTCGGTCGCGCGCGCGCGCCAGAAATAATCGAACGGATTCAGATTCTCGACGATCACGCTCGTCGTGTCCTGACCTTCGTCGACCTCGACAGCCTCGAACGCCAGCGTGCGCATCTCGACGTCCAGGGCGACCTGGAATTGGTACGTGATCGGGTTGCCGTCGGGATCGGTCGCGTTGTCGACGATCAGCTCGACGTCGGTGCTTGGCGGTCTCGTCGCGCCGGCGAGCGGGGACACCGGAGTCGGCGCGGTCGGCGGCGTGTTGAAGAAGGGCGAGGCCGTGACGAAGTCGCCGTAGCCGTACTCGGTCGTCGATCGCCCGTCGCTGGCCCCGACGCGCCAATAGTACGTCCGCTCCGGCTCCAACGCGAGCGTCACCAGGACCGCCGTCGTCGTGTTGGCCGGATCCTCGTCCGCAGCGAACGGACGCACCACGCTGGTGAAGTCCGCGTCGGTCGCGATGTCCCCGAAGTAGCGGACACGGTCGTCATCGGGATCCTCGCTGTTCGACCACGTGAGCAGGGTGCTGGCTCCGGGCGGGACCTCGGCGCCGTCGATCGGACTGACCGGCTCGGGTGCCGTGGGCGGAGCGTTCGACGAGTCGAGCGTGAACTGCGCGAGCTCGTACGGGCTGCGGCCGGGCGGAGCGCCGCCGTCCTTGGCCCGGACCCGCCACGTGTATTGGAAACCCTCTTCCAGCTCGAGGTCGACCTCGACCGAGGTCTGGCCACCGGAGCCCTCGGGCACATCTTCGAGAGCCCACAACAGGGCTTCGGGCTGTGGCGCGTTCCCGCGATACAGGTCGAAGTCGTAGGTCAGCGCCTCCAGCTCGGGATCCACGGAGTTGTCGATCAACAGGGTCGGCGGGTTCTCGGTGGCGTAGCCGACCGGCGACACCGCAGCGGGGCGACCCGGGGGCGCGTTGCGCATGTTGAACACGAAACGCTCCGGCTCGCTCCACGGACCGGTGACGTCGACCGCCCGGCCCCGCGCCCGCCACGAGTAGACGTGATCCTCGACGAACTCTTCGACGAATACGGTCATCGTCGTGCCCGTGGGCACCTCGTCGACGTCGATCGCCTCGGCGAAGAGCGTCGTCAGCTCGTCGTCCTCGAAGAGCTGGAAGTCGTATACGAGCGGATCGCCATCAGGATCGACGGCGTTCTGAAGCTCGAACTCGACGAACGGGCGACTCCAGCTCTCGGCCTCGATCGGCGACAGCAGCACCGGCGCCCCGGGGCCACTGAACACGGTGGGGTCGCGGCCGGTGATGCACTCCTCGGCCACGGTGAGTCCGTCACCGTCGGGGTCACTCTCGTCGTCGGCCGGGTCATCTGGATCGAAGCCAAAGCTCGTCTCGCACGTGTCCGGGGCGCCACCGAGATCGCGGTCTCCGAACGAGATCGTGATCGTCCACTCCTGCGTGTCCGAGCCGCCGTCGTCGTCCCGAACCACGAGCCGCACCGTGATGTCCTCGAATCCGGTCGACGGCGGGGTCCACCGCACGCGCCCGTCGACATCGACCGTCATACCGGGCGGACCCTCCTCGAGCTCGTAGGTGATCTCGTCTGCACCGGGGTCGGTCACCTCGACGTCATATGCGTATTCGGCGTCAGCGGCCGCGATCGTGGGTGGCTCGGTCGTGATCTCGGGGGGCACGTTCTCGACTCGGAAGCTGATCCCGTCGGTCGTCGAGCCGTCGTTTTCGTCGAGCGCCGTCGCGGTGACCGCGTACGTGCCGTCGTCCGCGAACAGATGACGGACCTCGAGCCCGCCGGCCCGTCCTCCGTCGCCGAACTCCCACGTCACCGCGAACGTATCGTCGCCGGGGTCCGTGACCTCGGCTCGGAACGTCGCCTCGCCGCCCTCGTCGATCGGTGGATGCGGTTCGACCACGACCAAAGGCGGCAGATTCCGGTACGTGACCGTGAACTCGCGAAGGGCGACCCCGCCGTCGTCGTCCGTGACCGTCACCGACGCGTCGTAGACCCCGAGCTCGGCGTACATATGCGTCGTCGAGTCGCCCACGGCGCCCTCTCCGTCGCCGAAATCCCACTCGACGAACCAGGTGTCATCGGGAACGTCACCGACGATCGCCGTGAAGATCGCCGCGCGGCCCTGGTCGACCGTTCGATCACCGCCGGCGCTCACGGTCGGTTCTGCGTTGAGGACGTCGACGTCGATGCGCGTGATCGCCCGCAGCCCACTGTCGTTGGTGACGCGCAGCGCGACCGACAGGGACGACGGGCCGTCGAGAGCCCCCCCGTCGAGCGCGATCGTCGCACCGGCCGCGTCGTCGAAGTCGCCGTCGTCGTCGAGGTCCCAGGCGAACGCGAGGGGCTCACCGAACGGGTCGAAGCTGGCCGAGGCGTCGAGCGTCAGGGAGCGCCCCTCGACCAGCTCGAACGGGCCGGCGACCGCGGGAACCGGTACCCGCCCCGTGCGGACCATCTGGTTGGACAAGAGCGCCACCGGGTCGGCGATTCCGTCGGAGTTGAGGTCGACGGAAGCGAGCTCGCGCGGCGCGAAGCCGTTGACGGCCGTCGTTCCCGTCGGGCCGAGCGCGACCGCGCCGGGGCCGAAGTTGTGTCCGAAACGTCCGGCGATCTGGCCGCCGTCGACCAGCGTCAGTTCGTCGCCACCGTCGGCGTAGATCGCCGCGCCCCGCGCCAGCGGATTGGGCACGCGTGCCGGTGACCGGAACACTTCGGTCTCGTCGTCGAAGCCCTCGACGACCGCCTCTCGCCCGGACGCGTCGACCGCGGTCAGGCCGAGGTCGGCGGCCGCGTCGGGGTGGGCGTCGAAGTTCGTGTACGCGATCGTCATGCCGCGCGTCTCCGAGCCCCAGGTCGTGAGCCGCGACCAGACGTCGGGATCGACGACGGTGTCCGTCATCGAGCTGTCGACCGCCATCTGTTGGAAACCGCCTCCGTCGAACGCGGCGACGAACCCCGGTGCGTCGGTCACGCGCACCACGGAGAGACCCGCACGCTGTGCAGCCTCCGCGATCACCGACGGGCGAGAGTCGTCGTCGTCGAGCAGCAGGGTCTGCTGAGGCGTGAGGACCGCGTGGATCTCCGCCCGCAAGAGCTGCTGCACGTCGCGGAGTCGGTCCCGGTCGGTGTCCTCCTGACCGATCGCCTGCGACACGAAGCCGTTGGCGATCGTCCGGCCGTTGTGCACGGTCGCGACGGCAGGCGCGCCGCCTGCGAAACGCGCCACGACACTGCCCACGCCGGTGAGGCGAAGCTCGTCTCCGTGGTCGGTCCGCTCCAGCGGAGCCGCGGCGATCGAGGCGGGCGTCGGGTCAGGCACCGCGAAGATGCGACCGAGGTGGGTCTGGTCCCGCTCCAGCACGCGCGGCGAAGTCAGGTCGCCGGCCGTCTCGATGCCGAGCAGCCCGCGCCAGTTCGGCATCGCATCGAAGTCGGCGGCAGTGATCACGAGGGAGCCTCCCCCGTCGACGTGCGTCTGCACGGCGGCGACGAACGCCGGGTCGTCGAAGGTCGAGCCGTCGGCTCCGACATTCTCCACCAACACGATCTCGGGGGTCGTCACCCCGAGGGTGGCGGCTGCGTCGGCGCCCGTCTCGGCGCGCAGCGCGTAGTAGCCGAACGCGTTCGCCGCCTCGGCGAGCTCGGACGCCAGGCCCTCGGGGCGGGCGTCCGTCACCAGGACTGCGACGGGGCCGATCTCGCGCGAGAACGCCCGTGCGTCCGTCAGGAACTCGGTCGATGCGGAGAGGCCGTCGTCGTCGCCGTCGTCGTTGCCCAGCTCGGCGAGCGTGAAGCTGCCGACGACCAACCCGCCGTCAGGGTCGCCGACGACCGCGATCGGCCCGTCCTCGGTCCCGAATCGGCCGAGGATCTGGAAGGCTCCGGCGTCGGTGATCGCGTCGCGACTGTCTTCCGGCGCCGGATCCGTGACCGCCAGACCGGCGTAGACCTCGGGCTGTTGGAACAAGACCCGTTCCAGGCCCGCGGGGCCCGGGACGACCGACTCTGCCACGTCGTCGTCGTCCCCGACGGAGATCCCGAAGTACGTGGCCCAGGCAGGAGCGGCGTCGAAGTCCGGGCTCAGGAAGACGACCGGCGTACCCCCGGCGCGCAGCGCGTCGATGCGATCCTGCAGCCCCACGTCGGCCGCAGCGAGATCGCTGAGCGCCAGGTAGGCGAGGTGGTAGTCGTCGTCCGCGATCAATGCGTCCAGCTCGGCGAGGTCCGCGGGCCGCAGGACGTCGAGCTCCAGCTCCGTCGCCATCCGATCGAGGGCCGGCGTGGGCCCGTCTGCGTACACGACCAGGGCCGCCGTCTGCAGGTCGAGCAGGGCCAGAAGCTCGTTCTCGATCAGCTCGACGAGGTCGCGAACACCATCGTCGTCGCCGTCGCCGCCCGCCACTCCCGGCGCCTCGCGCATCACGTCGAAGAGCGCCCCGTTGACCAGGATCTGGTTGTCGCGGCTCGTGTAGATGGCCGGCGCGCCCCCTGGGTCGCCGAACCGTGCGAACACCAGCGATTCTCCCCGAGATTCACAGAGGTCACCGCTGTCCGAGTAGCCCCGGTCCGTGCCGATCAGCGGAGAAGGCACGACCTCGGAGAACGCGAACAGGTCGATCCCGTCGTCCGGGGTCGAGGCGAAGCGGAAATCCTCCGGGTTGCCGGTGCAATCGACCTGCACCACGTCGCGCAGTTCCTCGAAGCCGTCGAGGTTGGCGTAGGAGAGTATCGCGGCTCCGCCGGCATCCAGATGAGTGGACAGCGCCTCGAGCAGCGCCGAGGTGAACACGAGGCGGGCGATGTCGATGACCACGACGTCCCATTCTTCCCGGGCCTCGAATTCGACCAGGAACCCCGCCAGATTCCGGGTGTTGACCACCTCGAAGCCGAGACGATCCGCAGCGTCGAACGCCTCGGTGACGCCGTTGGTGTCGTCCAGGATGAGGACGGTCTGAGCGGCGACGGGCGAGGCGAGGAGAAACGCAGCCAGCAGGGGCGCGACCAGGGCGCTTCGATGCATGTCAATGGCTCGATCGGTGGTTTCGAACAGGGCGTGTGATCGCCGCGACGATACCGACACATGCCGTCGAGTTCAAAGGCCGCGAACGCGCACGCTCGGGCGCGACGCACGAAGCGCCCCGATCAGCCGGCGCCGATCGGCAGGTCGCCGCCCAGGAGCCCTCGCACGAGACGGTCGTAGACCGCGATACCCTCGGCGATGTCCCTGCGGGTGATGTGCTCGTCGGGGGAGTGGGCCGTGCGGATGTCTCCCGGGCCGACCAGGACGACCGGAGCTCGGCACATCAGGTACGGCGCGTCCGTGTTGAACGGAATCACGTCGGTGCCGAACCCGGGCCAGTGTACGAGCGGGACGGCGGGGTTCACCGGCCCCGGTTCGAGCTCGAGCGCGGTGCCGAGCACCGAGCGCGCCTCGCTCAGCAAGGCGTCGAGATCTCCCGTGACCCGAAACAGGATCTCCGCCTCGGCCGATGGCGCGAACACGTTCGCGGCCACGCCGCCCGCGATGGTCCCGACGTTGACCGTCGTCGGCCCCAGCGTCGGATCGACCGGCCATCCGTGACCCACGAGCCGAGACAGCCCGTCCACCAGCGTGTGGATCGCGCTCTCACCGACCTCGGGAAACGCCGAGTGCCCGGCACGTCCCGCCGCCCGAACGGTCCCCTTCAGGATTCCCTTCTGGCCGGTCGCGAGCAGGTTGCGCGTCGGCTCACACAACACGATCGCGTCGAGGCCCGCGTACTCGCGCTTGGCGGCGACGATCGCGCCGATGTGGTCGACCTCCTCGCCGACCACCAGCAAGAAACCGACGTCGTCGCGCACCGCTGTCGGCAATGCGCGCCAGGCTTCCCACATCGCGAACAACCCGCCCTTCGTGTCGCACGCACCGCGAGCCCGGATCGTCTCGCCGTCGTCGGTCGGGCCGAACCACGGTGGCACGGTGTCGACGTGCGTGCTGAACAGGATCCGGGGCGGTCGATCGCCGTGGGCCAGCAGATTCCACCGCTGGTCCGCCACCGGTTGCCGCTCCGTGCGCAGCCCGGCGCCCGCGAGCGTCGACTCCAGGGCTTGCAGGTAGCGAGCCTCGTTTCCGGTCGTGGAGTCGATCGCGAGCCATTCGAGAAGGAGACCGACGTCGAGCATGTGGTTCACGGAGAAAGCGGGTGAGACCGGGACCAGCGGGCGAACTCGTCCGGACCGGCCAGGAGCGCATCGGGAACACGGATCGTCGGCGCGGCAAGGGTCTGCGGCGCCCAGAGCGTCAGCGTGTCGTCCACGGCCGTCGGGACGAACTCCGAGGCCCATCCCCAGAGGCGGGCCAGGGCGCCGACGAGGGCTGGAGCGGACCAGCCGGCCGTCTCCAGCCCCTCGCGTGCCACCGCGGCGCTCCGCTTTGCGAGGCGATCGCCTCGTTCGTCGACGAGCAGTGGAACATGCCAGGTGCGCGGGCGCGGCACCCGCAGGGCGTCGAAGAGGGCGAGCTGCCGGGCGGTCGAATCCAGCAGGTCGCGGCCGCGCAGCACGTCGCTGACCCCCATCTCCGCGTCATCGACCACGACCGCGAGCTGGTAGGCGTAGAGCCCGTCCTTGCGCCGGACGACGAAGTCCCCCGGGACGACCGCGATGTCTTCGCACAGCGTCCCGGTCACCCCGTCGCGGTGTTCGATCGTCCCGGTGGCCCGGAAGCGAAGGGCGTGCGGCTCGCGGTCCGCCCGCTCCCACGCGACCGCGCCCGGCAGCTCCGAGCAGGTTCCCGGGTATTGCGTTCGTGGGTCGAATCGCTCGTGCGGCGCCGACAGGACCTCCTCGACGTCGCGCCGCGAACAGAAGCAGGGGTACACCAGGTCACGGTCGCGCAGTGCGTCGATCGCGGCTGCGTACCGATCGTGGCGCTCGGACTGTACGTAGGGGCCTCGACCTCCGCCGACATGCGGTCCCTCGTCCCAGTCCAGTCCGAGCCAGCGCAGGTCGTCCAGGATCTGCTCTCCCGCGCCGGGAACGCATCGGGGAGGGTCGAGATCCTCGATCCGCATGATCAGCCGTCCGCCGCTCGCCCGTGCCTGAATCCAGGCGAGGAGCGAGCTGGACAGGTTTCCGACGTGCAGTCTTCCCGTCGGGCTCGGCGCGAGTCGTCCGATCACCGCTTCCTTTGTCGGTGCGGTCGCGCGCATCACTTATGTAAGTGTTTGGTCAAGTCAGGGCGTCCCAAGGTGGTGCCGTGCCGATATGTGACTATCATCGGCGGGGCATTCCCGAGAACCCCCCGTGGCGATGACGGACGACGACCTCGAGGACGGCGCGCTGGTCAAGACCGGTGGCGACACCGAGAAATACCTGACCTGGGCCAAGTGGGGGCTGATGGGGTTGGGCGGTCTCTTCGTGGTCAAGGTGGCCTTGAGCGTGATCCTGAACCCGCTGGTCCTCGCCGGCGGCGCCGTGGCGGGCGGCGTTGGCTGGTGGCTGCTCAAGGCCCGCAAGCGCGGGGAGGAGGCCGGCGAGCCACAGGACGGGGCCGCGTCTGCCGAGGAAGAGACTGCGGCAGCGAAAGGGAGGGCCGCGGTCGCCCCGTCGTCCACACCGCCGGCGCCGGCTACTTCGGCCCCGACTCCGACCGAGGCCTTCGACGAAGCGCGCGCGCGCATCGACGCCGAGGCCGAGCTCGATTCCTACCTGGGCGAGGGGGAAGCCGACCCCGATCGCGAGGACCTGAACGCGTTCGAGCGTCGCCTGAGGGAGCTCGAGGCGATCAAGGCGCGTGTGCGTTCGGAAGAAGACGACGACTGAGCCGCCGCCGGCGCGGCGGCACGTGATCCAGGTGATGGCGTTGACCGGCGCGTATCCATCGACTTCCGATCGCACCCGTGCGGCGAGCGGGCGAGGGGTCGTCGTTGTAGGTATTGGTCAGGCCAGCTAGAATCGTGCGCGCTTCAGCGCCCTCGCCGAGTCTCATGATTGCACGCATATCCACCGTCGCGCTCGGTCTCGTTCTGGTTGCCGCCTGTTCGGCGAGCGCCTCTCGGCTGACCGCCCCCGGCGAGGACGCCGAACCGTCGGACACACCGGACGTCGGCGCTCCCGATACCGACGCGGTAGGGGGTGACACCGAGACCGGGCCGGTCTGCGACGATCCGGACCGCGACGGCTATGGGCCTGGATGTCCGGCCGGGGAGTTCGACTGCCAGCCGAACGAGCCCGAGGCCTTCCCCGGCGCGATCGAAGTCTGCGGGGACCTCGTCGACAACGACTGCGACGACTTGATCGACGAGGAGTGCCCGTGCTTCGAGGGACAGATCGAGCCGTGCTACACGGGCCCGATCGACACGGCGGGAATGGGCATCTGCAGGGACGGCTTCCGGGCCTGTGAAAGTGGGGAGTGGACGTCGTGCCAAAACGAGCAGCTCCCACGCGGTGCCGACGAGGTCGACTGCAATGGGCTCGACGACGACTGCGACGGCGAGGTCGACGAGGCCCTGACGAACGCGTGCGGTCTCTGTGGACCGCTCCCCGTCGAGATCTGTGGCGACGGGCTCGACAACGATTGCAACACCATCATCGACGATGCCGAGGCGGGCTGC
>CAZFPM010000081.1:0-21722 GCA_964520965.1 uncultured Myxococcales bacterium
ATCCCGCAAGCGCTCCCGGTGAGCGTCAGCTCAAGCGCCCCCCTGAACGGTTACACTTCGACTACGGTTGGGGGAACGAGGTGCCGGACGCTTGGGACGTCGGGCTCTCGGCGCGGTTCGGTGCGAAGTCGGATCGCCCGAAGTGCCAGTACACGTACGACTTCGGGGACAGCTGGGTGCACGAGGTCACCTTCCGGAAGTCCCTGCACCTCGACGACCGCTTCGAGCGCCGTCTCCTCGCCGGAAAGCGCGCCTGCCCGCTGGAAGACTCCGGTGGCGTCTGGGGATACGCCCGGATGGCGGAGGTCGTCGAGACGGGCCGGAGCGACGGCGAAGAAGACGACGAGCTGGCTCTGTGGACCGAGGGATGGCACCCGGACACGTTCGATCTCGCCACTGCGAAGGCACGATTCGACCGGTAGTCGGACCCGACCGGGCACCCCGACGGCCACCTCGAAATGCCCGCACCGCGCGCTTCCGACGACGAAGGTCCCGCCGCGCGCCTACCCGACCCCCGCCCACTCGGCCTTCGCCGACCGGTGCATCAGGCGCGCGAGCTCGTCGACGAACGAGGCGCCGTCGATGACACGCACGACTGCTTCGACGATCGGCATCTCCACGCCGTGGGCCGCCGCCAGATCGGCGACGGCGCGAGCGCGGGACTCGGCGTCGTCGTAGTCGATCGGCTCGCCGCGGGCGAGGCGGGCGCCGGCCAGCACGACGGGGTCCGCTTCGTCCGCCGCGACGACCATCCAGTCCCCGATTCCGCTGAGGCCGGCCAGCGTCTCGCGGGCGCCGCCGAGCGAACAGGCGAGACGGGCGCCCTCGACGACGCCGCGGGTCAGGATGGTCGAAGTCGCCGCGGGGCTCAGCTCCGCGCCGCGCGCCATGCCGGCCGCCAGCGTCATCGGCGTCCGCAATGCGCCGGCGAGCTCGACGCCCACCAGGTCCAGGCTCCCGTACATGCGCAGGTGCTCCGTCGTGAGCAGCTCGGTCACCTCGTCGACGACGGACTGGTATCGGCTGGCGACCACACCGGCGGCGTCCGAGCCCGCCCACACGTCCTCGGGACTGACCGGGCCACCGATCGCGCCGGTCCGCAGCACACACGTCTCCGCCTCGACGATCGTAGACACGGGCGCGCCGTCCGGTGCGTACCCCTTGGCGATGTGAACGATGCGATGCGCGGGTCGAACGAAGGGCGCCATCTGGCGGAGCTTCGCGCGGGCGCGGCGCGGTGGGAGCGCCAACACGACCAGGTCGTGCACCAATGCGTCGGCGAGGTCGTCGACGATGCGGACGGTGTTCACGAGCTCGGTTCCGACGGGCGCCGGCAGGGCCTTGCCGCTGCGGAGCTCCTCGACCCGATCGGGGCGGCCGCAGTAGAGCGTGACGTCGTGGCCGAGCCCGGCGGCGATCCACGCCATGGTGGCCCCGTAGGAGCCGCCGCCGATGAACGTAGCACGCAATCCGGTCATCGGGCGGTCTCCGTGGGTGAGGGCAGCGGGTACCCCTGGAGCCGGTTCGCGTAGTAGAGCGCGAGCCGGATGCCCTCGACGAAGACCTCGTGGCCGTCCATCGTGACCGCGCGGTGGGAGTGATACCTGGCGAAGTGGTCGATGGCGGCCCCGCGGACGTCGGCCGGTGCCCCGTCCCGGACCACGTCGCCCAGTCGCACGCCGCCCTCGTCTTCGAGCGAACGCAGGGCCTGCTGCAAGCGGTCGATCTCGCCATCGACGGTGGCGACCGGTAGCCGGCGTTCGTCGTCGCCGAGCAGCAGGCGCTCGTAGATGTCGAGGTTCGGGTGTCCGGCCTCGATCACGCGGTGCACGGCACCCGCGAGCACATGTGTGTCGACCAGGATCGTCTCCTGTAGGAACGCGCGTCCGATCGCGGCGGCGAGCCTTTCGGTGTAGACACGGTCGCGCTGGGGGTCGTCCACGACCTCGCCGTCTCGCATGACGTATCCGGCCGGGTCGAAGGGCCGGCCCTGCGGGTCGACCGAGTTCCCGTCGTCGTCGACAGGGTTCCCGAACGGGTCGAGCGGGCGACCAAACACGATCTCGACCGGGTTGGAGAGCTCCATCATGTTCCACACGAACGAGAGGACCTTGTCCGGCCGACTGAACTCGTCGTCGGTGATGATGAAGCGCGACTTCCCCTCGGCCTGCAGCGCGTCGTCGATCAGGGTCTCGGCCTCCAAGACCAACGTGTAGTTGATGGTCGCCGGCACGAAGAAGAGTCGCGGTTTGTCGGCGCCATCGCGCAGGTTCTCGCGGAAGGCTTCGACAGCCGTGCCCATCAGCCCTTTTTTCAGCCGAGTCTCCACCGCCCCCGAGCGCGCCCGGGTGCCGCCCGGGAAGAAGAGGGAGTGCCACCGGCGCCGAAGTGCGAGGGTGGAGTACTCTTTCAGCGCCACTTTGTAGAGCGTGTGTGTCTTGGTCCGATCGACCTTGTACGCGCCGAGCCGGTCCATGAAGTACGAGAGCAACCAATTCGTGAAGAGGTTGATCCCGGCGCCGTAGATCACCGGCGGGAGTCCGGCGGCGTGCAGGGCGAAGCCGATCACCGGCGAGTCGAGGTTCGAGAGGTGCGTCGGCACGAGCACGACGGTGCCGCGCTCGACGAGGCGATCGAAGGTGTCGATGGCGCCGGAGCAGCGGACACGGTCGGCGAGGTCGAGCTCCCCTGCGAACCCGCGACGAATGGCCTGGATCGGGCTCTGGCGGCGGAGCATCAGCGCGAGGGCCGGGGGGAGGATCCGGGTCGCGCGGCGGTAGATGCGCCCGTCGAAGTGCCCGTGGATCTCGCGGGCGTAGTGCTCGACGAGCGTCCGGACGATCTCCAAGAGCGTCGCCTCGTCGGCAGTCGCGAGCTGCCGCCGCGACGAGCGCAGGGTCTCCAGGTAGGCCCGATCCCTCGTGTCGGAAGCACCGCGCAGCCGCTTCTCCTCGAGAAAGCACGCCTCGTTGACGAGCACCGCCAGGGGGCGCCGACGCAGGCGCTCCGTCACACGGTCGACGAGCTCGGCGACGACGGACTCGCCGTCGACCGGGCCCCGGGCGATGCCTTCGGCGCGGAGCCCGGGTAGCGCTTGCTCTGTCTCCGGTCGGGGGGCCATGGATCGGGTGTCGCCCGAACGGTCGCCGGACGCAAGGGATCCGGCATTGGTGCAGGCGGCCCCTTGTCCACGGGCGCCAATGGTCTCACTGTGGGGGGTATGACCGTGGCTCGTACCCACCTCGACATCGCGGCCGAGCGCCCGATCGACGCCGAACAGGCACGCGGAATCGCCGACGAATCCCGGCTCGACGGGCTCCTTGCGGCGGCGCGCGGGCGACGGGATCGCGCGTACGGCAGGATCGTGACCTGGTCGCCGAAGGCGTTTCTGCCCCTGACGAACCTCTGCCCCAATCGCTGCGACTATTGCACGTTCCGCCGGTCGCCGGGCGACCCCGGGGTCTGGACGATGGCGCGGGACGAGGTCCTGGAGACGCTCGACGAAGCGGCTCGTTTCGGCTGCACGGAGGCGCTCTTCTGTCTCGGTGACCGACCCGAGCGTGCTTTCTCGTCGTACCGGGGCGAGCTCGAGACCGCCGGGTTCGCGGACACGGTCGATTTCCTCGTCTGGGCCGCGGAAGCGGCGCTCGAGCGCGCCCTTCTTCCGCATACCAACGCCGGCGTGCTCGACCGCGAGTCGGTTGCGCGGCTGCGGGCTTGGAACGCGAGCCTGGGCTTGATGTTGGAGTCGACCAGCGAGCGACTATGCGGGGTCGGCGGCCCGCACCACCGAGCGCCGGACAAGGGGCCGGAGGACAGGCTGCGGTGCGTGGCAGAGGTCGGAGCGCTGCGGGTGCCGCTGACGACGGGGCTCCTGGTGGGCATCGGAGAGACCCGCGACGAGCGCATCGACACGATCGCAGCGATCGGGGAGTTGCACGCTTCGTCGGGGCATGTCCAGGAGGTGATCGTTCAGGGATTCCGTCCGGCGGCCGGCACGCCGATGGCGTCGGTGCCTGCGCCAGCGGGCGCCGTGTTGTCGGAAACGATCGCCTTGGCTCGCCTGATGCTGCCGGACGAGGTTTCGATCCAGTCACCGCCGAATCTGAGCCCGGATGCGGTGCTCGACATCGTGTCGGCGGGGGCCAACGATCTCGGCGGCATCTCGCCGCTGACGCCTGATTATGTGAACCCCGATTGGCCCTGGCCACACATCGCCGAGCTGGCGGTGTGCCTGTCCGGCGCCGGGTTTGAGTTGGCCCCTCGGCTCCCGGTCTACGAGCGCTTCGTCGTCGAGGACGGCTGGCTCGCTCCGGCGGTTTCCGATCGTCTATCTGCGGCCCGTCGGCGTTGGACGCCGACGGCGGCGGTCGGGCCGTCGTCCGGGGCGGCGCCCTCTCGACAGCAGACGTTCGCATGAACTTGCCGACCTCGAAATGTTACGACGGCGCGTCGCGAAGTGTCCGCCGTATCCTGGACCGCTGTCTGTCCGGAGTTCCGCTCGACATCGACGACGCTCTCGTGCTCGACAGCGCGCAAGGAGACGACCTGCTAGCGCTGCGCGAGACCGCAGACGCGGTCCGGACGGAGCAGGTCGGCGATGGGGTCGGGTACGTCGTCAACCGCAACGTCAACTTCACGAACGTCTGTGTAAAGAGCTGCCATTTCTGCGCCTTCGCCAGGGACCTCCGGTCGGACGATGGATACTTCCTGCCCGTCGAAGAAGTCGTCCGCCTCGCCGTCGAGGCGCGCGACCTCGGCGCCTCAGAAGTGTGTGTGCAGGCCGGGCTCGTCCCAAACGGCGGCGGACGGCAATACATCGACATCCTGCAGGGCATCAAACAAGCCGCGCCGGAACTCCACATCCACGCTTGCTCGCCCGAAGAGGTGCGATACGCCGCCAGCGTCGCCCGCGTGCCCGTCCGCGAGTTCCTCGCCGAGCTCGTCGAGGCCGGCCTCGACTCCCTGCCCGGGACCGCCGCCGAGATCCTCGACGACGAACTCCGAGAGCGAATCTCGCCGGGGCGACTGACGGCCGGACAGTGGATCGACGTCGTCACCACCGCCCACGAGCTCGGCATCCCCACCACCGCGACCATGATGTTCGGGCACGCCGAGACGACGGAACACCGCATCTCGCACATGGCGCTGCTCCGCTCCATGCAGCGTGAAACCGGGGGTTTCACCGAGTTCGTCCCTCTCGCCTTCGTCCACGACGGCGCGCCCCTCTATCGGGATCGCGCCCGGCAGCTCGGCGTCAGGCCCGGCCCGACCGACGACGAACGGGCGCGGACCTTCGCCATCGCGCGCTTGATGCTCGGCGCCGACTTCCGAAACATCCAGGTGTCCTGGGTCAAGGAGGGCGCCGAGCGGACTCGGGCCCACCTCGCCGGCGGCGCGAACGACCTCGGCGGCACGCTGATGAACGAGAGCGTGTCTGTCAGCGCGGGGGCCCAGCACGGACAGCTGATGACCCCGGAGATGCTGCGCGCCCTCGCACGCGGCGCCGGCCGCGTGCCCTACGAACGCACCACCCTCTACGGCGTCCGACGACGTTTCGACGAGGCGAGTGACGAGGAGGTCACCAGTGCGCTCGACGCGGTCCTCGACCCCTCGCAACGCTTCGGCACGTATGAAACACTCGTCGACGGCAGTCGGCACCGATTCGCGGTCTCTCGATGAGCAGCGACCGTTGTTCGGGGAGCGCTCGGTGGGCGCGCCCCACCAACGCGGCACGGGGCAACGCAGGCGGTTGGGGACGCGAAGGGATCGGTGATCCTTGGCATCAGTCGGGCTGTCTCTGCGCGCCGGAGAGAGTCCGCTCCGTCTGCTCCAGATCCGTCGGCTCGTCGATGTCGAACGCCAGCCCCGGCCGCCGAACGATTGTCGGCGTGATGCAGACGGCCTCGGCCGCATCGACGTGCCGGACGAAGCTCCCGTCACGGCTGAAACACGTCGCAAACGGCGCCGGCAACCACACACCAAGCGCGTTCGTGCCGAGCTCGTCCCGGTCGGGGGCGATGACGACGCGGGCAACGGCGAGCCCCTCCGCCAGGGCGTCGATGTCCGACGTCGACAAGTCCGGCAAATCGGCGGCCACGCAGATCGCGGCCGAAGCCCCGACCCCGGCCAGGTGCGCGAATGCGACGTCGACCGCACGCGCCAGGGGCTCCACGTCAGGCCCAGCGGCCGCCGACGTCGACCCGGACGCCTCGACCTCGGCCGGCGGGTCGAAAACCACCCGCGCGCGCAGCGACTCCGCGCGCGCAG
This sequence comes from uncultured Myxococcales bacterium, assembly GCA_964520965.1. Classification (GTDB taxonomy): domain Bacteria; phylum Myxococcota_A; class Bradymonadia; order REDH01; family REDH01; genus CAZFPM01. Next base: position 6,271 of record CAZFPM010000081.1, read on the forward strand.
CGACCTCGGCATCGTCGGTCACGACCAGCACGCCCGCCACCGACCGGCACTGTCGGACGGACCCGACGGCCCGGTCGAAGAGCGAAGTCGCCAGGGCCACTCGGCCCGCACCGTCGAGCGCGCCAGCGAGTCGGCTCTTGGCCCGCGAGAACCCCTTGGTCGGGACCACGGCCCACAACGACTTGCCGTGCCCGAAGACGGCGTCCGCTGTCACCACGGCGACTCCTGCTCCGGCAACTCGCTGACCACACACTCCGCGAGCAGGAGCGTCTCCTGGGCCAGCAGGACGCGACTCTCGGTGTCGCGCATCACCGTGCCGGTCTCGACATGGCGCCGGCCGCCGAGCCCACGACCGTCGCCGTCCTCGACGACCCAACCATCCACGAGATCGCCGTAGTGGTCCGCCACGGCTTCGGCCGTCGGCTCCCGGTCGGCCAGGGTCCGGATCATGTCCGCGAGCGGTCCCTTCACGGCCTCGCCGTGCACGATCGGACTCACGCCCACGGTGGGCTTCGCGGCGATCCGCTCCCTTACGCCGTCGAGGGCCAGGATCGGGTCGATGGAGACATAGGGGTTCGACGGGGTCACCACGATGAGGTCGGCGGCGTCGAGAGCGATGAGTACGTCGCGCGACGCCTGCCCCGGCGGGCCGAGGTCGATCCGACGCAGCCTCGGCGCGCATCGGTGTAGAACGAACCAGATCTGGAAATCGAGCACAGCGCCGTCGGCGGTCTCGACACGCGTGGGGCGCGCCTCGTCCGTCATCGGCAACACGGTGTGCTCGATGCCATGAGCGGCCATCAGTGTCCGAGTCACCCGGGTCAGCGTCTCCCCGCGTCGTAACCCTTCGGTGCGGACCAGGTGGGTCGCCAGGTCGCGGTCGCCGAGCCGGAACCAACCCGGCCCACCGAGCTTCTCCACCGCGGCGAGCGTGTGGAAGGACTCCTCGGCGAGACCCCATCCCCGCACCGCATCCCCCACGCCGCCGAGGGTGTACATGACGGTATCGAGGTCGGGGCAGATCGAGAGGCCGAGGTGCTCGAAGTCGTCGCCGGTGTTCACCACGACCGTGAGGTCATCGATGCTCAGCAGGCGGGCGAGACCGTCGACCATGCGCGCGCCGCCGACGCCGCCCGAGAGCGCGACCACGCGGAGCCCGGCGGAGTCGATGTGTGTCATGGCGACCTGGTGGCATTGCCGGGGCCTCGGAGAGCGCCCCGGGCGTTGTTGGCGCAAGCGGCTGGCATCAGGCGTAGAGGTCGGTCTTGGGCGGACGCATCAGCGCGTCAGCGCCCGCTGTGGAGGATTCGAATTGCAGGCCCCGGACCAAGATCACGGGGCGCGCCTCGTCGGCTGGTCCTGCGACGAGGTCGGCGGCCACGGCGACGGAGTCGGCGATGGGGAGCTCCGTGTTCTCGAGCACGCGGCCGAAGAGATCCGTGTCGCCGCGCCGGTCGACGCAGGCCGGAAGGCGGGCCACGCCGATCGCGGTGCCGAGCTGACCGCGCCGGAAGGGTCTGCCGTGGGAGTCGCTGATGACGACACCCACGTCTCCGTCGGCGATCTCGGACAGGGCGTCCGCGATGCGACGTGCAGAGGCGTCCGGGTCAGCGGGCAGACGCAGGACGATGTCGGCGCCGCCCCCTCGACCGGGACGTTCCGGCTCGGGACCCACGTTCGACGCGTCGATGCCCGCATTGGCCGACACGAAGCCCAGCCGATGGCGCACGACCAGCACGCCGGGGGCTGCGCGGCTCACCGCAGTGCTCTCGTCGAGCACGAGCTGTACCAGTCGCGCGTCCTTCCCCGTGATTCCGGCGAGTTCACGGGCGTGGGCCCCGACATCGAGGTCGTCGAGATCGACGAAGCGATCCTCGGCACGAGCGACCACCTTCGAAGCGACGACCACGACGTCGTGGGGTCGCAGGGCGATCTCGGCGTCGAGGAGCGCGGTGATGATCAGCTGGGCGAGGTCGTCACCCGCCTTTACGACCGGAAGGCCCGGAACCGCACTGACGCTGATCTGGCCGGCAACCGCGACGGACATGCGAATCGCTCCCGTCTAGTGCTCTTGCTCACAATTCCCGATCACACCTGCGTCGCCGGGAGCGCTGCTGCCTGCGTCTCTCCTCGGACCAGTGGTCCCGCCACAGGACGCTCGTCGCTCCTGGGCCGAAGCGCTCTCGGCATAGCAGGTGTGTTCGTTGCTTATGATCAAGGGCACTGGTCGATTCCGAGGATTCGGATCCCGGTGCCACGGGAACGATAAGTCTTGTTGATGTGAATGAGTACCGGTGTGAACGATTCCAGCGCCACGGCGTTGTCGAGTGCGCCCGCATCGACGGGGCGGGCGCCGAGGTCGGCGACGAGGTCCATGGTGCGGCGACGGACATCCGGATCGTCGGCGCAGACGAGGACGTCGAGGTCGAGCGGCTCGTCGAGCGCCTCGAGGTGCACGTTGGAGACGTGGTGGAGGGTCGAGGCGATGGGAGCCTCTTCGCCGAGGATCGCCCGGGTCTCGAGCGCTGCGGCGCCGCACTCCGGGAGCTGCACCCGGTCGACCCGTGGCGGCTTCAACGGCACCGTGATGTCGATGACCAGCCGCCCACCGATGTGTGGCGCGAGGTCTCGAAGTGCAGCCGCGTGCGCGCCGAAGGGCACGCAGAGGACCACGACCTCGGCCTGGTCGACGGCCCAGGCGTTGTCGCCACCGTGGGCGACACCCCCGGTCGCGGCGACGAGCTCCTCGGCGCGTACCTGCGCGCGAGCTCCGTCACGAGATCCGACGAAGACCTCGTGACCCGCGCGAGCCCACCGCCCCCCGAGTCCGCGCCCTTCTTTCCCGGTTCCACCGACGATCGCGATTCGCACTGGGCTCCTCTGTGTCATTCGCCTTCGAACGCGCTCGCCCTCAGGGGTTCAGCTCTGCGAGTAGCTCGACCGTCGCTCGGTCATGTGCGCCGACGAGCATGGTGGTGACGGGGGACTCTTCCCAGACCTGGAGCCGATCGCGGATCCGCTCCTTGGGGCCGACGAGGTAGAGCGTGTCGATCAGCTCGTCGGTCACGGCCTCGTAAGCGCCCGCCTTGTCGCCGGACAGGAAGAGCTCCTGGATGCGGTTCGCTTCTTCGGCGAAGCCGGCCCGCTCCAGATAGCGCTTGTAGAAGTTGGTCGACTTGGAGCCCATGCCGCCGATGTACAGCCCGAGCTGCAGACGGAGTGGCATGCGCAGGGCCTCGAGGTCGTCACCGACGTTGATGGCGACGACGGCGGCGATGTCGAAGTCGTCGATGGACTTCGCCCCGTCGGTCCGCGCGAACCCCTCGTCGAGGTTCTCCATGACCGCCTGCGGCCGCTCGGGGTTCATGCACGTCAGGATGACGCCATCGGCGAGCTCGGCGGCGAGGGCCTGGCCCTTCGGGCCCATCGACCCCGTGTAGATTGGGAGGTCGGCACGCCCGTGCAAGATGCTCTTGAGCGGCTTGCCCTGGCCGGTGGAGCCCGGGCCGTCGTAGGGCAACCGATACCGCTCGCCCTGGTGTGACAACGGCTCCTCGCGGGCGAAGATCGTCTTCACGATCGTGATGTACTCCCGCATCCAGCTCAGGGGCTTCTTGAACGACTGTCCGTGCCATCCCTCGACCACCTGCGGCCCCGAGGTGCCGAGCCCCATGATGAAGCGGCCGCCCGACAGGGCGTCGATCGTCATCGCGGTCATCGCCGCGTTGGCGGGCGTGCGGCCCGGGAGCTGCATGATCGCGGTCCCGAGCTTGATCGTCTCGGTCTGACCGGCGAGCCACGCCAACGGGGAGCAGGCGTCGGAACCCCATGCCTCGGCGGTCCACGCCGAGTCGAAACCGACCTTCTCGGCGTGTTGCACCAGCCCGGCGTCGACGTTCAAGGTGGCGCCGGAGTATCCAACCATCAGACCGAGTTTCATCACGACCTCCGCGTGCGGTGTTGGGCGCACAGCATCGACGACCCGCCCCGCGATGACAACGACGGCGCACGGCGCGGTCACTGCTCCGAGAGCGCTGGGCCGCTACCCGCCGCCGCCGTGAGAACCCAGCCGCTCGCACGCCTCCATATTCCGTCGTCCGCGCTCGCCCTCGTCGCGCTGCTCACGATCGCGCACGGCGTCGGATGCGGCCCGAACGAGGAGGCCGGCGGCACCGGCATACTCGTCGGGGCCGGGGCAGCCCTCTCCGGGGTCCGGGTGGCGGTCGAAGGATCGGAGCGCGCCGGGCTGGAGCTCGGATCGGATTGCGTCGTCGATCTGGACTCGGGGCTCGTGACGGAGAACGCCGTTGGTCTCCACACCGAGGATCCGGCCTACGATCCTGCGGCCGGGTTGCCTGGCGTCGTCTTCCTGGCGAACGATCTCGACGTGGCCAGTGGCCCGCTCTCCCAGCTCGACCGCGCCGCCGACATCGATCTCGGCGCGCTCTTCGGCGAAGACTCTCGCCCGCAAGCCCCGCCGAATTCAACCGGGCTCTGATTGGCCGCCGCGATCCGAACCGATGAGGATCCGAATCAGTCGCTGGCGGCCAGCACGTCGAGAGGGGCGACCGGATCGGCGCCCCGCTCGCGGACGACATCGGCGTATGCGGGGATGACGTCGTAGTTCACGGTCGCCATCGACCGGAACTCCGCCTCGATCTCCTCCAGCGTCGCGTCGCGGAGATCGACGCGCTCACCCGGGTCTGGCTGGACGTAGAGCCCCCACATCTCGTCGTAGTCGTAGTACTTCCAGCTCCAGATTCCCCAGTGGACCCCGCGGCGGTTGAGCATGGCGAGGGCGGCATCGACGGCCGCGACCTGGTTCGCCGAGTCTCCGTCCGCATCTTCGCGCACCGAGAACGGGTTGAACTCACCGAGGTAGAGCGGGCAATCGAACCGGTCCCACGCCGCTCCCCAGTCCAACACCGACCCTTCGATGTCCGCAGCATAGCGTTCGGGCGTCGTGCTATCGGGGTAGAGGTGGATGGAGAACATCGCGTTGTCCCAGCCGAGCTCGGCGGGGGACGAGAGGCGCCTCGGTCCGCGGTAGCCATCCTCGGACATCACGATGTGCCGTTCGTCGACGGCGCGGATCGCACGATAGAGCTCGTCATGCACCTCGGACCACAGCGCGTCGGAGGGCGCGAGTCGGGGCTCGTTCAACAGGTCGTACACGGCGACGTGAGGCTCGTCCTCGAAGTAGCTCGCCAACGCCGTCCAGATGCGGGACGCGTGCGTACGGCAGTCGTCGCGCTCCCAGAGCACGCCGCCGTTGTAGAGACCGGTGTGCCAGTTGGCGGTCTGACCCCCGGGAGCGCCGTGGAGATCCATGATCAGGTAGACCTCGTGCGTCCGCGCCCACTCGGCGACGTGGTGCAGGCGCATCCAGCCCTCCTCGCGCCAGACCGGCCCTTCGGGAGTCTCGCGCTCCAGATTCCCGTACCAGACCGGGACACGGATCGCGTTGAGCCCCAGCGCCGCGAACCGCTCGATGTCGCCCTGCGTGATGAACGAGTCCTGCCAGGCCGCCCGGAGTCGTTCCATGCCGTCGGCGCCAAACCGACTCTCGAGCCATTCCCACATCGAGGCTTCCTCGAAGACCCACGGCTGGGCCTCGAACCACTCCCATAGGGCGACGACGGCATCGAGCTGCTCGGGTGCCGCGTGCTCGAACATGTAGATCTTCCACTCACGCGCGAGCACGCGGTGCGCCCGCAGCTCCACGGTCCAGTCGAAGCCGTTCGAGTTGCGCGCCTGTGTCAGCAGCCCGTCGATTCCCGCGGCCTCGGCACGTTCGGCCAGTTCGTCCAGGAGACGCGGTTCGAGCGGCCCGACGCCGGCCATCCACGACTCCATCATCATCCAGCTGCCGAAGTTGAAGCCGCGAAGTGCCACCGGCGCGCCGTCTTCGGCGATGACCTCGCGGCCCTCGACCCGGAGCCAGGGGAGCGTCGCGGCGACGATCGGCTCGGGCCGCACGGGTGGCGCCGGACCTTCGGCGATGCAGGTAGGGGGTGCGACCGGCGCCAGCTCGGCGTCCGGCATCGCGTCGGTCGACGCGTCCCGGGCCGCATCGGCCGCCGTGTCCGGCATGGTTTCGTCGCTGACGTCGGGGCCCACGTCCAGTGCCGCATCACCCTCGGCGTCATCACCGAAGTCAGCGATCTCGGCGACGTCCGCCGAGCCCTCGTCGGTGTCCTTGTCGCCCGGGCATCCCGCCAGCAAGAGCCCGCTCGATGCAACGATCGCGAAGAGCCAGAAGCGCACCGGTGCCATCGAACCCTACTCCTGGAGCGAGGCGCGGCATCGAGCGACGATCGCGTCGTCGACGACGAGCTCGTTCACGACGCCGTAGGCGAGTTGTTCGGCCACGACGTAGTCTTGCAGTCCGCGCAACGCCGTCTCGACCTCAGCCCAATCGAAACCGACGGCGGCCGGCCGGACATCGACGTCGACCCGGTCCAAGAAGGCCTTGATCCCGCCGGGGTCGTTGCCCTGCAGCGTGCTGGCGAGGAGCACCCCCAGGCACACGAGGTGACCGTGGGGTGGTCGTTTGCCCGTCTGGTGTTCGATGCAATACGCGAAGTAGTGCTCCGCGCCTTCTTCGAAACGGCAGTGGCCGATCCGCCGCTCGGTCCGCCCGACCCAGCGGAACCCTTCGAAGAGCGCGCGGAATGCCGCCGGATCTCCAACGGCCAGGCGGGGCGCGGTTTCCATCACCTCGCGCAACCGGACCCCTGCATCTTCGGCGACGACGGGGTCCCAGAGCGGGCCCTCGCCGGCCGCGACCGCCAACCGCCAATCGAAGGTGCCCGTGTGAATGGAGAGCACGTCGCCGATTCCGACCCGGTTCATTTCCACCGGGGCATCGGCGAGTACGTCGAAGTCGATGCAGACGAGGTCCGGGACGACGGATCCGATGTAGCGGACCCGCTGTCCGAACCGGACCGCGGCAGGCGTCGTGAAGCACGCGTCTACCGAGGCGACCGTGGGGATGCTGACCAGCGATGCGCCGTGTTTCCAGGCGACGTATTTCGCAGCATCGATCGCGGTACCGCCGCCGAGTCCGATCACCCGGGTCGTCTCCCGGGCCTCGGCCGCGAGCGCCTCGAGGGCGGACTCTTCGACGCTGTCGACGACCAGCACCCGGTGCGTGTCGGGGATGCGATTGGCGAAGACCGGCACGAGAGCGGCCATCGTGACGACGACAGCCGCCGAACCCGCGAGGGCCTGGTCGATCAGCCCGGTGCCGTAGGCGGTGGGGAAGTCGAATTCGTCGTAGAGCGGCTCCGTATCCATGGGCGGCGATGCTGCCACGACGGACGGCAGGAGAAAAGCAAGGGCGTCGCCGTGATCTCAAGAACGGATCCGGGGCGCCGACCACCAAGAGTCGACGCCCCGGAGGCGGCCGGCAATGGGGGGAGGGATTGCCGGCCGGCCTGAGTCCTCAGCGCCGCGCCACGGCGGTGCCACACGAGCGGAGGCGGAAGGTCACTGGCACGGTGATCGATGCGTTCTGGATACGGGAGAGGTGCCGGTCGACGTAGTCGCGGCCCTCGAGCCCGTGGGGCACGAACGTTCCGATGTACGCCTCGGGAGCCTGAGCCGCGGCGGGCGCTGCTGTCACGCAAGTCGCCACGAAAGCCAGGGCGGCGGTCGTCAGCGTGGCGCGGCGGTGGGCTCGGTGGCTGGCGGTCATCGGGCCTCCTCGTCATTCCGTGTCCGTAAGATTTATTGTGACCATCGCGAGGGAGAAGGCAATGAAAACTTCAATTATTTCATGCATGTAGGGGCGCTTCTCCCCTTGCCGTTCACGCCCCCATCTCTCCCGGCGTGTGCGGTTCGATGGGGCGTCGATCCCACACGGGGCCACCCTTCGGTACAGCGGGGTCGGAGACTTCCGGGCGGAGCCGAAACAGCCGTATCAAAACCCAGAAAACCCCGGCCGGAGCCGGGGTTTTCGGGCGGAAGTGATTCACGCTGCCGGATGGATCACCCGTCCGAGGGACGGGGCGGCGGCGGCGGGCACTCCTCGCCTTCCGGACAAGGCGGCGGCGGCGAGCACTCCTCGCCTTCCGGGCAGGGCGGAGGCGGCGGGCACTCCTCGCCTTCCGGACAAGGCGGCGGCGGCGGGAGCTCACCCTCTTCGCCATCGGGACGCGGCGGGCGCTCACCTTCCTCGCCCTCTTCGCCATCGGGACGCGGCGGGCGCTCACCTTCCTCGCCTTCCTCTCCATCGGGACGCGGCGGGCGCTCGCAATCCTCAACCTCTTCAGCGTCGGGACGCGGAGGACGCTCGCCCTCCTCGGCTCCCGGGCACGGCGGCGGCGGGCACTCTTCGCCCTCCGGGCAAGGCGGGGGCGGAGGCGGACAATCCTCGCCTTCGGGGCAAACGGGCGCCCCGCAGAGCTCGGCGGCGCAGCCCGTCATCTCCCGGTGCGCGGCGTGGCCGCAAGCGCGCTCGTCGTCTTCCTCGGCCATGCATGCGTCGAATGCCGCCGCGGCGAGCTCGGCGCAGTCGTCGAGGCATTCCTCGTCGATGGGGGGAGGCGGCGGGCACTCGGGGCGTTCGCCCTCTTCGCCTTCGCCTTCGCCGCGCTCCGGGCGCTCGGGCCGCTCTGCCGACTCGTCGTCGGGCACGTCCCGTTCTGCGTCATCACCCTCGCGGGCCTCTTCGTCCCCCGCCATGATCGACGACGAGACTCCGTCCGTGCCGTCGCCGTCGGGACCGACGGTGCCGCACGCGGCGAGACCGCCCGCGAGTAGAATCGCGAAGAGCGGTCGGGCCAGTTGGGGGGTCTGCGCTTTCATGGTGTCCTCCGTTCGAGATTGAGCAGCCGGTCACCCGGCATGTTTCGACGGTAGAGACACCCTGGATCGGATAGCAGGTGCCCTCGGGGGCACCCCCGGCACCCGACCGGATCGGCTCCGGTCAGGGCGGGGGAGGCGTTTCCCTGCAGATGTCGGTCGCGCCGGGACGGTCTTCGCATCCGAAGACGCAATCGACCTCGAGTCGGACCTCGCCACCCCAGCACGAGAAGAGCCCACCGCCGGGAAGCCCAAGGGTTTCGGCGCAGTACATGCCGTCGCCATCCGGACACTCCGGCGCACAGAGGTCGTCGCGCCCCGGGACCGTGATGCAGTTCCCCGAGCATTCCTCCGCGGGAACGAAGTGCCCGTCGTCGCACAGGAACAAGGTGTCGGGTGCCAGACCGAGCGCGGTCCCGCAGAAGTAGGTCAGTCCGTCCGGACACCGCGGCGGCGGGGGGGGGTGTCCCGATCGTCACCCCTTTCGTCCCGGCCATCGTCGTCGAGATCCTCGGAGGCATCTTCTTCCCCGTCGTCGTCGTCCGCATCTCGGAGATCACCAGGCGCGTCGGTCTCGGCGCCCGAATCGACGACCGCATCGGTGGGCGTGTCCGGGGGTAGATCGGCGGACACGTCCGAGGGCAGGTCGGCGGGGGCGTCCAACCCGGCATCGCGGTCGCCGGGGCCAGGGCCCGGGCGACGGTGAGGCGGAGGCGGACCGGCGCCCGGCGGACGGCCGCAGAGCCCGTCGACACACGGTGCTTCGTGCGGACAATCGCCGTCATCGTCGCACTCCGGCAGGCACAGCCCGCGGGGCGCCGGCTCGGTTGCCTCCGGTTCGCCGCAGACGTCGACGGCGGCCGTGTCGTCTGCGGGCGCGCACGCCGAGCGCTCGTGGAGATCGTGGCAAGAAGCGCTCTCGTCGCACTCCGCCGTGCAGACACCGCAGAGGCAGGACAGGCCGTCGACGCACTCGCCGTCCAGGTCGCAAACGGTCAGCCAGTTGGAGTTCGAGTCCAACACCGGTCCGTCTCCGGACCCGCTGGAGCAGGCGCAGAGGAGCGCGGTGGCGAGGGCAGCGAGGGTGATGCGGAGCGTTGCAGACACGGTCAGTCCTCCATTTCGTCGGGCTCGTCGGCGCCCTCGACGTACTGGCCGAAGTAGAACGAGACCTTGCGCTTCGTCTCGGCCGGTGGGGGGTGGCTCTTGTTGTACTCCGAGACGGCGCGCCACAGGACATTCACGTCTTGGCGTACGCGCTTGAGCAATCCGTGGACCTCGTTCTCGAACGGATGCCCCGGATACACGTCGAAGCTCAGTGTGGCGCCGCCGACCTGGTCGTCGACGTTGGAGCCGACCTCACCGCCGCGGAGCTTCGACGAGATCGCGTTGCACATCGCCTGGAAGTGGTCGAAGATCGCGGCCTCCCAGCCGGCCTGCGAGCCGACCGGCACCAGGAACGTCGAGGCGCGAATCTTCTCCTGGCCGTCGACGAAGACCGACTCGGCGCGTCCGTCGGCGAGGAGCTCGCCGAGCGCGGTGTCGATCGCGTCGTCCTCGAAGGGGATCGCGTCGCGGATCTCCTGGCGGGTCATGCCACCCGACCGGTAGGCGACGACCCAGACGAGCCACGGCAGCGCCTCGTCACGGTCGCGCTCGACCATGCTGGCGTAGTCCTTCTCGTCGGTGAGCCCGTAGATGCAGTTGAGGCCCCGACCGGTGCGGTAGACGAGCCCGCTGGACACGAGGTCGTTCAAGACCGCGGCAACCTGCTCCTCGCCGTCGTAGCGGTAGCGCTCGAGGACCCGTTTTCGCTGCACCGTACCGCCCTCCTGGCCGATGAAGTCGAGCACGGCGGCCCACAGGGTCTGCTGGGTGTCGGTGACGCTCTCGGTCAGCCGGCGAACCTTCTTCTGATACGAGCGCAGCGCGAGCCCGAACATGTCGGCGGCGATCTTCCGGCTGACACCCTGCGCTTCGATCTCGCGGGACAGCTCGACGAAGACCTAGTCGGCGACGTGGGCGAGCGGCGCCCGCAGACCGGCCGAGGTCGACAGGTGGGCGATGAGTACGGTCGTCTGTTGGACGATTGCGTCGATGAGGAGTTTGGCATCCATGGAGTCTCCGGTGCTCCGTGTCCGGAGCATAGCGCGCGTCGCGTGTAGCTCCCAGATGCCCGGATGTTCACCCCACGCGATCACGCCCCCCCGTTGACCGGCCTCGGGGCCGGCTGTCATTCTGGATTCCGGTCACCGCCACTCACGCCAAGCACGCGCCCATGTCCGCACGCCTCGCTGTCACCGCGATCCACGGTATCGGGAATCAGGAAGCCGGCTTCTCCAATCGGCTCTTCGGTCACCTGCGCAAGCATGTCGACAAGCGGCTCGGGGTCGGTGTGAGCAACGACATCGCGTTCGGCGAGATCCATTGGGCCGACGTCCTGGAGGGGCGCCAGGCGACGTACCTGACTCGCGCTGATCGTGCGGGCGACGTCGACCTCCTGTCGATGCGGAGCGCGGTCGTACACGCCCTCGGCGACGCGGCTGCCTACCAGCGGGTCGCGAGCTCGACGAACTCGACGTACGACGAGATCCATGCGGTCGTGCAGCAGCGCCTCGGAGACCTGCGTCGACGCGCCGGTGGCGACGTGCCGCTCGTCGTGCTCGCCCATTCCCTCGGCGGCCAGATCATCTCGAACTACACCTGGGATCGTCAGCGGGCCGCCGACGCGGCCGAGGGGCATCTATCGCCGATGGTCCGGATGGAGACGCTGGCGGGCCTGGTGACCTACGGCTGCAACCTGCCGCTGTTCACCTTCGCGTATGACCCCGTCGTGCCGATCGACTTCCCCGGCAAGGCGATCCGCGGGAAGCTTCGCGAACGCGCAGCGTGGACGAATTTCTTCGATCCCGACGATATCCTCGGCTACCCGCTTCGCCCGATCAACGACGCGTACGCGCGCGTCGTGAAGCGAGACATCACGGTCGACGTCGGCCCGTTCTACGCGTCGTGGACGCCAGCGTCCCACAGTGCGTACGACCGAACCGGCGCATTCATCCGTCCGGTGGCGCGCTATCTGGGGCGCCTGTTGGAGGCGACGGCCCGTCCCGAGGCGGTCGCATCCACCGAGACGGGCGCCTCCAAGGCCTCGTCGGTCGCCTGATCGGCGCGGTCCGACGACGACCGGTGGGCTTTCGGAGGCGCTGCGGCGACGACACGGACGTCGCGGGTGTCGACAGGCGGCGCGGGGGCGACTAGATCGGCTTTTCGCGCCCTTCCGCCTGTGCGTGAAACGGTCGTCCAGGCCCGACTCGCGCAGGCGGTGCGCGGCGGACGTCACGTACCCAGGGAAAGAAGCAGAGCAGACCGTCCCGCAACGACCCCGGAGAGCCGCCCACCGTCACCGGCCGGCACCTCTGGCTCTTCGGCAAACACACGGACCCCAACGAAACGCGGGTCGCCCGCCACGTGATCGAGGAGACCGATGTTCGTTCGGAACTACATGAGCACGCAGATCGTGACCGCGCACCCGCGCGACGGTCTCCACCAGACCTACTATCGAATGCGCGAGCACGGCATCCGGCACATGCCGGTGCTCGACAAGGACGACGTCCTGGTCGGGATCATCACCGAGCGCGATCTGCGCCGACCCGAGGCAGTGGTCGACGACGGCCCGAATCGGGCGCAGTACTTCCGAATGGACAACGAGACCAAGGTTGGCGAGGCGATGACCCGCGACCCGGCCACGACGACCCCCGGCTCACCGCTGGTCGAGCCGCTGGGGCCGATGATCAAGTACCGCTACGGCGCCATGCCGGTGCTCGACGACGAAGGACAGGTCGTCGGCATACTGACCGCGGTCGACATGTTACGCGCGCTTCGAGACAAGCTGAACGGCTGACGCACGATCCCAAAGAGAGAGGACCATGGGTGCAACGAAAGAGTATGCGACCAAGAACATCCGCAATGTGGCCGTCGTGGGCCACGCGAAGGCCGGGAAGACGACGCTCGTCGACGGGCTCGCCTTCGTGGCCGGAAATGCCGATCGGCACGGACGCGTCGACGACGGGACCGCCCTGACGCAGTACCGCGAGGAGGAGATCGCGCACAGCATGTCGATCTACTGCACGCCGGCCTACGCGGAGTGGGAGGGCACGAAGGTCAACCTGCTGGACACGCCGGGCTACGTCGATTTCCTCGGCGAGGTGGAGAGCGCGATCCGCGTGGCGGATGGCGCCATCGTCGTCGTCGGCGCCAAGTCGGGCGTCGGCCACGGGACGACGGAGGCCTGGTCCGAGCTCGACCGCCGGGGGGTCCCGCGCGTCGTCTTCGTGTCGAAGATGGACATCGAGGGCGCGAATTTCCAGAGCACCTGGCAAGACGTCAAGAGTCGGCTCGGCGACCAGATCATTCCGGTCGAGATCCCGATCGGCGAGGGCCCGGCCTTCGGCGGGGTCATCAATCTGTTCAGCGGAAAGGCCCACGTCTACAAGCCCGGCGTCCGTGACGGATCGTACGAGGTGACCGACGTCCCGGCGGCGCTGCAGACCGAGTACGAGCACTGGCGGACCGAGCTCGTGGAGACGCTGGCGACCACCGACGAGTCCCTGCTCGATCGCTACCTCGAGGGCGAGGAGATCCGGACCGAGGAGTTCGTCTCGGCGATGGCGCAGGCGGTCGCGACGGGCGAGATCGTGCCGGCGTTCTGCGGCTCGGCCGAGCTCACGATCGGTATCCGCGCGCTGCTGACGAAGGTCGCCCAGCTGCTGCCCTGCCCGGGCGACGGACCGGAAGAGAAGGCCATCGACGGAAAGTCGGGTGAGCCGCTCGAGTTGACGATCACCGACGACGGCCCCCTCGCCGCCCTCGTGTTCAAGACCGTGAGCGAGCCCCACGTCGGCGAGCTCAGCTGGTTCCACATCGTCTCGGGATCGATCACGAACGGCGACGAGGTCTACAACTCGACCCGGGGCGGCAGCGAGAAGCTGAGCCACCTGTCGGTCGGCCTCGGTCGCCACCGACACGAGGTCGCGAAGCTCCACGCCGGCGATATCGGCGTCGCGGTCAAGCTCAAGGACACGCACACCGGCGACGTGTTCTCCAGCAAGCAGAAGCCGATCGAGCTCGACCCGATCAACTTCCCGACCGCCGACACCCGGATCGCCATCAAGGGCCTGACGCGGGCAGACGAGGACAAACTCGGGGTCGTGTTGCCGAAGCTCCACGAAGAGGACCCGACCTTCACCGCCGCCTATGACGGTGAGCGCAAGCAGACGATCGCCACCGGCCTCGGCGAGCTGCATCTGAAGATCCAGATGGAGAAGTTGGAGTCTCGGTTCGGCGTCAAGGTCGAGACCGAGCCGCCTCGCATCGCCTACCGGGAGACCATTCGAAAGCCCGCCCACGCCCAGGGCCGCCACAAGAAGCAGACCGGCGGCAAGGGCCAGTTCGGCGACTGCCACATCAAGATCTTCCCGCAGTCCCGTGGCGAAGGCTACGTGTTCGACGACAAGATCACCGGCGGCGTCATCCCCGGGAAGTACGTGCCGGCGGTCGACAAGGGCATCCGGGAGGCGGCCGGTCGTGGCTTCCTCGCCGGCTATCCGGTCGTCGACTTCGGCGCTCAGTGCTACGACGGCAGCTACCACAACGTCGACTCGAGCGAGATGGCGTTCAAGATCGCCGGCTCGCTCGGATTCCAGGAGGCGATGCGCGCCGCGGACGCGTTCCTGCTCGAGCCGGTCATCAAGGTCGAGGTCACCTGCCCGCCCGACAACATGGGCGACGTGTCAGGCGACGTCAGCCAGCGGCGCGGACGTATCCTCGGTGTCGACCAGGCCGGGCGCTCGACCGTCATCCGGGCGGTCATCCCCGAGGCCGAGCTCTTCGGCTACTCGGCGTCGCTCCGGTCGATGACCCAGGGCCGCGGCCACCACTCGCGAGAGTTCCACGGCTACGAAGAGGTTCCGCCGCCGGCCGCCAAGCAGATCATCGCGGACCGCGCCCGCGAAAAGTGACGCTCGCCGGGCGTGATGATCGAGTCGCGCCACGACGGACTAGGATCTTCGTGCGGGTGCGTGCGACACTCGTCGGTGTTCGCGGCCGGACTCCGGTCCGGACCCCGATCCGGGCACACGCCGCGCCTTGACGCGGAGCCACGACCCGGTCCGGGAACACTGCCGATGTCGCCTTCCGCGCCCCCGTGACGACCTCGACCGACAGCCCCGCCCTGCGCACCAACGTCGCCCCCGCCCGGACAGAGTTCTTCGGGCGGGACGACGAGCTCGCGCAGATGGAAGCGGCGTTCCCGAGTGGCGGCGGACTCGTCACCATCGTCGGCCCCCCTGGAGCGGGAAAGACCCGACTGGCGAAGGAATTCGCCCGCAGGGTCATCGAACGAGGCGACGCAGACGCGGTCTGGTTCTTCGACCTCAGCCCGACTTCGAGGTTGGCCGACGCCGTCGTTCGCGTTGCCGACGTGCTCGACGTGCCGCTCAGCCGATCGGTCGATGGCTCGATCACGGCGATCATCGATGTGCTGCGGGCGATGAAGCGCTCGGTGCTCGTCTTCGACAACTTCGAGCAGCTCGCCGACGTCGAGGGCGCCCTGGCCGACTCGTGGGTCATGGCGCTGCCGCAAGCTC
>CAZFPM010000082.1:0-10143 GCA_964520965.1 uncultured Myxococcales bacterium
AAAGCCCCTGAGGGTGGCATGACCCGATCGCCATCTCTGCCGAGGTCATCTAGCGCCGCTCGCTGGAACACCGATTTGGTTCATCGGATCGCATGGCGTTGTCGGGAGGTTGGTCGAGATGAAGGGAACATGGATCCTCTGTGTCGCGTTGCTCTGCACCGTCGCTTCGCCTGCGGTCGTCGCGCAGTCCGCGAGTCCGATCTCGGCGCAGGCCACGGACGCACTCGGCGAGCAGCAGCAGTTCCTCTTCGAGGGCGAAGCCATGGACTCGGATCGCGTCGACGGGTCTTTCGGCGACCTCGCGGCCGACGATGACCTGGCCACCGAGTGGTGCTTCCCCGGGCCCTCGGCACAGCCGTCCCTCTCGTTCGCCAATCTCGAAGGATCGGGCCCGGCGGCCACGTCGCGTGTGACCGGGCTTGCGGTGCACGTCGTCAGCGAGCCGCGACCCGCGCGGGTGAGCCTGTCATGGGGGCAGGAACGCGTGCCCGTCACCTTCCAGAATCGCAGCGGCTGGCACATCGCGACCTTGGAACAGCCCGTCGAGACGAACGGCGTCACTCTCGCCATCGAAGTGTTGCATCCTCCGGGACCTGACGCCGAGCGGGCGTGCATCGCAGAGGTCGTATTCTTCGGCAGGGCGTCGTCCGCCGAAGAGCTGGAGCCGGTCGGCGAGATCGTGATGCTCAGTCCCACCGGCTACGCAGCCTCGTCGCAGATGACGAGCGGTGAGACGCCGACCGGGCCGGCCGCCGCGTTTGACAAAGACTATCAGACCGCGTGGGCCGAGGGGGCGGACGGCGACGGCGCGTTCGAGTGGATCGAGGGGCAGTTCGATGCCCCACACGAGTTCACCCAGGTCCAATTCTCGACCGGCTACGACTCGGTGGACGAGGATGGCGGAGATCGGTTCTCGGCGAACCCACACATCAGGGAGTTCATCATCTCCGTCGACGGCCGCGAGATGGCCTATCGCGAAGTCGACGAGGGACAACGCTTCATCGTCGTTCCGTTCGAAGACCGCGGGCGCACGGTCCGTGTCTCCATCGAAGCGGTTTGGCCCGGAACTCACTCCAACGACCTGCGCGTCTCCGAGATCGACATCTTCGGGAGGCCCCTCGCCACACCCGACGCTCCACCAGCCGCGGACCCGACGCCGCGTCTTACCGTGGAACGCCCGAGCAGCTTCTGCACCGGAGAAGACGGGTTCGAGGCCTGGTTCGGCCGTCTACGCGAGGCGCTCGCTCTCGGCGATGTCGAGGGCCTCGACCCGATGCTTCAGGAGGCCATCCGCGCGCCGCTCCAGGCGACCCGGTTCGACGGCTACTGCATGCCGTTCAACAGCTCGTACGTGATGCGGGTCGACGACCCGATGATCGTGCTCGTCGAGTTCGTGTTCGGAGACGAGGGTTGGGCCGTGACGAACGTCTCGGAGGACGACTGGATGCTGGAGGGCGAAGTCCACCGCGTTCAGCTCAGTTTCTGACGCCCGACGGCGGCCGAGCCCGCAAGAACTCCGTGCGCCGGACGAGTCGGCGACCTGCCCTACTCCGGCGCGATCACGATCGTCACGGCGCCGGCCGACGACGGCACGACGACGTCGAGAACCTCTCGGTCCGCGTCCCAGACCGATGGGTCCGAACCGAGGGCCGGCTCGAACGTGATCGACCAGCCCTCGGGGTACCAGCTCGCCGCCGCAACGAAGATCTCGACCTCGCGGTCCACCGCGTCGTTCGCCCCGAGCTCGATGACCAACCGGCGCTCGCTCTGGTCGAACGACCAGACCGGCTCTGCGCCGAGGAAGCGGCGCGGATAGGGCCGCGCGATCGCCTTCGCCATCGGGTTGTCCTCTCCGGTCGAGCGATCCCACGGGGACCAGCCGTCGGGGCCGCTCGCGTCCCAGCTCCAATACGACCAACCAATGGCCATGCGATCGGCCATATCGACGACGTCTTCGATGAACTCCGGTGTCCCCTCCCACCCCCAGGCCGTGCCGAACTCTCCGAGCCAGATCGGCGCCTGCATCCGCTCCATGTCGACGCGCCGCTCCCGCTCCCAGGCCTCGACCGTTCCGTCATCGTCGCCGTAGCGCTGCTGGGCTTCGGCGGCGGTGGAATAGAGGTGCGGGGCATATCCGATCCTCGGACCGTTCGGGCGGGGGTCCTCGAGCCGCGGAATGAAGCAGGGGGAGCCGTTCCCGATGGCTCCGTAGCGCGACTCCACGAAGATCCACCCGTCGGAATCCACCGCCCGAATCGCGTCGATCATGCGCCGGTAGAAAGGCCCAAAGACCTCCTCGTCGAAGGTCCGGGACATGCCGCCGTCGGGCGGCGTGGAGCGAGTGAGCGCCTCGGCGAGGTCGAATGACGATCCGGGGAAGGGCTCGTTGATCAGATCATAGCCGAGCACCGCCGGGTGGTCTTTGAAGCGCTCGACCACGGCAACCCACATCGACTCGTAGTGATCCTGCAGGTCGCTGTGGGGGCCATCGGCATCCCAGAAGTTGTCGAAGGCGCGCATCACCGCAGGCTGCAGGTAGTTCGCCGACCATAGCGGCTGCATTTCGAGACGCGGTGGTACCAGACGCCGGCCCCGAGACCGAGGCGGTTGCCGAGGCCGAGGTCCACACCGACGCCGGCGTCGAACGCCGGCTCCCACTCCCGGCGCTCCGTGGTGTACCTCCGAGATGGATCACCGAGCAGGGAGGTCACGCGGGCGAAACCGCCATGGAAGCCGACCCAGGGGGTGATCAGACCCATCGGGACGCCGAGGCGACCGCCGGCGAGGACCGGGGCGTAGGTCGTGTGGAGGCCGAGCGCCTGACCACGCTCGTCGGCCGGCGATACGGAGTGATAGCCGAACTGCGCCTCGAGGGTCAGGGGCCCGAGTACGTATCCGGGGTAGATGTTGAAGCCGAAGCCCGGGTTGGTCTCCTGGGCGAAACGGCTGATTCCGACGTCCGCTCCGACGACGACCGCCTGTCCGTGTGCGGCGGCGGAGCAACAGAGGATGGTGGCGGCGGCGACCAGGACTGCGGCTGATTTCATCGCGTGCTCTCGGCTCGTCGGGCGGGCAACGGCGGCTCCGACGGCATCGAAGGCGCGGCTATTCAACCCGGCGAGCCGATCGTCGTGTCACTTCATCAGCCGCCGACGCATCCGGCCCGGGACGAAGGAGTAGAGCACGACGCTGACGACGACCATCCAGACCAGTGAGATCACGGTCGTCTCGTCGACGACGCCGTGGGCGAGCCCCCGGACGACACGCACCGAGTGGTAGAGCGGGGTGCACCAGGCGATCTCGTCGCCGTAGGGGAAGCGGTCGGTCGGGAAGAAGATCCCGGAGAAGAGGAAGAGCGGCGTGAGGAAGAGGGTGTAGTAGTACGAGTAGAGATCGATGGTCTCGATCCAGCTGGTGAAGAGCTCGCCGATCGCGGAGAAGAGCACGCCGGTGATGGCGAGGGCTACGGGGATCGCGATGCCCCAGGGGCTGGTGATGATCGGCAGCCCGGCGAAGGTGAGGCCGACGGTGACGAGCCAGAACGCGATGCCGTAGAGCAGCCCGCGGGTCGTGCCCCAGAGGAGCTCCCCCATCGCGATGTCCTGAATCTGCGCGGGTGTGCCGAGATAGGCGTCGTAGAGGCGTCCGAAGGTCATCTTCACGAAGACGTTGTAAGTCGTCTCGAAGGTGGCCCCGTTCATCGCGGAGGCGGCCATCAGCCCCGGCGCGATGTACCCGACGTAGCTCATGCCGCCGACGTCCTCGCCCAGGTAGGCGCCCAGCCCGACCCCCATGCCGACGAGGTAGAGCAGGGGCTCGAAGAAGTTGGGCAGGATGTTCTTCATCCACGTGCGCCGATAGACGGTGGCGTTCCGCCACCACACGGCGAGGGCGAGGCGCGGGTCGTGGTCTCCGGGCAGGCGCATCATGCGTCCCCGTCGAGACCGCGGCCGGTCAGACGCAGGAAGACGTCGTCGAGCGTCGCCCGCCGCAGGTGGATGTCGTGCCCGGGGAGCGCGGTGACGGTCTCGGCGAGCAGCGCGTCGCCGTCGTCGGTGTAGAGCAGCAGGTGACCGCCGAGGACATCGCTGGCCGAGGCTCGCGACCTCAGTGTTTCAGCCTCGGGCGGCTCGCCCTCGCCGTCGAGATCGACCTCGACGACGTGTGGGGCCGCGTGCTCCAGGATCAGCGCCTTCGGGCGGCCCTCGGCGACGATCTCGCCCAGGTCCATGATCACGAGTCGGTCGCAGAGGCGCTCGGCTTCCTCCATGTAGTGGGTGGTGAGGATCAGGGTGGCCTCGCGTCGCTTGAGCGCGGCGAGCTTCTCCCAGAGCGCCTGCCTCGCGCGGGGGTCGAGGCCGGTGGTCGGCTCGTCGAGGACGACGAGGCGCGGGGTCCCGATCAGCCCGCGGGCGACCATCAGGCGCCGCTTCATGCCGCCGGAGAGCGCGCTGATGAGGTTGTCGCGGCGGTGGCTGAGCTCAGCGAAGGCGAGCAGCTCGTCGACCTTGTCCGCGGCGGCGGCGCCGTACAGGCCGTAGAAGCGGCAGAACACCTCGATGGTCTGGGCGACGGTGAGGTCCTGGTCGAGGTTGTCTTCCTGGTGGACCACGCCGACGCCCGCCTTGATCGCCCGGTCGTTGGCCGGGGTCGACGCGTCGTAACCGAGGATGTGCAGACTGCCGCCACCGACGTCGGAGGCGCGGTAGATCATGCGCATGGTGGTGGACTTTCCGGCGCCGTTCGGGCCGAGGAATCCGAAGCACTCGCCGCGGCGGATCTCGAAGTCGATGCCCTTGACCGCCTCGAAGCTGCCGTAGGACTTGCGCAACCCTCGAGCGACGACCGCGAGGTCGTTGCAAGGGGCCGCTTCGCTATCGCGGGGCTCGTTCAAGGCGGTTATGGTCGGGTCGCAACATGTCGCACGGCGGCACCGCGCGGACCGGTCGCCGTGCATAGCGCGAATCGCGGGCATGTTTCCAGCGCAACGAGGCGGAGGCGCCGGGAAAGCGCGCCGTCGCGGCCGAGCGACCCTCCGGACCGACAGGAGAGCCCATGATCATCGACGCCTGGATCCAGCACCCGTCCCCGGAGTTTCTCGGCCACGAGATGTTCGCGGCGCTACGCCGTTGGATGGGCATGGAGACCCTGCCGGACACCATCCCGCTCGAGTTCACCCTCGGCATGCTCGATGCGGCCGGGGTGGACAGGGCGCTGCTGTCGGCGTGGTGGGGTCCGTCGGGACCGCTGATCTCCAACGACGAGGTGGCGGCGGCGTGTACGCGTGCACCGGACCGGCTCTTCGGGGTCGCGTCCGTCGACCTCTACCGGCCGATGGACGCTGTCCGTGAGCTGCGGCGCTGCGTGCGGGAGCTCGGTTTCAAGGGCGTGCGCCAGCTGCCGTGGCTGTGGCGGCTGCCGCCGAACGACCGGCGCTACTACCCGGTGTACGCCGAGTGCGTGGAGCTGGGCGTTCCGTTCTGCCTGCAGGTGGGGCACGCGGGGCCGCTGCTGCCCTCGGATCCCGGGCGGCCGATTCCCTATCTGGACGAGGTCGCGTGCGAATTCCCCGAGCTCGTCATCGTCGGCGGTCATATCGGCTACCCGTGGACCGACGAGATGATCAGCCTCTGCCGGAAGTACGAGAACGTCTACATCGACACCTCGGCCTACAAGCCGAGCCGATTTCCGGCACAGCTCGTCGACTACATGCGCAAGGGCGGTCGCCGGAAGGTCCTCTACGGCTCGAACCACCCGATGATCGCGCCGGCGGCCTGCCTGGAGCAGATCGACAGCCTGGGCCTCGACGACGAGGCGCGCGACCTCTTCCTCGGCGGGAACGCGGCGCGGGTGTTCGGCATCTGATCCGTCCCAACACCGAGACGGACCGGACAAGGACCGTATGAGAGGGCGGCCCGGGCCGGCCGGGCGCGCTGTGGGGATGCGAATGCGCGGGGGTATGCTACGATGCCGCGCGACGTTCGAAGGCACGGTCGACGACCCACCGACACCAGGAACCCACATGCGCCACCTCGTCGCATTCATGGCCCTCATCGTGCTGCTCGCCGCCTGCGGGCAGGAGGAGGACACTTCGTCACCGGCCGACGAGCAGCCGACGGCCGACGCGGCCGCGGATGGAGCGGCGGACGACATCGCGGAGCCGGACGCCGGAGATACACCGACCGCCGACGTGTCGACCGGGGGCTCGGCGCCGTGCAACTACCCATTCCCGGAAGGGTTCGACATCGGCCAGGTGGTCCCCGAGATCGCGTGGGAGGCCTTCGACGGAGAGGGGAACCCGGTGACGTTGGACCTCGTGGAGTTCTACTGCGGGACGTCGGGGCTCACGGGGTACAACACGGTGCACTTCATCGTGACGACCGGCTGGTGCCCGAACTGCCCGAACTTCATCACCTACGTGGACTCGCTCGCGGCGCAGATCGAGGCGGCCGGCGGGCTGGTCTTCTACCTGACGGTCGAGGACGAATCGAGCGGCTCTGCGACGAGCGACTACGCCCACCAGCACGTCAGCGCATACGCCCCGAACGGGTCGGGGATTCGCGCCGGAGACGGAAGCGGCACGCCCCTCGACCAGGTCCGAGCCTCGCCGACCATCGAGTTCTTCCCGACCTCGTTCTCGGTTCGTCTGTCAGACATGAAGGTGATCGCGGACCAGCGCTTCACCGAGTTCTACCTTCCCTTCGTCGAGATCTCGGAACAGCCCGAGCTCGACTGGTCGAACCCGGGCGCGCCGACCGTTCAGCCCGAGGTGCCGAGCAACTGCGACGAGACGGACGAGGAGCCCTGCGAGCCGAACGACCGCCCGGAGAACGCGTGTACCGTTCGGGCAGAGACGATCGACGGCGGCATCTGCAACACCGCGCCGGACCACTACTTCGTCGACATCGACGGCCCGTGGTCGGCGTTCCTCGACTTCTCCCATGATGTCGGGGACCTGGACATCTACGTCTGGGATCTCGAGGGGCAACGCGAGTTGCTGGATCCGGGTGGGATGCCGGTCGGGTCGGAGACCACCGATGACGGCGAGTACTTCGAGTACGAGGGTCCGGCGAACGTGATCGTCGTCGGGTACCACGGCGCCACCGCTCCCTACCGTCTCACGTTCACCGAGCTCTGATCCTGCGACGGCCTGTGCACGCTCGCGCGGGCCGTCGCGGTCGGGAAGGCCGATATCGAGGGTCATCGCGTCGAAGTGCTCGGCGGGCGTATCCAACACCCCGTAGCAGCGCAGGGCGGCGAGGCGAACGGATTCGTCGTCGCGGATACGAGGTGCTCTCATCAGCTCGGCGCACGAGTTTCGTTCGAGAATCTACCCCCCCCACGGGTACGACAGGCGTCGGCGACCCCTCTCCAGACCCCCGGAAACACTCAGGGATCGCCGGCCTCTGGCTCGTCGTCCGGCGCTTGCTCCACGGGGCTCGCCGTCGCGGTCTCCATCCCGAGGAGCTCGACGACCCAGGCCTCCAACTCCCCGCGGTCACCCTCGCGGAACCCAGCGTGGACGTAGCGGACGACACCGGCGCGATCGATCAGATAGGCGGTCGGCATGGTCGGCGGCTCGAACGCTGCGACGACCGCGTGCTCGGGGTCCCAGCCGACGAGGAAGGGGAGCGGAGAGTGGGCGAGGAAACGCTCCACGTCGCGTCGACGCTCGTCGATGTTGACCGCCACCACGACCAGACCCGCTTCACCGTGGCGCTCGGCGAGCTCCGCGTAGAAGGGGAGTGAGCGACCGCACGGCTCGCACCACGTGGCCCAGAAGTCGACGAGCACGACGCTTCCGCGCAAGTCGTGGAGCGCGATATCGCCATCGTCGAGGCTCTCGACCGCGAGCGTCGGCTCGTCGCCCTCGCCGACCGCCGCATCGGCATGGGCGGACAGCGGGAGGGCAAGGACCACGAAGAGACCGAAGAGCGGCCTTGTGAGCATGGGAGTCGATCCGGTGAAGAAGCGGGTTGCGTCGGGCCACGGACGCTCGGGATCCTGGCAGGGACGAGCGTTCGAGACAACACCGACGACTGGCGCCCGTACACCGGGCTCCGGGCCAGAGAAGCGACCCCCCGGTCGGTTGATTTCGTGCAAAATCACACCAACTTGCGTGGTCGCCACGGTCGAGATCCCCCGGAACTCCGCCGGTTTCGCGCCTCTGACGGCGAAGAAACGCTGGTGCTTCGCGTGCGCGTCGGTTACGGGTCGCGCAGGTTATTGAGGTACGCGTGAACGTTACGATCCTCGGGGCTGCCGGCTTCCTCGGTCTGAACCTGGTCGACGAGCTGCTGGCCGCGAACATACAGCCCCGTTGTGGGCGTCGAACCCGCACGAATGTGATCCCGCTCCGGCGGCGCGGTGTGCCGTTGGTGCACGCGGATCTGGACGACCCGGCAACGCTACGAGCCGCGATGGCGGACTCCGACGCGGTGTTCCACGCGGCCGGCCACTACCCGCGGCACTCACTGGATCCGTCGGGGGCGCTCGACACGGCGCTTCGGCAGACCCGCAACCTGCTCGACTCGGCCGCCGAGGCCGGCGTCGGACGACTGGTCTACGTATCGAGCACGGCGACCGCGGCCCCCCGCACAGACGGATCGCCGTCGAACGAGGCCGACGTCTTCGCCGCGGCGCCGGGCTTCGGCACCTACCACGACGTGAAGTGGGCGATGGAGGACGCGGTGCTCGCGGAGGACCGTTTCCCGGTGACGGTCGCCTGTCCGGGCGCCTGCATCGGGCCATGGGACCTGCGGGTCGGCACGTCGGCGCTCGTCGTCGGGGCGGCCCGCGGCGATTGCCCCCCCGTGCCGACGGGGCTGGTCAACACGGTCTATTCGCGCGACGTAGCACGCGCGCTGCTGGCGATCGCGCGGCACCCGGACCCGGCGCGGCGTGTGTTGCTGTCGGGCCAGACGATCGACGTGCACGAACTCCTCCACCTGGTCGCCGCGCGGCACGGCGCACCCCCGCCCCCGGACCCGATGTCGGCTGACGAGGCCATCGCGTTCGCGAACGCGGAGGAGAGCCGGGTACACGGGACGCCCGAGCGGCCGGGCATCGCCCGCGAGCTCGTCGACCTGATCATCCACGCCGTCGAATTGGACACGACCCTGGCCGAGACGGCCCTCGACATGACCTGGACCCCGCTGGCCGAAGCGCTCGATGCCTTCGAGGCATGGGCGCGTCGGTTCCGCATACTTCCCGCCCTGGAGACCGCAAAATGACCACGCAGCCCCAAACCGGAGACGACATCCTCACGCGCATCAGCGCCATGGTCCGCGAGGTGAGCGCAAAGCCGCCCGAGAAGGTGACACACGAGATGCGCCTGCTCGAAGACCTCGGATTCGACTCGGTGGCCCAGATGGAGCTGCTGTCGATGTTGGACGAATCCCTCGGTCTCGAGATCGAGATGGAAGATGCGATGGACCTGCAGACGATCGGCGATGTCGTCGCCGTCGTGGAGCGCTACGTCGCCGCCGCCAGTGCGTGAAATGACCGAGCCAACGCGCGACGACGCGACCGTCGTAGAGTTCTGCCGGTCGCTCGATCGGTTCGTCGGCGCGCGGGTGGATCCGCTCGCGATCGACAGAGCCAAGGCGATCGATCCCGAGATCCTCCGGGAGCTCGCCGACCTGGGCGCCTTCTCGATCAGCATCCCCATCGAGTACGGCGGCGCCGACCTTGGGTTGGGCGGGGCGTGCGCGGTCGTCGAGACCCTGGCCCGGCACGACCGGGCCATCGCCACCACGGTCGGCCTGCACGCCGGCCTCGGCACGCGGGGCATGGTCGCTTTCGGAGCCGACGAACAGAAGGAGCGCTGGCTCCCCAGCCTCGCCTCCGGAGAGACGATCGGCGCGTTCGCCACGACCGAACCCGGCTCGGGCAGCGACCTGTCGGCATTGGCGACCCGCGCCGTACCGGACGGAGACCGCATCCGTGTCGACGGCGAGAAGATCTACGTCACCAACGGCGGCATCGCGCGGGTATTCACGATCACGGCCTCGACGCCCGACCTCGGAAACGCGGGGCGCGGCCAGAGCCTGGTGCTGTTGGAGCGGGGAGACGACGGCCTCGAGGTCGGCCCCGAAGAGAGCAAGCTCGGCCTGAAAGGCTCGTCGACGACGTCGTTGTACT
>CAZFPM010000082.1:10153-14200 GCA_964520965.1 uncultured Myxococcales bacterium
CCCTGCCCATGGACCGGATCGTCGGCGAGCCCGGACAAGGCCAGCGCCAACTGCGGCACGTGCTCGCCTGGGGACGCACCGTGATGGCTGCCGGTTGCATCGGCACGGCCCGCAAGGCGTGGGAAACGACCGTCGATCACGTCGCGCATCGGCAGCAGTTCGGCGCACCGCTCCTCGCTCAGCCAGTCGTACGACTTCAGGTCGCGGACATGCGCGCGAAGATCTTCGCGATGCGCGCGCTGGTCGGCGAAGTCTGCGCGGTCGAGCGCGATCGCGACGCGCTGGAGCGGCTTTCCCTTTCGGCGAAAGTCTTCTGCAGCGAAGAGGATTGGGACGTCTGCGACATGGCGATCCAGCTGCACGGAGGCTCGGGATACATCGAGGACACCGGCGTGGCGTTGCCGCTTCGCGACGCCCGGATCACCCGGATCTTCGAGGGCGCCAACGACGTGCTCTGCGGCCGGATCGGGGGCGCCGAGATGATCAGGTTGCGCGAGCACCAGGCCGAGGGGCTCGGCGCGGCGGTCGAGCGCCTGGAGTCCGAGTACATCGAAATCGCCGCTGCGACGCGCAAGGAGTTCGGCCTCAAGGTGATGCGCGACGGGCGTCGATTGCACCGCATCGGGCGCCTCTCCGTCCTCGTCGACGCCACCTGCGCCGCGGCGCGCCGCGCCCGGGCGAGCGGCTCGGAGACCGACGCCGCGCTCTCGAACCACTGGGCCCAGGTCGCGCTCTCGCAAGCGGCCGCGCTACGTGCCCGCCAACCCCATGACGACACCACCGAGGCGCTCGTCGAAGCGTCCCTCGCGGAGATCACGCGATGAAGATCCTCTTCGTGTACCCGGGCTTCGAGCGCCACGCCGACGTGCACCCCGAGCTGCGGGAGCACGTGCCCTGCAACGAGTACCTCGGCTCCCCGTCACTCGGCATCGCCGCGCTGGCCGCCTCGACCCCGCCGGGCATCGAGCTGGAGTTCCGGGACGACCGGGTCGAGCGGGCCGACACCCCCACGGACGCGGACATCGTCGCGCTGTCTTTCTTCACGGCGGCGGCGAAGCGCGGTCTGGAGCTCGCCGAGCACTTCCGCGCGCAAGGTCACACGGTCGTGGCCGGTGGCCTCTTCCCGACGATGATGCCCGACGTCGTGCAGCCGGTGGTCGACTCCGTCGTGGTCGGCGAAGGCGAGCTCGCGTGGCAGCAGCTCCTCGCGGACTGGTCGCGGGGTGAGCTGGCGCCGCGTTACGAATTCGATCCGGCCGACCTCGGCACGCTCGCCGTGCCCGATCTCTCGCTCTATTTCGACGCCGAGCGCGAGGGCCTGCGCCCGGACGACTATCCGCTCCAGATCTCGCGCGGGTGCAAGCTGACGTGCCGCGCTTGCGTGCTGCCCTTCTCGATGGGCCGCGGCATCCGGACCTACCCGATCGAGTCGGTGATCGCGCAGCTCGAGGCCCTCGAGGTCAACGGGAAGCACGGCTGCCTGACGGAGGACACGAGCTGGCTGCCCGGGCCGGCACGCAAGCTCCTCGAGGCCCTGTTCGACTACTCGATCGAGCGCGACCAGCGCGCGCCGGTGTCGTACATCGGCACGTCGCTGCCGATGATCCGGTTCACGCCGATGTCCCTGCTGGAGAAGGCAAAGCGGGCCGGCGTCGACATGTTCTACCTGGTGACCGGATTCGACCCGATCAGCATGGCCGCGTTCACCGGCAAGGACGACAGGGCCCGGACCCGCGCTGCCGAGGCGATCGCGAAGGCCTGGGACGCCGGCATCGAGCCCTACACCTCGTTCCTCTTCGGTGCCGACCAGGACGACGAGGGCACGGTCGACCGCGTGTTGGAGTTCTGCGAGGAGACGAAGATCCTCAAGGCCGAGTTCGCGATCGCCACGCCCTACCCGGGCACGCCGATGTGGGATCGGTTGGTCGAGCAGGACCGGTTGCTCACACGCGACTGGTCGAAATACAACGATGCCAATATCGTGTTCAGGCCCGCGCAGATGACGCCGGACCAGGTGACCGACGGCTACCTGCGCCTCTGGCGTGAGTTCTACACGGGACGAGATCACCTGCGCGACCTCCCGTACTACGAACGCACGATCCAGTTCTGAGCCGGCCAGACCCCAACAAACCAGCCGCCACGCACCGATTCGCCGACCTGCACAGCCACCCGACGCTCTTCGCGTTCAACCGGTGGCGATGCACCGAGGTCGAGGACGAGGGGCGTGCATTCGACCCGTGGAACGTACCGCCGTCGCGCGAGGGCGACCGGGAGCGGGGCACGCGCGCGATGCGTTACTCGCAGAGCGATTTTCCGGCCATGCACGACGTGGGGCTTCGGCTCGTATACGTGTCGCTGACCCCGATCGAGCGTGGGTTCTTCGACGGCGGCGGCCCGCCCGGACTGGTCGGGCGCTTCGGAAACGAGGCGGCCCGGTGGGCGGTCGGGATCACCCCGCTGCGGGTGCTCACCCGGCTGGCCCGCGGAAACACCCGAGGTGCGGCGCTGGCCGCTCTGGCCATCGTCCGGAACCGCGGCCCGCTGCGCCGACTGCTGCACCGTGTCGTCATGGGGTACCCCCCGGCGCGCGTCGCCTACCTGATGTCCGAGGAGTACGACTACTGGGACGAGTTCGAGCGCGAGTACGCGTTCGTACGCGCCGGTGGCGGCGACCGCGGACCCGAGCTGCCGCGGTACGACATCGTCAGCACCCTCGACGAGCTCGACGCCACGCTCGCCTCGGAAGACGGCCGCATCGCCGTGATCCTCACCATCGAGGGCGCCCACGCGTTCAGCATCGGGGCCGGAGAGGACCCGGTCGACGCGGCCACGCTCTTCGAGCGCATCGAAGCGCTGAAGCAGTGGCCGCACCCGGTTCTCTTCGTCACCTTCGCCCATCACTTCGACAACGGCCTCTGCGGTCATGCGCGCAGCCTGCTCGACGCCGCCTCGCTACTCATGGACCAGTCGCGCCGGATGAACGAGGGGTTCGTGGCGCAAGGAGACGTCGGGCGCCGCGCCGTACGCGAGCTGCTCGAGCTCGACGAAGACCTCCGCGACCGCGGCGGACCCCGGGTGCTGATCGACTCCAAGCACATGAGCGCGCGCACACGCCGCCAGTTCTACGACGAGATCATCGAGCCGGCGCTCGCCAACCGCGTCGACGGCGACCGGCCCGAGATCCCGGTCATCTTCAGCCACGCCGGATACTCCGGGGTCCGCACGCTCGCCGAGCTGGAACGAGACGTCGTTCACGAGAACGACCACTGGAACGCTGGCGGCTACAACGCCTGGAGCATCAACCTCTGTGACGACGACGTCCGCATGGTCCATCGCACCCGCGGGCTCATCGGACTCTGCCTCGACCGCAGAATCGCCGGACTCCGACCCGGGCACCGGCTCCCCCGAGAGCGACACGGGCGCGTGGTCGCGAACCAGGTGTTCGGCTTCGTCGACGTCGTCCTGCGTGACCGCAGTCTCGACGACGAAGCGCGCGCGCGAATCTGGGATTGTATCTCACTCGGAACCGACTACGACGGCGCGATCCAGCCCCTGGCTGCCTACGCGACGGTGGCAGACCTGCCCGCGCTCGCAGCCGATCTCCGCACTGAATTCGAGGAGCACGCCTCGGCGCGACTCATCGGCGCGATCGGCGTCGACGTGTTGCTGGAGAAGATCCTCTGGCGCAACGCCCACGACTTCGCGCGCCGGCACCTCCCCCACGCTCGCTGAACCGTCGAGGCGTTTTCTTGCGGGGGCAGAGATCGCGTAGGATGATGTAGGTCTACTCCTTACCCAGACCCCCCCATTGGTCATGATCAACTGGCAAGAGATCCGACGACCGGACGGCAAACGGTACAAGAGGGCCCGCATGGTCGACGGTTGGATGGTGTGGACGAACTACGGACCGGGCCGAGCGGGCGAGCTGAAGTTCCGCAAGGAGCTCGGAGACGGCTGGGACGACAACCTGGACGATCTCGCCTGATCGCGGGGTCCGACCCACGGTAGGCGGGGTCCGACCCACGGCATGCGGGGTCCGACCCACGG
>CAZFPM010000082.1:14300-21676 GCA_964520965.1 uncultured Myxococcales bacterium
GCGGGGTCCGACCCACGGTAGGCGGGGTCCGACCCACGGCATGCGGGGTCCGACCCAGGGCCTCGCGGGGTGCCCGCTCTTCGCCCCGCGATGTCGCGGGGCGCTCGTCGCTCAGCCCCCGACCGCGGTCAGCCCGATTCTTCGTCGGGCACGAAGTCGAGACGTCCGGGGGTCTGCGGGCCGTAGTCCTGCAGCACGAGCCATCCGTCGTCGACACGCGCGCGTTTGACGTTGCCGGCGGCGGTTTCGATGACGGTCTCCCAGGCGATCATTTCGGGGCTCCGGTGGGTGTGGGACTGTGTATTCAATCCTCCCACTCCCAGGCTCGGGCGCAAGTTTCCGGCGCGCGACGGTGATTTCGTGGTTCAACACCGTGGAACAGCGCGCAGAAAGGAGTAGAAGGGGGTGTGATCGGGATTGCTCCTCTCGCGTCCCGACGCCCTCGACTCCGGAAGCCCATGACTCGGCAGGCGATCCAACTCGATGACCACGCCCTCGCGAGCCTGACGCTCGCCCACCTGGAGTCGGTGGTGCGGGTCGACAGCGCCAGCGACGAGCGTTCGGATACGATCCCGAGCACGCGCGGGCAGGCGCGGCTGGGCGAGCAACTGAAGCGCTTCTTCATCGAGCTGGGCGCCACGGTCGAGATCGATCGGTGCGCGAACGTGATCGCGACTCTTCCCGGCCGTGGCGCGTTGATCGATGCGACTCCCCTCGCCCTGATGGTCCACCTGGACACGGCCCGGGGCACGCGGGCGGTCGAGTCGTTGTCGATCGCGCGCGCCTGGGATGGGCACCCGATCCGTTTTTCGGCGAACGAACGACTCGTCGTCGGTGTGGAGACCTACCCGGACCTGCAGCGCTTCGTGGGCCACGACGTCATCTTCGGTCCTGGTGACGCCGCGGTCGGCTTCGACGACAAGCTCGGGCTGGCCCAGATGATGACCCTCGCCCTGGCGCTGACGGACGACCCGACGATCTCTCACCGTCCGCTCGTCCTGATCGCCCGACCCGACGAGGAGATCGGGCGGCACGCCGCGCTCGACGGCATCGCCGAGGTCCTCGTTCGGCGCGGGGTCACCGTCGGGTACACCCTCGACGGCATCGATCCCTACGAGATCAACGTCGACAACTTCTACGCGAGCCACGCGTCGATCACGTTCGCGGCGCGGCGTCTGGAGGACGTCGGCGATGTCGTTCGGGTCGCGCTGGGCGGGGTCAACGCCCACGGTGCCACCGCCCGGGCAGAAGGACATCGCGCGGCGACCCGCTTCGCGGCCGAGCTCACGACGTTCCTCGAGGCTCACCCCGACACCTGCGTCACACCGATCGGATTCGCCTCGGACGCCGCCCGGGACTGCGACGCGGCCCTATGGCTCTCGATCGAGGCCCCGGGCGGGCGCTCGGCGATCGAGACGGGGCTGGAACGAGTCGTAAGCCCCCACGTCATTCGGGGAGCGTCCTGGTCGGTCGAGGACGATCCCGACCCGCCCGCGCCGGACGCGGCGACCGGCGACATGCTGGCGTTTGTCGGCGCGTTCCTCGCCTCGAGCCCCGGATTCGTCTTGCTGGCCGAGGAGTCGGACGGAAGGCTCGGCTACTCGCACCCCTACCGTGCGCTACCGACCGACGCCGGTCTCGTCCTCGACATCCGCATCCGCGACTTCGACCCCGGGCTCCTCGAAGAGCGCGAGGCCCACGTGACCCGGCTCGCCGCAGACCGGCCCTGTGAGATGCAGCGGCAATACGTGAACATGGGGCCGGCGCTGGCCGGGCGAGACGAGTTGGTCGACTGGCCGCTGGCCGCCGGAGCGGCCGTCGGCGTCGCGTCCGAGGTGCGTCCGATCCGCGGCGGAACGGGCGTCGACCCGCTGCTCGAAGCCGGCGTCTACGTGGCGAATCTGGGCACCGGCTACTTCGCGCCGGAGAGCGAAAAGGAGCTGACGACGCTCCAGCTCATGGCCGGGCATGTTCGGTGGCTCGGGGCACTCGTCCAGAGCGGCGATTGATCGGAGTCAATGCCTGTCGGATTCACGCCGTTTTATTGCATCGCGACGCTGCGTTCGACTATGTAGGGCAAACGCCTCACTACACCGTGAACCGATGTTCGAGTGGCAGGAAATCCGACGTAGCGGTCGACGTCTGAAGCGGACCCCGGTCTCCGACGGCTGGATCGTCGTATCCGACTACGGGTTCTTCGATCCGGGTCGCGTCCGATTCGTGCCGGATCCGGACCACCAGTGGGACGGATCGCCGACGGAGCCGCTGCCCGGCAGCTGATACGGTCCTTCAATGAGTCAGCTCGCTCAATGAAGGCCAGTATGAGGCCCGCACGCGTGCGTCCAGGTGGTCGCGACCGGCCGTACGAACGGCGAAGCCCCGCTCAGAGCCCGGCGAGACGCTCGGGTTCGTGGGGAGCGGCTCGCCGTGGGCATGTTACGCCACGGCTCAGCTCCGATGCGGGTCCGACCGCTGGATCCCGAGGGTGTTCTGCTCCTCGAGGATCCGCTCGAGGAACTCGCCGAGCTTTCGTCCGGCGTACCACAGCGCGTTGGAGTGCTGTTCGTCGAAGCGGCCCCCGCCGTCACGGTTGACCAGCTCGACGCAGCCCCAGGTTCGGCTCTCGAAGAAGATGGGGGCGCAGACCAGCGAGGTCGTCGGGTAGTCGAGCGACTTGGAGAGGTCGGCGTAGAAGCGCGGGTCGCTCTGGACGTCTCGAACGAGCAGCGTCGTATTGCTGCGCAGCGAGAAGCTGACGATGCCCTTTCCGGGCGGCACCCGCATGTCGATCACCTTGTTCGCGTGCGGCCCGCGCGCGGCGGCGAAGTACATGTCCTGGGCGACGGTGTCCATGTAGAGCACGGCGGAGCTCTCGGCGTCGAAGTGCTCCGCTACGAAGTCGAGGGCGCGTTCTGCCGCCTCGGCGGCGCTCTTCGCGCCGACCAGCGTGGCCTCGAACGAGGTGAAGATCCGCTCGACCAGCGGCTCGTCGGCCGGGGCGACGGCCGGCGGCGATGGTGGCGACGCCTCGCGGTCGACCAGCTCGATCAACAGCGCGTCGTCGTCGTCGTGGTCGCCGTCGGCCTGCTCCCGGATCCGGAAGCGCTTGCCTTCGTCGGCGCGCACGATGAGTTCCTCGCCCTCCGCATCGACGGAGAAGAGCCGCAGATCGTCGATCGGCTCGTCGACGGCCTCGAGCGCGTCGAGCAGGGCCTCGGTCCAATCTGTTGCGTGAAGGTGGACCACGGTCTCACGGCCGGAATCGGCCGCGGGGATGACGACGTCGAACCGAGGCATGGCGCTGACCTTTGTGGGTGCACGGATACTGCCGTACCTAGCGCGGTGAACATCCTCCCGTCAACGCGGCGTCCCGACCAGAGGCTGATCGATGTTGCGGCAGTGGTCCGCTGGCGCTCGCCGTGCGAGGCGCATTCGGGGTGACGCCGGGGAAGACGACGCAGGTCCGAGCCAGCGCGGTCGTGTTCCGGCGGGCCGGACGTTAGACTGCCGCCGCGCTCCGAGCAGGCGCAGTTGGTGGCACCGAAGGTCGCCCCGTCCGCTCGTCTTCTCCCCGCCGATCTGCCTCACCCTGCCCTTCCTCGACGACGATGACTGCTCACCGCTCCCTGTTCGCGTTCGCGCTCGCGCTCGCGGGGGCCGGATGTCGGCCGGACGCTGTACCCACGACCGTTCAGGCGCCGGTCTCTGGCGGCGACGAGCTCCCGCTGCCGGGACCGGCGGTCGACCGCGCGGATCTCCCGGAGGTGGACGTACCGGCGATCGGGGCCGACGGGATCGTCATCGACGGCCGAATCGACGACGCCGGGTGGCGGGCTGCGACCGTGACCCGGCCCTTCGTCTCTCCAGGCGACGGGAGCGTCGTCCCCGGCTCGCCCGTGCCCGGCCACGCGCGCCTGGCCTGGAACGATCAAGCCCTCTTCGTCGCCTTCGAGGTCGGGGACGCGGAGGCGACCTCCACCTTCGACCGCGACGACGTGGACCCCCATATCTGGTCGGCGGCCTCGGGCATCGAGGTGATGCTGCAGCCTGGAGATCCGGGCGACAACCGGCACTACTACGAGGTTCAGGTCGACGTTCACGAGGCGGTCTGGGACACGCGCTTCGATGACTACAACGCGCCCATCGTGCGTGACGGGCCTGCCACGACCTTCGGGCACCAGGACTGGGATGCCGGCTTGGAGCGTTCGGTGTCGCGCACCGAGGTGGGGTACGTCGTGGAGATGTCGATCCCCTGGGCGTCGCTCGACAGCGACCGGGTCGCTGTGCCGCCTGCGCCGGGCGACGTGTGGCGAGCGAACTTCTACACCTTCCGCGACGGCCAACGGCACGCGCTCGCCTGGTCTCCCCTGCGCGGAGAGGGAAACTTCCACCGCGCTGCGCGTTTCGGCCGCCTTCGCTTCGTCGCACCGGCTCCAGGCTGAGCCGCGGCTGACCGATGCCCGACCTCCCCGGGGCTCCGGAGGACCCCGAGGGACGCAACTTGACGGCCCGGCTGAAGGCGCCAGTCTGACGACCTCCCCCGACACCGGCGCCGGGAGTGTGTCAGGCGCGCACTCTGCTCGGTCAGCGACCCAGCGCTGCGGACGCGATCCCGATCTCGAGGAGTCCGAACTCTCCCTCGGACTGCGCGAAGAGCAGCTCGATGTGTCCCGGGCCCTTCGTCGAGTCGAAGGGGTAGTGGTAGAAGCAGTAGGCGTCGCCCTGGCGCACGTCGACGCGGGCCTGGTCCATGTCCGGCCCGGGGGTCGTCACGTTGCCGAGATCGTCGAGGTTGAGCGCGACCTGCACGAGGTCCTCGCGCCCAAGGTTCGTTCCGGCACTGGGGTGTCGGGCCTCGAACATCGCGTTGATGTCCTGTGAGAGCACCAGCCCGATCATCTCGGGTCCGCTCGCGACGCACGCGGCTTCGGCCTCCGCCCGACCGCTGTCGCAGCCCACGACCGTGAAGCCCGCGAACGCCACGACGACGAGCGCGATGAGTAGATCGATGCGAGTTCCTGCTTGTCTCATGACTCCTCCCGGTTGGTGCAGAGCCTTCCCTCAGCTCCGTCATGTCGAGGACTGTAGACTGCGAGCCCACCCGAGCGATTGCAAGTTCGGCATTCCCGCGGGGGCGACGACGGCGACGAAAAGGCGGTTCGAGCGGCGGCAGCGCGGGGCTCAGCGACAGGTGCGGATCGTGTCGCCGGTCCGCCGCGCGGGCGGCCCGGTGACGCCCCTGCGTCGCGCACCGGCAAACCGAGTGCTAAGATCGAGGGAGGACAGCCGTCGCCGTTCGTATGCCTTCACCCGATCGCCCAACACCTCCGACCCTGGCAGAGGAGCTCGCCTTCTCGGGCTGGCGACTGTTTCCCTGGCTGGTGACGATCACGCTCGGGTTCACGGCCTTCGTGGTTTGGACGCTGAGTGCCGGATCCGCGATCGTCCTTCTCTACGCCGGGTGGCGGATCTGGATGGGCCTGAAGCGGCAGGACCCGACTCCTCGCCGATGGGAGAA
Organism: uncultured Myxococcales bacterium; assembly: GCA_964520965.1. Lineage (GTDB taxonomy): Bacteria > Myxococcota_A > Bradymonadia > REDH01 > REDH01 > CAZFPM01. The sequence goes on from CAZFPM010000082.1 coordinate 19,819, forward strand.
TCCGGCTTCCTTGGCAGTGGTGGTGTGGTGCGCGGGCTTCCGTCTGATCTCGTTGCTGGGCGCCGGCGTACGCTACGTGTCCGCCGACCCGAAGCCTCCTCCGACACCGGCGAACACCGTTCGATTGGTCATCCTGACCCACCCGACTGCAGTGCCGGCCATCCTCTCGGCTGCACACATCTTCACGGATCTGGCGCGCCGACGCTTCCTCGCACCGGGCAAGAAAGAGCTCACGCCATTGTTGAAGATCCCCGCGATGGCGGGCGGCCTCATGCTGCCGATCGACCGCGCGGCCGGGGAGGACGCTGCGGCGGCGATCGAGCGCGCGACGAACGCCCTCCCCCTGTCGGGCGCTACGACCGCCATCTTTCCCGAGGGGCATCGCGTAACCCGTAGGCGGCTGCCACGGAGTGAATCCCGGGCGCGCGAGCGAGGACTGACCCCCCTTCGACACCATCTCGAACCGCACCCGCGCGGGGCGTTCGCGATGATCCGTGCGCTGATGGCGCGCGGCGAGGCCGAGGGCTTGCGCCTGCAGGTGCTCTTCGGAAGGCACGAGGCGGATCGGTCTGGCTGGGGCGAGCGCTTGGGCATGGTCCACATGTTCGGCACGACCGTGACCGTCTCCTACGAAGACGTGACCGAGGCCGCCTGCGCCGCAGCCGGCGATCTGGCCACCTTCGCCGGGTGGCTGCGGGGGCACTTCGAAGCCGTAGACGAGTCCATGGAGACGTCGCCGCTGCTGGAACGCGGCGGGTAGGCCCGCGCCCAGACAGGCCCGAGCACCCGCCGCCCCCCTACCCTTTGTGTCTTTGCGTCTTTGCGCGAAACCTGCCCTCGCCGACCGGGACACTCGACCTCAGCCTCCGGCCATCCACCCGTAGCGGATCACGAGCACGGCGCCGATCACCCACAGCGGAGCCGAGACCTCGCGCACCTTCCCGCTCAGCACCTGGATGACGACGTAGCTGAGGATGCCGAGGGAGATCCCGTTGGCGATCGAGAAGGTCGCCGGGATCGTGATCATGCAGAGGAACGCCGGCACGGCCTCGCCGACGCCCCGCCAATCGATCCGGCCGGCAGCCTCGGCCATCAGCGCGCCGACGATGATCAACGCCGGCGCCGTGGCGGCTGCGGGCACGGCGGAGAGCAGGGGCCAGAAGAACATCGCGCCGAGGAAGAGCACACCGACCACGACCGCGGTCAGCCCGGTTCGGCCGCCATCCTCGATGCCCGAGGCGGACTCGATATACGACGTCGTGGTGCTGGTCCCGACGAGCGCTCCGAAGATCGTCGCGATCGCATCCGCGGAGAAGGCCGGGCGGGCGCGTTCCAAGGACCCCTTGTCGTCGACGAGGCCGGATCGCTCGGAGAGCGCCACCAGGGTGCCCGACGTGTCGAAGAGGTCGACGAAGAAGAATACGAACACGACCTCGAGGACGCCGCGCCCGAGCGCACCGCCGATGTCGAGTGAGCCGGCGATGTCGACGGGCCAGGCCGGCGCCGCGGCGACCCCGGACGCGAACCCGCCGAACGCCTCTCCCTGGAACACCGGAAGGCCGCCGATGACAGCCACGGCGCTCGCGCCGACGATGCCGATCGCCAGACCGCCGCGTACCCCCCGGATCTGCAGCGCCGCCGAAACGACGAGCGTGCCGAGAGCGAGCAGCGCAGCGGGCGAGGTGACGTCGCCGAGTGTGACGAGCGTGACCGGGTGATCGGCGACGATTCCCGCCGACTGCAGACCGAGGAAGGCCAGGAAGAGCCCGATGCCGGCGGCGGTCGCCAGGCGAATGCTCCGGGGAATCGCGTCGACGAGCCACTGCCGGGCACCGACGAGGCTCAACACGAGGAAGAG
>CAZFPM010000083.1:0-21581 GCA_964520965.1 uncultured Myxococcales bacterium
GTGCAGTCGTCGAAGCCGTCGCACTCCCAGCTCTCCGGAATGCAGGCGCCGCCGAAGCACTCGTACTCGTCATCGTCGCACCCCGGCTCCGGGCAACCGAGCTCGTCGTCGCCGCCGGTGCAGTCGTCGAAGCCGTCGCATTCCCAGCCTTCGGGGATGCAGTCCCCGTCGAAGCACATGTACTCGTCCTCTTCGCAGCCGGGCTCGGGGCAGCCGATCTCGTCGTCGCCGTCGGTGCAGTCGTCGAAGCCGTCGCACTCCCAGCTCTCCGGAATGCAGGCGCCGTCGAAGCACTCGTACTCGCCTTCGTCGCAGCCCTCTTCGGGGCACAACAGCTCGTCATCACCGTCGTCGCAATCCTCCATGCCGTCGCATTCCCACGACGCCGGAATACACGCCCCGTCGACGCACTCGTACTCGTCGTCGTCGCAGTCCTCGGCGGGGCATCCATCTTCGTCTTCGCCGCCTGCGCAGTCGTCGAATCCGTCGCAGACCCACGACGTGGGGATGCACGAGCCGTCGGCGCACGCGAGCTCGGCGTCTCCGCACCCGGTGACGCTGCAGCCGGCCTCGTCCTCGCCTTCTCCGCAGTCGTCGAACTCGTCGCAGACCCACGTTGCCGGAATGCACGAGCCGTCAGCGCACTCGAACTCGTCGTCGTCGCACCCGTCGTCACAGATCGCTTCGTCCTCGCCGTCGTCACAATCCTCCATGCCGTCGCAGAGCCATTCGATCGGGATGCAGCGACCATCGTCACAGGCGATCTCGTCGTCGCCACATCCGTCGATGGAGCAGTCGGATTCGTCACTGCCGTCAAGGCAGTCGTCCATGCCGTCGCACTCCCACACGGCCGGGACGCAGGACCCGCCGTCGCAGGTGAACTCGTCTTCCCCGCAGAGGTCGGGGCACTCGCCCTCGTCCTCGGCGTCGTCGCAATCCTCGAACCCGTCGCACTCCCACGCGGCCGGGATGCAGCGTCCGTCGACGCAGGCATACTCGTCATCTTCACACGCACCGGGCGTGCACTCGCCTTCGTCCTCGCCGTCGTCGCAGTCCTCCATGCCGTCGCACTCCCACTCGGCAGGAATGCAGCGGCCATCGACGCATGCGTATTCCTCGTCGGTGCACTCCTCGTCCGGGCAGCCGTCCTCGTCACCGCCGTCGGCGCAGTCGTCGAAGCCGTCGCAGATCCACGCTTCGGGGATCTCCATGCCGTCGGCGCAGGTGTAGACGTCGTCGCCGGTGCAATCGACCGGGCACGTGACGGGGTTCTCGCGCGCGCTGCACTCGCCGTCACCGCAGCGGTCGGTCGGCGGCGGGGGCGCGCAATCTGCGGGGCACGAACCGCCCGTCTCCCCGGCCGCGCGGTCGCAGACCCCGTCGCCGCAGCGCGAGCGCGACTCTTCGGAGCAATCGCGGGGGCAGGTCACCTCGTTCTCGCCTCGGCGCGCGTCGCAGACCCCGTCGCCGCAGCGCGGGGCGTCGGGTTCACGGCAGTCGCGCGGGCACGTCGTCGGCGTCTCGCCGATGGACGGATCGCAGACCCCGTCGCCGCAGGGGATGTCCGAGCCGCGGCAGTCGCGCGGGCAGGTCTCGGCGTCCTCGCCTCGCGCCTCCTCGCAGACACCGTCGCCGCAGCGCGGTGGCGGGGGTGCACAATCGGCGGGGCAGCTGGAGGTGTTTTCGCCGGCGGCGGCGTCGCAGAGGCCGTCGCCACAGCGGCTCGTGGACTCGCGGCAATCCCGTGGGCACGTGACCGCGTCCTCTCCGGCGGCCGCATCGCACACACCGTCGCCGCAGCGCCTCGGCGTCGGGTCGGGCGTCCCGCTGTCGGGTCCAGGACCGGTGTCAGGGTCCGGGCCGGTGTCAGGGTCGGGACCGGTGTCAGGGTCCGGGCCGGTGTCAGGGTCCGGGCCGGTGTCAGGACCGGGGCCGATGTCAGGGCCCGGGCCGGCGTCGACCGGCGGACGCCCTGTGTCGGTACCGGGGCCATCACCCGTGTCTCCGCGAGAGTCGGTGACGTCGGACTCGCCGCCGCTGACGACCTCGTCCGTGGGGCAGGCGGCGAGCGCGGTTCCGAACGCCAGAACGAGGAGCACGCGGGCAAAGCGGAACATCGAGACCTCCTGAGACCGGGTTGACGGTGTGTGGGGCCCCGAGGGTGGTCGGGGACCGAATTCGAGTCAAGGCGGACACCGCCGGGCGGCCGCCGCTCCCGAGGCAAGGCGAAGACCAGACGTCGTTGGCGACGCCAGGCGATGACGCGCCGCGGCAGACCACGTGCTTGCTGAGCCGACGGACGTGTTCTAGCAAACTGCGGTAGATGGTCGAGAGACGCCGACGGGATCACGTCGGCTCGCCGAGAGGGAACATGGATCTCTTCGGGTACATGCAGGAGCTCCGCTACGGGGCGGTGCACATCCACCACGACGAAGCCACCGGGCTGCGAGCCGTGATCGCGGTTCACAACACCAACCGGGGCCCGGGAATCGGCGGAACGCGTGCGATCCGCTATCCGTCGTCGGACGCGGCGATCCGAGACGCGATGCGTCTGGCCCGCGGCATGGCCTACAAGGCGGCGGGCGCTCACCTGCCTCATGGCGGCGGCAAGGCCGTGATCATGTTGCCGGAGGGCGACTTCGACCGAGAGGCGCTCTTCCTCGCGTTCGGACGCTTCGTCGACTCGTTGGGCGGGGTGTACGTCACGTGTGAGGATTCCGGCACGTCGACCGGAGACATGGACGTGATCGCCCGGGAGACGCGGCACGTACTCGGCACGTCGGCGGGCAGCGGCGATCCGTCGCCGTTCACGGCGATCGGGTGCCGGCGGGGGATCGAGGCAGCCGTCGAGTTCCAGTTCGGCCGAACCGACCTGGCGGGAATGCACGTCGCCATCCAGGGAGTCGGACACGTCGGTCACTACCTGGCGACCCAACTCCACGAGCGAGGTGCGCGGCTGACGATCGCCGATGTCAATGAGGAGAACCTGCGGCGCACGGCGACGGCGACCGGCGCCACCATGGTCGGCGCTGACGAGATCCTGGCGGTAGAGTGCGACGTGCTGGCACCCTGCGCCCTCGGAGCCGTGTTCGACGACGCGACGATCCCCACGCTGCGCACGAAGATCATCGGCGGCGCCGCGAACAACGTGCTGGCGGAAGATCGCCACGGTCTCTCGCTCCAGCAGCGGGGCATCCTCTACGCCCCCGACTACGTGATCAACGCTGGCGGCCTGATCAACGTGGCCACCGAGTACCGGCCGGATGGCTACGCACGGGACGTCGCGCTGGCCGGGTGCGACGCGATCCACGACACGCTGATGCAGGTGTTCGAGCGCGCCCGGAGCACGGACACGCCGACGCACATCATCGCCGACCAGATCGCCGAGGAGCGCATCTTCGGCTGAGCCGGTCGGCTGCCTGCCGCTCGGCGGAGCGCGGCGCGGACGTTCTCGACCCGCGGCGAATGCGACGGCGCCCCGAGGTCGTCGTAGGCCGAGCACGGGGCATTGCCCATAAGGTCCCGTGCCGGCACGAGGCGGCCGTCGCTCAGGCCTGGTCGCTCTCGCCGGACTCGGTCAGCTTGGCCAGGACATCGTCGTCGAGGTCCCAGCCGTCGCTCGTCAGGGAGTCGTCGTCCTGGGACACGGCGAGGTCGGGCACATCGACGTCGGTGACCGGACCTTCGTCGGAGTCACCGAGGCCAGCGGCGGCCGGCGCTGCGGCGACCAGCTCGGATTCATCGCCCCCAGCCTCCGCCGGAGTTTGGGCAGCGGGCGCCTCGACTGCCTCGGGCGCATCGTCTCCAGCCGTCTCCGCGGCGGGTTCGGCAGCCGGTGCCTCGACGGCCGCGGGCTCAGCCGGCTCGGCGGGGGTCGGCTCGGCGGCGCCCTCGTCGGGGTTGGCGGCGTCGGTCGGCTCCGCCGCCGTCGTTTCGTCGGCTGCCGCGGACTCCTCGGCTGGAGCGGCCGCATCGGCGGCGGCGGGCTCCGCGGGCGCGGCCTCTTCTTCTGCTGCCGGCGCATCCGCAGCCGCCGCAGACAGGTCGCTGCCCGACGGCTCTTCGGGCGCGGCAGACTCCTCGGCGACCGCGAGGGTCTCGTCGGCGGCGGGGGTCTCGTCGATGGCGGGCGCCTCGGCGGCCGCGGGAGTTTCGTCGCCGGCGGGCGCTTCGGCGGCCGCGGGCTCAGCGGCCGGGGCGGGTGCCTCGTCGACGGCGGGGGCGGCGTTGCGAGCGGCCGCGGGAGTTTCGTCGCTGGCGGGCGCTTCGGCGGCCGCGGGCTCAGCGGCCGGGGCGGGTGCCTCGTCGACGGCGGGGGCGGCGTTGCGAGCGGCCGCGGTTTCGTCCTCGGCAGTGGCAGCGGCCTTGCGGGCCTCAGCCGCCATCTGCGCGTCTTCGACCTCGCCCGGCTCGGGGCGCCGGAGGGCGTCGGGGCGCCGGAGCGTCGGGTCGACGCTGGCGAGCCGGTCGAGGGCGGCCTCGAGCTGGCTCTTCATGATGGCGTACGCCTTGTCGTTGTTGTCCGCGCGACGGCGCTCCCGGTCGATGTCGTTGAGCGACCGGCCGGACTTTCGGCGGTACGCACGGAGCTCCGAGCCAAAGCGCTCACGCTCCTTGCGGAACTGCTCGTCGAAGCTGCGCTTCATCTCGCGGGCCTGCGCTTCGAGGCGCGCGCGGAGTTGCTCGGCGGGCACGGTGTCCTCGCCAGCGTCGGCGCCGTCGTCCGCGGGGGCGGTCTCGGCGCGGTATCCGGCGAGCTCGGCCTGGAGGGCGCCGACCTCGGCACGGAGGTTGGCCGCCTCGGTCGTGGCGGCCATCATCTGCTCGCGGGCCTCGTCCATGCCCGCGTACGACTTCTGCTTGTCGTGCAGCGCCGACACGCGTTTGGCCAGCCGCTCGGACTCCTTGAGTCGTTCGTGGGACTTCTGCTTGGCTTCCTTGAGGTCCGCGCGGAGCTTGTTCAGGTCCTGGTCCCTCGCATCGGCGTCGCCCTTCGCCTTGGCGATCTCCCCGCGGGCGTCACCGATCTCCTTGCGAAGCGATTCCTTGTCGTCGCGCAGATTGCGCACTTCTTCCACGAGCTTGGCGCGCTGACCGCTCACGACCATCAGTGAGGCGGCGGCAAGTGCGAACAGGGCTCCGAGGATGATGATTGCGGGAACCATGGGCCTCCCAATGGGCGCGAATCTCGCCCAAAGTGCTGGTTTTTATACACAAATCGACATCGCGCGACGCGCGCGAAGTCGCGATTGACTAACACCGCCCCCCAGCCTTGTCAATCGAGTGCAAGGGACGTACAGAAGCCCCCGGCCGCTCCTCCAACCCATTGGTCCGAATGGCGTTTCACGATCCGGCACGAGAATCCCTCGCGGCCCTCGAGGCACGCGTCCGGCCGCGCCGCCTGGAACGCATGCGCGAGGTGATCGGACAGCGCATGAAGGGGCTGACGGTGGTGCTCGAGGGGCTCTACGACCCCGGCAACCGCTCCGCAGTCTACCGCTCTGCCGAGGCCTTCGGGCTCAGCGAGGTGCACGTGGTGCGGCCCGAGGCCGCCAGCAAGCCGCACGCGCGATCGGTGTCGCGCGGGGCCGAGAAGTGGTTGCGCATCCACAGCCACGACACCCCGGAGGACGCCGCGGCGGTGCTCCGGGCGCAGGGATTTCGGATATTGGTCGCCGATGTCGGCGCGGCCCAGCCGCTTGGCGCGGTCGACTTCTCCCGCCGAACGGCACTGGTGTTCGGCAACGAGCACGCGGGGATCTCGGACGAGATGCGCGAGGCGGCCGACGGCGCGTTCGTCATCCCGATGTCGGGCTTCGCGGAGTCGCTGAACATCAGCGTGGCGGCGGCGATCGCGCTGTCACACGCCCGGCTGGAGCGGGAGCGCGCACTCGGCGCTCGCACGGACATCGACGGTGACGAGGCTGCGGAGACGTACGAGCGATACGTGCGGCTGTCGAACCGGTGGATCAAGCGGATCCGCGCCGCTCGCTCCGGGGAGGAGACCGACTCGACGGAAGATCCGGAGGGCCAGGAATTTCGTTGACACGAGCGGTTGGCATCCCCTAGGTTCCCGCGCTCACGCGCACCGGCGGCGAACGCCGGGTGGCCGGAGATCCGGCGAACACGTGCGGGCCTGTGTTTCGGAGTGGCCGATCGGCCCACCAGGCAGCACGGCACAGAAGGAGATAGCGATGTACGCGGTCATTCGAACCGGTGGAAAGCAGTATCGGGTCGCCGAGGGCGACGTGGTCAACGTCGAGCGCCTCGCGGGCGACGTCGGTTCCAAGATCGCGTTCGACGACGTGCTGGCCGTCGGCCAGGGGTCCGATCTGAAGCTCGGGACGCCGACGATCTCCGGGGCCAAGGTCGAGGCCGAGATCCTGGCGCAAGAGCGCGCCAAGAAGATCATCGTCTTCAAGTTCAAGCGCCGCAAAGGCTACAAGCGAACGAAGGGGCACCGGCAGTACTACACCCGGGTGAAGGTCACCTCGATCGCCAGCTAGGGCCGCTCGCCCGCAGGAATTCGGAGTCCGAAAATGGCACATAAGAAGGGACAAGGCTCGACCCGGAACGGTCGCGACAGCGCGGGCCAGCGCCGTGGCGTCAAGAAGTTCGGTGGCGAGTTCGTGCGCGCCGGGAACATCATCGTCCGCCAGCTCGGGACGAAGTTCCACCCCGGCAACAACGTCGGCCTCGGCCGCGACTACACGCTCTTCGCCCTGATCGACGGCAAGGTCGCCTACGAGTACTCGAAGGGCGGCCGTAAGTCGGTCAGCGTCTACCCGTTCGCCGAAGAAGCCGCCGAGTAGGCGCTCTCCGGGCGTACGTCGCGACGGCGGCCGGCGGCCGCCGTTTCTGTTTTTGCCCGGCTTCCTCGAGGGCGCCATGCGCTTCGTAGACTGCGTGACACTGAACACCACCGCCGGGCACGGCGGCGCCGGAGCCGTGGCGTTTCGTCGTGAGAAGTACATCGAGAGGGGTGGGCCCTTCGGCGGAAACGGAGGCGACGGCGGCAGCGTGATCTTCGTGGCCGACCCCAACGTCGGGACCCTGATCGACCTGCGCTACCGCAAGGAGATCGCCGCCGAGAACGGAGTGCGCGGAAATACCAAGCTCAAGGACGGCCGAGACGGCGCCGACATCATCGTCCGCGTCCCCGTAGGAACCATCGTCCGCGATGCCGAGTCGTGCGAGGTGATCGCCGACCTAACCGAACCCGGCGACCGCATCGTTGCCGCCAAAGGCGGGCGCGGCGGGCTGGGGAACGCACGCTTCAAGAGTTCCATCAACCAGCTGCCGACCCACGCCCAACCCGGCCTGCCCGGGGAGTCGCGCCCGGTCGTGTTGGAGCTGAAGCTCCTCGCCGACATCGGGATCATCGGGTTCCCGAGCGTTGGCAAGTCGACGTTGATCTCGGTGATCTCGAACGCGCGGCCCAAGATCGCCGCGTACCCGTTCACCACGCTTCAGCCGAACCTCGGGCTGGTGAAGTGGCACGACTATCGCTCGTTCATCGTGGCCGACGTCCCCGGGCTGATCGAGGGGGCGCACGAAGGCCGGGGACTCGGCATTCAGTTCCTCCGTCACATCGAGCGGTGTCGCGCGCTCTGCCACATCGTCGAGGTGACGCCGCCGATGGAGGGCATCGACGACGGACGGGACCCGGCGGCCGACTTCGACGCGATCATGACCGAACTACGGCGGTTCAGTCCGTCGCTGGCCGAGCGACCGCAGATCGTCGGTCTCGGAAAGATGGACCTGCCCTTCGTCGCCGAGCGCGAAGCGGAGCTCCGCGCGCACTTCGAGGGGCTCGGGCACCGCTTCTTCGCGTTCAGTGCGGCGACGCGGGCAGGCCTCAAGCCGCTGGTCGATGCGATGGGGCAGCTCGCCGCCGACACGCCCGCTCCCGACACCGTGCACTTCACCGTGCCGGAGCCCGACGCCGACGTCCTCGCGCGCGCCCGCGCCGCGGACGGCGATGACGGCGATGACGTCGAGGTGGTCTACCCCTCGGACGACTCGGGCGACTCGGACGACTCGGCGGGCTGAGCTCGGCGTGCTTCGTCGCGCTTCTCCTGGCGCGCCTTGCGCTCGCGCTCGGCGCGCTCGCGCTCGGCGCGCTCGCGGTCGGCGATCTCGCGCACCGCGTTCTTCTTGCCGACGTACATCCCGGCGTAGAAGCCGAGGAAGAGGAACGCTGCGATGTAGAAGATATGAAACACGCTCACGAAAGCTCGTTCAACCGGTCATCGATGTCCTCGAGGAGCCGGCGGAGAACGCCGAGCTCCGCCTGGACGGCGCGGTGCCGCGAGGCGAGGCGGAAGAGGTATCCACCGGTCGCCACCCAGAGTGCGAGGTAGGCGAGCAGCATGAAGGTCCCACCCGGGACCGGCTCGATCTCGCCGTCCTCTGCGGGAAGGTAGGCATCGCCGGCCGGCGCCGAGTCATCGACATCGGCGACGATCGCGGCGGGAGCGTTGGCCTGGGCGGCCGCGGGCACCCCCTCGTCCGCGGTCTGCGCGAGGAGCGGGGCCGTCATCAACAGGACTGGGAGCAGTGCGAGGATGCGTATCATCATCCCTCCGCCTTCTCGGCTCGCCGGGCCTGCACGTCCTCGAAGCGCATGCGCCGGGAGTGCAGGGAGCGGTGCCAGGTTTCGATGTCTTCTTCGACGAGTCCGGTTCGGACCCGCATCACGACGATCGCGACGAACACGATCAGCACGGCGATCGAGCAGGCGGCAAACGCGTGCCCCATCTCGGGTGCCCCGAGGCCGCCTCCTTCGCCGGTCACGACCTGTGGGTGGTTCCCGCGCCACCGGTCGACGCTGTACTTGACCAACGGGATGTCGGCGAAGCCGAGGATCGCCAGCACCGCGCAGATCTTCCGGGTCATCTCAGCGCGACCGCCGACCTCCCGGATCACCAGGTAGGCGACGAAGATCAGCCAGAGCACGAGCGTGAGGAGCAGGCGTGGTTCGCCGGTCCAGTACGTGCCCCAGGCCTTGCGGGCCCAGAGGGGGCCGCTGATCAGCACCGCAGCGCAGAAGACGACGCCGACCTCGGCGCCCGCGCGTGCCCATACGTCGGCCGACGATCGGCCGTTGACCAGATAGACGACCGAAGCGCCACAGCAGAGCGTGAACCCGGCGTAGGCCGCCATCGCCGAGGGCACGTGGAAGTAGAAGATCTTCTGGACGATCCCCATCACGCGCTCCACCGGCGCGTAGAAGAAGACCATCGCGAACGCCCCTGCGAGGGCGACGCACGACAGGAGCGCGAGCCAGGCAACCCAGCCGGAGCCGCTCTCCTTCGTGTAGAGTTTGAGAGGTGGTTCCATCGCGCTCTCGTCTTCGCCGGGCCGCGTGGGCGCCGGTGTCATCGTCGAGCCCCACATCGGGGCCCGCAGGGTAGCGGACGCTTCGCCGGATCGATAGCTTCCCAGTAGGAGCTCGGGGGTCTCAATACCATGCTTCGTGGCGGGTATTCCGCGGCTTCTTGCGTGTCTTGCTCAGCCGCCCTCGAGCGCGTGCGAGAAGAGCCACCGGGAGAGCACGACGAAGAGCACGTCGAAGGCGACCAACAGCTTCAGCCAATCGCCGGCAGCGGCGGCCTCGCCGGTCTCCAGCAACACCGCCGTGCCTTTCGCGCCGGCGACGAGGAGGGGCAGGCAGAGCGGGTAGAGCACCAGCGGCAGGATCACCTCGCGCAAGCGGACGCTGGCCAGCGCGGCCGCCAGCACGGTGCCGAGGGCGCAATAGCCGAACGACCCGAGGGCGAGGAGCGCGAACATCGGCCCGGCCACCGGCACGAGGTCGATGCGGAACGCGAGCGCCACGATCGGCACCAGGAGGAGCTCGACCACACCGAGCAACGCGAGGTTGACCAGCAGCTTGCCGACGTAGAGGGAGTCGGTGACGTTCGGGACGAGGAGCAGCCCGAGCAGCGCGCGTTGCTCACGCTCCCGCTGGAACGTGCGCGCGAAGATCAACGTGCCGACGAAGGTGATGCACACCCACATCGCACCAGGCGCCGCGCGGCGGATATCGGCGAGCTCGCCGAACCCCGAGAAGAGGAAGACGGTGACGAGGACGATCGAGAAGAGCAGGCTCGTGTAGAGGATCTCGCGGGTCCTCAGCTCGATGCGCACGTCCTTGGCGACGATGGCGGCCGTCTGGTCGAGAAAGACCTTCATCGCTCCCTCACGGCAGACGCGTACACCTGTGCGAGCTCCTCTTCGTCGGGGTCGCGGTCGACCCGGACGCGGCCGCGATCGAGGACGACGGCCTGGTCGCAGAGGCCGGGGGGCCAGGCGAGGTGGTGCGTGATCACGATGGTGGTCCGGTCGCGCGCGCGCAGCCATCCGGCGAGACGCCAGAAGAAGGTCCGCGACGCACGGTCGAGCCCGGTCAGCGGCTCGTCGAAGAGGACGACCGACGGCTCGGCGAGGAGGGCTCGGGCGATCGACAGGCGCTGCTTCATCCCTCGCGAGTAGCCGCCGACCTGCCTGTCTGCGGCCTCGACGAGATCGACGCGTTCGAGCCAGCGGTCGACCTGGTCCGGCGACACGCCGTACATCCGGCAGAAGAAGGCGAGATTCTCGCGACCGCTAAGGTCGGCGTAGAGCAGGGAGTCGTGTCCGACGAGCCCGATGTGCGGTCGCACGGTCTCCCGATGTGCCACGCTATCGAGCCGCTGGTCGAAGGCGATGGTGCCCTCGGTCGGACGGTCGAGCGTGGCCAGCAGGTGCATCAGCGTCGTCTTACCGGCGCCATTCGGACCGAGCAGGACAGAGATACGTCCGGCCTCGAACGTCGTGGTCACGTTCCAGAGGGCCTGGACGCGCCCGAACGAACGCGCCACGGCACCCACGTCGACCCGGCGAACCCGGGGTGCGGACATGGTCCAGTCGAAGGGCGCGAGATCGCTCATGCGCTCGCCGACTCCGACACCAACTCCCTCAAGCGGCGGTAGATCACGCCGAGCTGGCCGCGGATTCGTTCTCGCGCCACCTCGTAGTCGCGCTCGAGCATCTCTCCGGCGACGAAGCGGGCCTCGATGTCGGTGCCGGCCCGGAAGAGCGCGTCGCGTTGCGCGCGGAGTGCTTCCAGACGTTGGGCCGAGACCTGCTGGGGTCCCAGCCGTCGCCCGCGCTCACGGGCGATCAGTCCAAACCCGATGAACGCGACGATCAAGCCGACCAGGATGGACGCGCCTCGCTCCCAGCGGGGGCTCGACGGCCAGCCGACGGTGGTGACCTCCAGCGATTGGCCCGCGCGCCCGTACCCGCGGGCCACGCGAACCGCCGTCCCCTCGCGGACGCGGCTGCCCCTCGGATCGGAGTCGATCGACTCGAAACAGACGGCGTCCGAAGGCGTGTTGATGCCGCACCGCGGTGCCTCGATGTCGACGTCGAGGGTCGGGAAGCGCTCGAAGCGCGAAGTCTGTGGGACGACGACCATCAGGTGGCGGATGTCCATGGGGAGCGTCCGCTCCCACGTCATCCGCGCCCGGTCGTGACTCTTGATGCTGTACTGGACGATCAGGTCCGCGCGTGGGTTTGGGTCGGACCCGAGCGGTTCGACCTCGGCGGCCAGAGAAACCACGTTGTCGATGATCCGGGCCTGCTCCTGCGGCTGCACGATGCGAGCGCCCTCGGCTCGGTCGGGGAGCGGAATCTGGATCAGGGTCTCCGGCCGTCCGGGGTCGCTGGCGAACATCGCCGGCTGGTCGACCCCGAGGGTCCAGACCTCGGTGAACGTGATGTAGCCCTCCCAGAGCTCCACGATGGTCTGCACGTCGATCGCGAAGACCGCGCTCGGGTCGTCGCTCGTCCCGAGGATGTCGATCTCCGCGGTGTGCCCGCCAGGCTCGTCCAACGCGATCTGCGGCGAAAAGAAGCGCCGACCGCTCGTCACCTCGGCGTAGGCGACCAGACCCGGTCCCGAGTCGGCGCGGAACACGGCGAGGCCGCGGTCGTTGGTGCGCTGTCGCAACGTTCCGGCCATTTCGTGGGGCGGGCGCATGATGTGGAGCTGCACCATGACGCCGGAGACCGGCTCCGCCTGGCCCTCGCCGCTCGGCCCGCGCACCGATACGACGACCGTCGCGTCGCGGGTCTCACCGGAGCCCTCCGCCAACGGAGCCGCGCCGCGCGCGCCTCCCATCCCGGCATGCACCGTGTCGGACGGAACCGCGACCGGGGCACGGGCCGCATCGGCGGGTGCCGCGACACCGGCGTGAACAGCGTCGTCGGGGACACCGGCCCGGTCGGCCGGGCGCTCCTGGGCGACCGCAGCGGCAGCGAGTCCGATGCTCAGCGCGACGGCGGCGCTACAGACGAGGGTTCTCGTCATGCGCCGACCCCGGCGGTCTCGTTCCCGCCATGCCGGAGACGGGCGGCGGCGGACCAATCGCGGGTCGCGTCCGGGCCGAGGGCTGACTCGACGAAGGCGTCGAGCTCCTGCTCGGCGCGTTGCCGGTCGGCGTCGGTGCCGCCGAGCTCGTCCATGCGCTTCATGATGGCGACGGCCTCGCTCTTCAGGCGCCCGAGCGTCCGGTCGCGATCGTCCTCGCCGATCTTCTCCATTTCGAAGTCGAGTCGTGTGGAGAGCATCAACGCCATGACCATCTGTTTCCGCTCGGCGAGCTCGCCGAGCGCGGTGGCGTCGGCGTCTTCGTCGAGGGTGATGTCCGGCTCCCCCGTCTCGCCGAGGAGCCGCGCCAACCTGCTGGAGGCGGCCACGAAGAGGACGACGGCAGCAGCCAGTATCGCGAGGGGTAGGAGGTCCATCAGGCGTCCAATGCCGCGAGTTCGTCTTCGAGTCGGTCGATGTACTCGCCGTCCTCTACGGGAGGGGCTGCGCCTTCTTCGGTCGGCGTGCCCGTCTGTTCGGCGACCGTGCTCGGCAGCGCGGTATCACGGCTCCACGTTCGGGCCCAGAAGGTCACGAGGAAGATCCCGATCACGATCGCCGCCGATGGGATGATCCACGCCAGGCGATTGACGCCGGAGTCGGGGGGGATCGCGAGCGCCCGCTCTCCCCGCTCGTCGACGAAGACGCCGAGGATGTCGTCGAGGCCCATGCCGCTGGCGGCCATGTCGCGGATACGCTGCTTGTCCTGGTTCGCGGGGTAGCAGCTCGGGCTGGCGGTCGCGAGCGACTTGCCCGCACATCCGTTGCAGGTCGTCATCACCAACGAGAAGGCCTCGTTGACCAACGCGACTTGTTCGCGGGTCAGCGTGTCGACCAGTGCCGGGCCGTGGTCGGCGCCCTCTTCGGCCCAGGCTTCCATCTCTCCGCCGAATATCGCCACCGGCATGGCGAGGAGCCCGGCGAGGATGCCGACCTCGAGGCGCCGCCCGAACCGGTACTGCCAATAGCGCCGCTTCACCGGATCCTCGTCGGGCCACATGCAGATCATCGTGCCGGCGACGAGGATGATGCCGCCGAACCAGAACCACCATGTGAAGGGCAGGACCACCATCTTGAAGGCCGCGGCATCCTGTCCGCGATCGAATTGGAGCAACGCGACGTAGACGTCCTCGAGGGGCGTCGAGCGGATGAAGATCTCCGAGGTGACCTTCATCATATCAGGCTCCTGCCCCACCATCATCGAGTAGTCGTTGAAGTCGTACCGTGCGGGTCGCAGCTCGCCGATGACGTTCCCGTTCCGCCACAAGGTCATCGACGCGTAAATCTCCCGCTTGTCCATGGTGTCGAGGACCTCGAACTCGTCGAAGGTGATCTCGTAGTCGCCGAGCTGGACCGTTTCGCCGGTGTGCAGGGTGACGTCGAGATCGACCTTGCCGACGTTCCCGAAGAACGCGAGGAAGATCATGATGACGCCGGTGTGGACGACGTAGCCGCCGTAGCGCCGCCGGTGCCGGGCGAAGAGGTTGGACATGGCGGAGAGCGGCCCCGTGCCCGTGCCTCGCATCCGGGCACGAATTCCCCGGTAGAACTCGCCGACGATCGTGACCGTGTTGAAGATGATCAGCGTGAGCCCGGTCAGGGCGATGCCCATGTCGTAGCCGAAGGGCTCCAGGCCGAGCGGTTTGCCGCGGCCGATCCAATACGCTGCGGCCAGCGCGGGTGTCAGGACCAGGGTGAGGGCGACGGGCTGGGTGAAGTTCTTGCGGAGCGCGCGCACGGTGACGCGACGCCACGGCAGGAGCGTACCGAGGGCCATCAGGCCGAGCAGGGCGAGCCCGAGCGGCGTCGTGAATTTGTTGAACCAGGCGGGGCCGATCGACACCGCCGTTCCGGTGGCCATCTCGCGGATTTTCGGGAATAGCGTGCCCCAGAGGACGACGAACCCGATGCCGCAGAGCAGCCAGTTGTTGAGCATGAACGCACCCTCGCGACTCACGGGCGAGTCGATGCGATGGTCGCTCACCAGCGAGGTCCACCGCGACCAGATCAACCCGATCGAGAAGAGGGTCAGCGCGATCAGGTAGACGAGGAAGTAGTCCCCGACCTCGCTGGCCGCGAACGTGTGGACCGACTGAACGAGGCCGGAGCGGGTCATCCAGGTGCCGAAGACGGTGAGCAGGAAGGTCACCGAGACGAGGATCGCGTTCCACTTGCGGAACATGCCCCGCTGCTCCTGGATGATCACGCTGTGTAGGTAGGCCGAGGCGGCGAACCAGGGAATCAGCGCGGCGTTCTCCACAGGGTCCCATCCCCAGTATCCGCCCCAGCCGAGCTCCTGGTAGGCCCACATGCCGCCGAGGATGTTGCCGACGGAGAGGAGGAGCCAGGAGATCAGCGTCCACTTGCGCGTGGCGCGGAGGGGGTCCGCGGACTTGTCTCGGGCGAGGAGCGCCGCCATCCCGAACGAGTAGGGGACTGCGAACGTCGCGAATCCGGCGAGCAGCGTCGGCGGATGGATCGTCATCAAGGGGTTCTGCAGCAACGGGTTGAGCCCGACCCCGTTGAGCGGGGTGTCCATCACGTTGAACTGCACGAAGGGGTTGGTGACGAAGATCAGGATGAAGAGCAGGCCCGCGGTCACGCCGGAGAGCACGGCGTGGTAATACGGCATCACGCGCGGGATGCGCGCGCGGTTCACGAACGCGGCGGCCGCACCGAAGGTCGTGGTGAGGGTGACCCAGAAGAGCAGGCTGCCCTCCTGCCCGCCCCAGAACGCCGCGATGACGTACTGGACTGGCATTCTCAGGTCGGAACGCCCGTGCACGTAGGGCAGGCTGAAGTCGTCGGTGACGAAGCTGTAGAGGAGCGCCGCGGCGGAGATGAGGATCGCGCCGCACGTCACGTACACGCCCTGGCGTGAGAGTTCCGTGTAGCGCCGCGACCGCAGGTGCCCGCCCAGGGCGCCGGTGAACATGGTCAGCAGCGAAGCTCCGAAGGCGACGACCAGGGCCGCCGTTCCGAGAATGGGCATCGTTCTTCTCCGGGGAGCTGGCCCGTGGGTACGACCGGTGGTCGTCTCTGTCGGGGCTGGATGGAAGGCCCCGCTCGGACCCTGGGAGCTTCCCTACAAAATGGCGCCGAGGCCAGGGTTCGACTGGGGCGCCAGATCGGCACTACGACATGTTGTGGTGTACCGGGCGTACTCCGCTACATGTCGTGGTGTCGAGATGGCGTGCACGGCGAAATCTGGGCCGGTGGGCATCTTGTGGGGAACCTCCTAGCGGCTAGCGGTGGTCGAGGTGGGGGGCGCCTGCTCGTACCGCGACGGGCATTGGGCGACAATCTCCACCGCCTCGAAGCGATCGATCGCGACGAGCTTGCCGAGGGCGGTCACCTCGACATCGTCGTCGAACGTGTCCGGCAGCGCGCCGGTGTACGAAACCTCGACCGTCGCCCCGCCAGCGGTGATCGCGAAGAGATGGTCGGTCAGCACACCGGATTGCATCCGGTGCGAGTCGACGACGACGTTGCCCTTGATCCGCACCTCTCGACCCTCGATCCGGTCGAACTCCGCCGTCGCCTCGTCGACGGTGTAGAAGTAGATCTGCTCGTCGAACGACGAGAAGGTCAGCCAGACGATCGCGCCGACGATCGCGAGGGCGCCGACAAGAAAGCCGACGTTGCTCCGGCCGGGCTTGTGCTCGAGGGGAGTTGCCGAGGTTTCGGCGGACGGGAGACGCTCTTCCATGTGGCTCGGATCGCTGAGGTCGCGCTGCGGTCTACCGCGGGCAGGGTCACCGTCCCGAGCAATAAGCATTTCCCGTGCCTGAGCAAGAGAGTCAGACCCGACGCGACGAGCTCCGTCCCCTTGGTGGGTTCCGCCGTCGTCGCCTACTTCCCGTCGTACCCCGCTTCGCGCAGGAACGCGTTGTAGTAGGCGCGGAGGATCGTCGTCCGCCACTCGGCTTCGACGCGGCCGAACGGGGTCTCCATCTGCGTCACGATCCCGAACAGACGTCGCGGGAAGCGGTCGAGCAGGTATGCGCCGTCATCCAACGGGCGGTCGTGCGCGCGCGGGTCGTTCGGCTCGTAGAGCGCCGGAGTCGCGTGGGTCGCTCCGGTCAGCAGCACGCGGGCCACGCCGATCGCGCCCAGCTCCTCGAGCAGGTCTGCGTCGCGCAACACTCTGCCCTCGGGCGTGTCCGGTGTTCGCCCACCGCCCATGTGGGAGATGATCGTCTCGGCGACCGGCCATACCAGGTCGCCGAGCCCCTCGTTGCGCAGCATCCCGTCGGCGATGCGGGCGCTCGTGTCGGAGTGGTGTTCGCCGCGCCGCTCGGCGCCGCGACCGATTTCGTGCAGCAGGCAAGCCGCCTCGACGATGTCGCCGTCGACGGTCCACCCGTCGTCGGACGCGCACCGCGAACCGACCAGCTGGGCGTTGCGCCACACCCGCTGGATATGACCGAAGTCGTGGGCGAGATCGAACGCCTGTCGCTTCATCCGGATGCGGACGGTCCTGCGAAGGCGCTCCAAGCTCGCCGCGTGGTTCGGATTGCGCTGGAAGACGTCGTCGCTCAAGTGGCTCTCCGGTCTGCCCACACCCCTGGATCCGACGTGTGTTGGCCAGCATGCCCGATCGCCGCCGGTCCCACAAGCGATGCCAGACCGGTCCTCGGCACGCCGCCACCGTGGCGGCAACCTACTCGCACGGAGGGAGACCCGAGTCTGCGCACGAAGCGGTGAAGGGCGCACAACAGCCCTGTGGGGAGGTGCAGCTCCCCTCTCCGAATCGGCAGTAATTCAGTGGGAATTCGCACACGCAATCGGGCGGAATACACACTCCACCTTCGCAGACGCCCTCGCAGGGCAAGCCGCACCCACCGCAGTGCCGAGGGTCCGTGGCGGTGTCGACACAATCCTCGCCACAGACCTCGGCCGAGTCGAGACAGTTGCACTCCCCGCCGACGCACTCGGCGCCGGTCGTGCACGCGGCGTCGCACGCGCCACAGTGGTTCTCGTCTTCGGCGAGATCGACGCAACCGTCGGCGCAGGGGACCATCGTGGCGATCTCGCAGGCGCACTCGCCTTCTGCACAGATCTGGCCTTCCGGACAGGCGCGACCGCAGGCGCCGCAGTGGGCGGGATCGGTCGCGGTGTTCGCGCAGACGTCGCCGCACTCGAGCGCGCCTTCGGGACAGGCGCACACGCCGTCGGCGCAGACCTGGTCGAGGTTGCAGGCGACTCCGCACTCCCCGCAGTTGGCCGGGTCGGTCATCGGGTTCGAGCATCGGTCGCCGCAGACCCGGGCCGGCTCGGCACAGACGCAGGACCGGTCGACGCACGTCTCGTCGCCGTCACAGCCGAAGTTGCACGCGCCACAATGGGCGGGATCGCTGGCCGGGTCGACACAGGTGTCTTCGCATCGCAACCCATCGAGGCAGGCGCACGCACCGTCGACGCAGGTCAGCCCGGCGTCGCGCCGGCAGATGTCGACGACGACGAAGCGATCGCCGGCATCGGAGCAGCGCTCCACCTCGTCGCCAGCGCAGAAGGTCGTCGACGGGTCGCAGGATCCGAGCCGAACGCACGCGCCGTCGGCGCAGATGCAGGTCTCGGGGGCGCAACCTGCGCGGGCGGCGCAATCCCGAGGAGCCCAACCGGTGCCGGCTTCGTTGCAGATCTCGGCGAGCAGGCCCCCGCCGAGGCAGCGGCTCGCTCCGGGTTCGCAGGCCAGATCGGAACAGAAGCCGCCGATGCAGCTCCGGCCGGGTCCACAAACGTCGTCGTCGACGCAGGGAACCGGGTCCGGGGGGAGGTCGGCGCCGGTGTCGGTGTCGGTCGTATCCGGCGGTGCGTCGGAGGCGTCGGGCGCGCTAGCGTCGGCGTCAGCTTCGGCGCCGTCATCGTCGGCATCGACATCGGCCGGGTCGGCATCTGTCGCCGCGGCGTCGCTGGCGTCGGTGTCGGTTTCGACATCGCCGCTGCCGTCCGCCGGGGCGTCGGCCTCACCGTCCACCACGGCGTCCGCGTCGACGATCGCGACGATCACGGCGTCCGTCGACACGCACGCGGCCAGGGTGAAAGGCGCGAGGACGAGGACGGGCAGACGCATCCGGGCGAGTCCGAGCATCGGCGGATCGGGTCGAAGGACGATTTGCGGACGACGAGTGTTGAGTTACCGGGTTTTCGGTGGCAGATCAAAGAGCAGCCCGTGCCCCTTCGCCCGGGTAGACCCTACCGACTCGCCTGGCAGTGACGAATCCATGACCGATCTGCAGAAGTTCGCGGAGCGCTACGAAGTCGATGTCACCGACCTGCGACGCTGGGTGATCGAGGCCATGGTGCTCGGTGCCGTGTCGGACGGTGAGTTCGACCAGCGGGAGTCGGAGCAGATCATCCGGGTGATCGCCGGCAACGCCGAGTTTACGGGGATGGACGGCGACCAGCTCCGGGGTGATCTGGAGCGGGCGTTCGAAGGGATCGTCAAGGACGGTTTCCACGTGCGTCTTCATGCGCTGGCGGGCGCGCTGCCGGGCTACGCGCACCGGGTACTCGCGTTCCGCGCGGCGGTATCGGTCGCGCTGGCGAACGGGCGCCTCGATCAGGACGAGGTGTCGTTCCTGCGGCAGATGCAGAAGGTGCTCGCGATCGCCGAGTCGGACGTCGCCCGGGCGTTCGAGGACGTGCAGTCGGGCGCGGTCCCAGCGGTTCCGGCGACGGTGGAACCCGTGGAGGCCTTCCTGGACTGCCTGCTGATGGCGGCGGCCGCAGATCAGGAGCTTCGCGACGAAGAGTTGGCCACGATCATCGCCTTCATCATCTCGCGAAACGAATTCGACGGTCTCGACGAGGATCAGCTCCGCGAATACATCAACGGCCGTCTGCGGGCGTTTGCGACGGGCGGTACCGCGCGGCGTCTGGAGACGCTCCCCGACGATCTCCCGACGCCGGGAGATCGGGAGAACGCCTACGGGCTGGCCGTCGCCATCTCTGTGGCCGATGGCGAGCTGGCCGCCGAGGAGCGGACCTTCCTCGTCCAGCTCCGGCGGGCGCTGGACCTCGACGAAAAGACGGCCTCGCGCCTCCACGACCAGTTCTGATCCCGGCGCCGCTCCCCGAGAGCCGGGGTCGGCGGAGCGAAGCGCCGCGGGGGGAGCTCGAGCTACCCCTCACCTGCGGCGCTCCGAGCTCAGAAGACCATCTGGAGCGCGGCGTTCTCACCGGTGGTCATCGCCTTGGCCTTGGACGGGGCCCAGGTGAGTACCTCGGCGGCGAAGAAGCGGGCGGTGTCGACCTTGCCGGCGTAGAAGTTGATCTCGCGGTCGCCCTCACGCTGCTCGCGGGTCGGCGTCGCGGTTCCGGCGAGCTCCTCGAGCTTCTCGATGGCGATGCGTGCCTGGTCGGCGAGCAGCTGTCCGACCATGACGTCGCCGAAGAGCTCGAGGAACGGGGTCGCCTGCAGCATCGCGAGCGCACGATCCTGTTGGCCGGCCTTCGCGATCCACATGGCGACTTCGCCGAGCGAGGAGCCGGCCTTCCCGAGGGCTCCGTGCACCGGAAGCAGGATCTCGATTCCCTCGAGCTGGTTCAGGAAGCTGGAGAGCTCCATGACGTAGCCCATGAAGAGCGCGCCGCCCTTCATGCGCATCTTCCGTCCGAGGAGGTCGAGGGCCTGGATGCCGTTGGTGCCCTCGTAGATCGAGGAGATCTTGGTGTCGCGCAGGTACTGCTCGACCGGGTACTCCTGGCAATAGCCGTAGCCGCCGAAGACCTGCACGGCGAGCTCGGTGACCTTGAACGCGCGGTCGGTGCTGTACGCCTTCACGATCGGCGTCATCAGCTCGATCTGATTCCGGGCGCGCTCGGCCTGCTCCGGGTCGGTGGCGTGCATCTCGTAGTCGGCGGCCAGAGCCGCCTTGGCAACCAGCGCCCGGGTCCCTTCGGCGTACGCCTTCATGAACATCAGGTTCCGCCGGACATCCGGGTGCTCGATGATCGGGACGCTGGGACCCTTGAGGTCGTTGATGTCGGGCCCCTGGATCCGTTCCCTGGCGTAGGCGATCGTCTGCTGATAGGCCGCGTTGGCCTGGGCGACGCCCTGTAGTCCGCAGGCGATTCGGGCCTCGTTCATCATCTGGAACATGTGGACGAGCCCGGAGCACCGTTCGCCGACGAGATAGCCGACGCACGGTCCGTCGGCGCCGAACGAGAGCGTGCAGGTCGGCGAGCCGTTGATGCCGAGCTTGTGCTCCAGCGAGTCGACCGAGACGTTGTTGTAGTCGCCGACGGAGCCGTCGTCGTTCAGCAAGTCGCGGGGCACGGCGAAGAGGCTGAGGCCCTTGGTGCCTTCGGGGTCTCCCTTGATGCGGGCGAGGACGAGGTGGACGACGTTGTCGTAGAACTCGGCGTCACCGGCCGAGATGAAGATCTTGGTGCCCTCGACCAAGAAGGTGCCGTCGTCTTGCTCGAGCGCGGAGGTGCTCGCTTCGCCGACGGCAGAGCCCGCCTGGGGCTCGGTCAGGCACATCGTGCCGCCGAACTCGCCGGAGTACATGCGCTCGACCCACGTCGCCTTGAGCTCTTCGGTGCCGAAGGTCTCGATGAGGTGCCCGGCGCCGGAGGTGAGGCCGGAGAACATCTCGAAGGCCTGGCACGCGGCGTTGAAGGCCTCGAAGATGACGGTGGAGATCGAGTACGGGAGTCCCATTCCGCCGTATTCGGGACTGTGTGCCGCGGCGGTCCAGCCCTGGGCGCGGGTCTCCTTCCACGCGTCGACGAACCCGTCCGGTGTGATCACGCGCCCGTCCTCGATGCGACACCCCTGTCGGTCACCGACCGGGTTGAGGTCCGCGAGTCGTTCGACGGCGAACTTCACGCCCTCTTCGACGATGGCGTCGAAGGTCTCCATGTCGAAATCCGCGAAAGGCTCCAGGTCGATCAGTCCGGCGAAGTCGAACTGTTCGTGCATCAGGAATTGCCAGTCGCGACGGTCGAAGATCAGATGGCCCATCTCTACCTCTCTTGGCAAGGAGTGAATGAATCCTCATTCACCTTTCGACGCTAATCATTCTCCGGCCTGTTATGCAAGGCACCAGCCGCACCGAATTTGCAAGACTCGATCCGCTCTCGATAGGATCGGGTTCCACCTCGGGCCGAGGACCCATGGACAGGAGATCGATCGAAGCCACACTCGACGCCT
>CAZFPM010000084.1:0-21556 GCA_964520965.1 uncultured Myxococcales bacterium
TCCAGAACGGACCGACCGACTGCGCGAACACGATCACCGGCCGGCCGAGAGAGAGCGCCACCTCGAAGCCCCGCAGCCGGTCGTCGATCGCGTAGTGGTCGTGGAGAAACCCACCGGGGCTCGACACGATGACGTCAGCCTCCGCATAGAGTTGGAGCACGCGGCGTCCTGCGGGCTGACGCACCCCGGGTGCGGGCGAAATCCCTGCGGCGGGGCCGCACTCTCCCACCGGGCCGGGCGCGCTGTCAACGGGCCGCGCGACGGCGCGCACACCCAGGCGTGCTCGGCTTGACGTGCCGCGCCCGGCCTCCGACGATGGGCGCTCCTCCGGCCTCCGAAGCACGCCGAAGCACGCATGCAGGACGACCTACGCAACGTCTACGACGACCGCTACGAGACCGGCTATCGGAGCGCGGTCTCGGGCTACGAGATCGCGCGTTGGGCCGCGCTGCGCGACTTCCTGCCTCGCATGGTCGACACGGCGAGCGTCCGCAAGGCGCTCGACTACGGCGCGGGCAGCGGCATGCACACCGGGCTGTGGACGGAGCTGCTGCCGGAGGCCGAGCTCTGGGCATGTGACATCTCCGCCGTGGCCCGAGAGAGGTTCGGCGAGCGCTACCCCGACGCCGCCGGTCGGTACCGCCTGCTCCAGGGCGATCGCGCCGACTTCCCCGATGCGGAGTTCGATCTCGTCGTCAGCGTCGAGGTGATGGAGCACGTGCACGACCTGCGCGCCTACCTCGCCGACGTCTTCCGGCTGCTTCGCCCGGGCGGTGCGTTCGTCTGGACCACCCCCTGCGCGAACCGCGGGTCGATCGAGCACGTCGTCAGTCGGCTCACCGGGCGCATCGACGCCACCGAGGAGGGGTTCAGGCGGTGGCGGTGGGAAGACCCGACGCACTTGCGGCGCCTTCGGACCAGCGAGGCGACGGCGCTCCTGCGTTCCGCCGGCTTCGCGGCGGTCGAGTACCGGATGCGCTCCCACTTCTTCTCGTACGCCTGCACGTCGATCCCGGTGTTCCGTCACACGCGATTAGCCGGCCGCGCGATGATGCTGGACTACGCCCTCTTTCGGCGGTTGCCGAACGGCGCGTCGATGCTCAGAGTCGCCCGGAAGCCCTGAATCGGGCCGTCGTCGAGACGAGTCGCTCGCTGGCCGCAAGTCGTGGAGTGGCCGGGGCTCGGCGCTGCCCTCACCCGTTGCGCCCGACGAGCGCGTCCACCCCCTCTGCCGCGAGGTCGAGCGCCCTGTTCGCGATGCCCAGCCCGAGCACCGCCGCGATGCCGGGATACCACGCCGTGCGGTCGCGGACCGCGCTCCAGCCGAGCGCCCGCTTGCCGCCATCGGCCTCTTCGTAACGCAACGCCAGAAGCGCCCGGGCCTCGTCTCGGGTCGGATGGGCCACCAGGCGCCGCGACACCGAGGACGCATACGCCTCGAGGGCGGCGAGCGGCACGTCGTCTTCGAGCGCGGCCAGCGCGGCGGCACCCTCTGCCCGCGCCCGCACGCCCGCCTCGACTCCCCGCGCGACCGCCGCGGTCAGCGAAGCCTGCTCCGTGTCGGGCCAGGTGCGCTCGTCCCAGACCGGTCCCACGCGCCCGTCTGCCGCGCGATCCAGACGCCGCACGCTCGCGTGGGGTTCCCGGAACACCGTGTCCCACACGCGCAGCACACCAGCCGCGCGATCCCAGGCATTCGCGAAAGGCGTCGAGCGGTGGTCGTCGCGCAGAAGGCCGTACTTGGTCGACCCGGGCACCGGCGTCTCTCCGTCGGCGCTCACGCCGAGGTACACGCCAGCGAGCGAGCACGTGGGCGCCACGCAGGCGCGCATCGCGTCTTGCGTCGTTCCGGCCCACCCCGTGTCGACCAACCCGATGCGTGTGTCCTCGCCGACGCCGGCATCGCGGAGGAATTCGCCGAGCAATGCGCGCTGGGCACGACGGAGCGCCTCTATCTCGTCGTGTCGGGCCCCTAACGCCGCCATCAACGCCGCGCGTGACCCGAGGTCGAGCGGCGATTCCCATTCGAGCCCGGCGGCGGCGAGGAGGTCGGCGACCCACGCCTCCGGGAGCACGAATGCGCCCAGAAACTGGTCGACGCGCCCTTTGCCGAACCGGCCGGCGATCCCGGATCCCGAGCCGAGAAGGTCGGCGGGGTGCGCGAGGCTGATCGCGCGCCGCGACAGGCGCAGGTAAGTCGTCGGACGACCCTCGGGATCGAGGATCTCGCGGACCCGCACCATGAGATATGCATCCCGGGCGAGATAGACGACGCGCTCTACCTCGGCCTGGTCAAAGACCCGCTCCTGCGCCAGGTGGAACGCGCAGAGCAGCGGCGCCAGGTGCGCGTGGCCGATCCGCTCGAGACCGTCGCCTTCAGGCTCGGCGTGGAGGGCTCTGGCGATGTCGGCGGCCGCACGCCGGTGGGTCGCCCAGGCCGGGAGCGCGGTCACGCGCGTCTCGAGCTGAGGCTTCGACGGGGGGTGCAGCCACACCGACCGCCACCCTGCTTGCCGCGGCCGCACCCAGTCGCCCTTCCAGTTGTCGCCGACGTGAAGGATCGCATCTGCGTCGACGCCGAGGTCCTCCGCGACGACCTCGAAGATACCGCCGCGGCGCTTCGAGCAGCCCCGCGTTCCGCTGGCGTAGACGCGCTCGACCCCGACCCCCTTCTCGGCGAGTAGCAGGGTCAACAGATCTTCGGGCATCCAGGTGTCGCTGGTCGCGACCACGTCGACGCCGGCCGAGACGAGTGCGGTCAACGCAGCGGCGGCGCCGGGGCGAGCATGGGTCGCGAGGACCTCCGACATGAACGAGGCGGACCGCGCCGCGCTGATGACCGGGCCGGGTTCCAGATCGGTGTCGTCGGCGAGGGCGTGAGCCCACTCGTCCACGGTCCACTCCGCCTCACCGATTCGGTAGTGCTCCGCCTTCGCAGCGTGCCACCGGGCGCGGTGCCCGGCGACGAAGTCCGGCTCGATCGCGAGCCCGTGGAGGGCGAGCGTGTGCTGCAGACGACGCAGCTCGAGGGCGATGACCGTCTTCGGATGTAGCCGCCTCAACAGGAGCGTATCGAACACGTCGAAAGAGACCACGCGAACGCCCGAGGTGGCGTCGAGGGCGACGGAGACGGCGCGGGCGATCTCGTTCACCGCCCCACCACCTCGAACACCCACCCGCGCAGGTCGACCACGTAGAGCGCACCGTCGTCGCCCTCGCCGAACGAGCTGATGCGCAGGCCGGTATCCGTTGCGAGTGACTCGACGCCGACCGTCTCGCCGGTGCGCCGCAACCCCCAGATGGTCCCGGCGCAGAAGTCCGCGAACAGGTAGGTGCCGGCCAACGACGCGACTTCGTCACCGCGGTAGACGTAGCCGCCGGTGACCGAGCAGCCGTGTTCATGGCTGTACTCGTGGATCGGCATCCATCGCCCCACGGTCTCGCACCCTTCGCGGGGCTCGTGGCAGTGGGCGCCCTCGAGCGTGTTCCAGCCGAAGTTTGCGCCCGCGCCGCTGCCAGCCGGGACGAAATCGAACTCCTCCCATCGCACCTGGCCGACATCGGCGATCCACAGATCACCGGTGGCGCGATCGAACGAGAAGCGCCACGGATTCCGAAGGCCGACTGCCCAGACCAGGGGGGCCGCGCCCTCGCGGTCGACCCAGGGATTGTCCGCGGGCGCCGCGGGCGCAGGCCCCGAGACGTCGAGGCGCAGGAGCTTGCCGAGCAGCGAGCCCGGATCCTCGGCGACATCGTGGGGATCACCCCCGGCGCCGCCGTCGCCGATGCCGGCGTAGAGATGGCCGTCAGGACCGAACTGGAGCTGGCCGCCATTGTGGTTGGGCCAGGGTTGGGGAATGCGGAGCAGCTCCTCGACGCTGTCCGGGTCGGCATGATCGGCGCCCGGCATGCCGGTGTAACGGGCGATCACGACGTCGCCCTCGCCGGTGGCCGTGTAGTAGGCGTAGAAGGCGCCTGAGTCGGCGTAGTCCGGAGGGAACGCGACGCTGAACAGGCCGCGTTCGGCGTTGTCGACACGCACGTGCTCCCGGATGTCGATGAACGGGCGAACCTGCACCTTGCCGTCGCGGATCACCCGAACGCGGCCGACCTTCTCGACGACGAAGAGGCGGCCGGTGCCGTCGCCGGCCGAGCCGATGTGGGTCGCCTCGGCGCCGAGGTCCCAACGCGGCAACAACCGAATGCCGGACGCGTCGGCGCCGTCGATCGGCACGAAACCGCCGGGCGCCGACGGCGGCGCACCGCGCTGGAACAACGAGGTGACGCCGAACGCCGCGACGGCCTGCAGGGCGATCACGAAGGCTGGTCGGACCGGGAGCTGCCGGCTCATACGGTCCTTCATCGAGACGGATCGCTCGATGGCGCCGAACGAATCGTCGCCGACCAGGCGAGAGCGAGTTGCGGGCCGGTGGCCCGTGGCGAGCGAGCAACGCCGGCAGCGGCGGTTCGGGCAAGCCGGAAGCGAGCTGACTCAATGAAGGACCCTATCAATACCCCTCCTCTGCCAGGTGGGTGAGCGGCGCCTCCCCGCCTGCGCACGGCCTGGACCCCGGCGACGAAGGTCGTCGCCACCGCCCCCAACCCCGGCAGCAGCACGAGCAGCGGGCCAGCCGCCGCGCCAGGGTTCCGAATCGACCCGCTCATCCTCGATCCTCCTGCGCGCGACGCGACGCCCGATAGAGCTTCACCAGCTGCCCGGCCCAACCCAGCGCGAAGAGCGCCGCGAGGACCCAGAGCGCCTCGCTCCCAAAGCCCGCCGACGTGGCGAGAGCGAGCCCGTACATGAACGGCTCGTACAGCCCGAACTTGACCCGGACTCCCCCGACCTCACCACCGGTGACCGCGTGACGGCGCAGGTCGTTCCCGAACGCGCCCATGACCCGGCTCACGTGGGCGTCGACCGTGTAGTAGTAGAGCAGGACCGCAGCGCCACACAGCATCGCCGGCACCCACGCGTCGGCGTCACCGAGGGTCACCAGGCCGCACCCGACGGCGCCGACGTAGAGGAGCTCGCGCACCCGGTCCAAGGTCGGATCGATCGCTGCTCCGAACACCGACCGGGTTCCGCCGTAGCGGGCGACATCGCCGTCGAGTGCGTCGAGGGTGTGGGCGGCAAAGACGAGGAGCGGCGCCGCGATGCGCGCCCATCCGCCGACCACAACGGCCTCGCGAAGTGCCCAGGCCGCGACGACGCCCACGCCGAACGAGAGCGCCGTGATCACGTTCGGCGAGATGCCGAGACGATGAACCGGACCGACGAGCACCCGGTTGATCGGGTTGATCAACAGAATCGTCAGCGGGTAGTCGGCCGGGCGGCGGATCCGGGCGAGCCGCTCGGCGTGCGTGGGGGCCTCGGAGGGCAACGCGCTTCTCGTGGACGGGAAGTCGTACCGTATCTCAGCTCACCAGGGCCCGCCATGCTGGCGGGTCGCCGCCGCGTCCGCTATTCCCGGTTCTTGGGAGCTTCCCTACAAAATGCTCACCGGCCCAGACTTCGCCACGCACCCCATCTCGACACCACGACATGTCGCGGAGTACGCCCGGTACACCACAACATGTCGTGTCGCCGATCTGGCGCACCTGTCGAACCCTGGTCTCGGCGCCATTCTGTAGGGAAGCTCTTAGGCTTCAGCTCTTCGTCTCCCGCTGCCGTTTGCCTCGACGGATCGACACCGCCGTCATCCTCGCTGCCGGCCACGGGTCCCGCCTGTCGATGGGGCCCAAGCCGTTGGTCCCATTGGGGGGCCAGGCGTTGATCGACCACGCGCTCGGAACGGCTGCACGAGCCGGCTGCCGTCGGGCCGTCGTGGTGTTGGGTCACGAGGCCGAACGTGTGCACGCCCACCTCCGATCGCGATCCGCGCCGCCGGAGGTGATCTGCGTCGACAACCCCGAGTACCACCTCGGCAACGGCATCTCGCTGCTTGCGGCGCGACCGGAACTGACCGAAGGGGCCTTCCTGATCCTCATGTCGGACCACATCGTCGCGCCCGCCATCGCCGAGCTGGCAGCCGCGGCCGAGCCGGTCGACGGTGGAGCGGTGCTCCTGGTCGACCGGAACATCGGGGGCGTGTTCGATCTCGACGACGCCACCAAGGTCGTCGCCCCCGGCGGACGCATGGCTCGTATCGGCAAGACCTTGGAGAGCTACGATGCCGTCGACGTCGGGGTGTTCATCGCCACGATCGGATTGCTGAACGCGCTCGACGCAGTCAGAGCGCAGACCGGGGACGCCACCCTGTCGGCCGGCGTCCAGCGGCTGGCCGACGACGGGCTCATGCACACACTCGATATCGGCGACGCATTCTGGCAGGACGTCGATACTCCGGAGATGCTGGAGCGAGCCCGAATGTGGAGTGAGACCCGGTGAGCGGGCACGAACCGACGGAACCGACTGCGCGCGACGTGACCGCCTGGGCCGCGTGGTTGCCTGCGGTCACGGTGACGGTCGCCGTCGCCACCATGCTCCACCAGCTCGTCTTCTCCGGCTGGGCGCACAGCTACGACTCGGCGATCTACGTGCGTTCCCTGTGGGGCGCCGCGTTCGGCGACCTGCACAACCCGATGGTCGACCTGCACGTGCTGTCGATCCACAGCAACTTCGTGCTCTTCCTCCTCGCTCCGTTCGCCCGCGTCGTGCACCCGGCGCTGGTGCTGATCGCCACCCAGGCCGTGGCGTTGGGAGTGACGGTATGGCTCGTGGCCGACACGTTCCGACGCCTCGCGTCCGACGCCGGGCGCGACCTTTGGGTGAGCATCGTCGCGGCACTCTTCGGGGCGTTCGCGGTGACGGTCGGAAGCCCGATCGTGGTGAACCCGTTTCTCTTCGACATCCGCCCCGACCTCATCGCGGTCCCCCTGCTGACGTACGGCTTGTTGCGCGCGCATCGGCGCGGCGGGTTCGACTGGCGATCCGTGGGCGTGATGTGCCTCGCGCTCCTCGTGCGCGAGGAGATGATGATGGTCATCGTCGGCGCGTTGGTCCTCTCCCCCTGGTCGCGGCCCTGGCGGTCCGAGCTCGTCGTCCGCGGCGTCGGCGTCGTCGTCGCCCTCGGATGGTGGTGCCTGTACTGGTTCGGTTTCCGTCAGTGGATCGGCGACGGCAGCTACGAGATCGCCCAGGAGGTCGGGAGCGCCTTCCTGGACGGGGAGCACCCGATCGGCGCCGCTCTTCGCTACAAGGCGGAGATCGTACTCGTCGCGGCCGTCGGGATGGGCGCGATGAGTGCGCTCGGGTGGCGGTGGCTCGGGGCGGCCGTGCCGGGGCTGCTCTTCTTGCTCGCGTCGAGCCGAATGCAGGAGCTCGCGCTGAATTTCCACTACGTCGCCTTCGCAGCGCCCGGGGTCATCGTCGCCGGCTGCGAGGGTTTCCGGCGGGCCCTTCCGGGCTTCTCCCGGGCCGACACCCGCCTGCCGTGGGTCTCGGCGGCGGCGATCGTGGTCTGCTTCTCGCTGTCGAGCGCGCTGCCCGCAGGCGGGCGGTTCCGCACCGAGAACTTCTATGTACTCCTGGCAGCGGAAGACGATCCGAACGACACCCGGCCGACGCTCGCCGAGGGAGACGAGCTGCTGAAAGCCCACGACCTCCTGTCCGGGGTTCCGGACGGGGCAGCGGTCGCCGCGCCCCACGAGTTGGCCGGGCCCATCGCCAATCGGCGCACGATCCTGCCGATCCCGACGTTGCTGGCAGGGCTCGAGGGGCAGGGACAGGTACCCCAGGGCGTGGCGTGGGTCGTCCTTCCGGCTCGATATTGGACCACGACGGGCCGCTTCCTGGCCGACGTCCACGGCTTCTACGTCGTCGACTACATCCCCGACCGGCTCGCAGTGCTGGCGCGCGGAGCGCGGCAGAGCCTCGCCTGGAGACGGGTCAACGCCGAGGAGAGACCCGCGCCGTGCGGCGAGCCGCTCGCCTGGTGGCCCGCGGCCGGATTCCGGCTGTGCGGCACCAACGTGCGTCACGACAATCTGCACGTGACCCTGTTCCGTGACCGCATGCCCAAGCCGGAGCTCGAGGGCCGGAGTCTCGGAGTCGTCATCCGGGTTCCGGAGACCGGCGACACCTTCCCCGCCTGGGTGCTGAGCGGCCTGATCAACCCGGCCCAGATCCCGCTCGGCGGGTCCTGCGTCGCCGAGTCCGTCGTCTCACTCGACGCCGCATCCATCGAGATCGCGCTCGTGACCCTCGACGGGCAGCTCGTGCCAGCCCGGATCCCGACGCCCGACGGACCGCAAGATGTGGACGCCGCGCCGGTCACCAACGATCGATGAGCGACGTCCCGCACCCGCGCGCCCATCGGCCGGCACGTGTACCTCTCGCGATCGGCGCGATCGGCGTCACGGTCGGACTCTTCGCGCTTCTCCACCAGCTTCTCTTCCACGGGATCGCCCAGACGTTCGACACGATGATCTACGGCCGGGCGCTGTGGGGATTCGCTCACGGCGACGGGATGAACCCGGTGGTCGGGGTGCACGCGCTCGCGGTCCACGCGCACTGGGCGCTGGTACTGCTCGCCCCGTTCGCCCGCGTCTTCGAACCGGCGCACGTGTTGATGGCGGCCCAGTCGATCGCGGCGGGCGCTACGTTCTGGATGGTCGGCGCTGCCTGCGGACGCATCGCCGGCGAGCACGGCTTGCGCCCAGCTCCGCTCGCCATCTTCGGAGCGGTCGTCGGTACCGCGGCCTCCCCCTTCGTCGCCAACCCCTTCCTTCTCGACACGCGCCCGGACGTCATCGCGGTGCCCTTGCTGTTGTGGGCGTTCCTCCGAATCCAGCGGACCGGCGACATCGACCGGGCCGCCCTGTGCGGGATGGCGGCAGCGCTCCTCATGCGGGAGGAGTTCCTGATGACCATCGGCACCGCCCTCATCTTCGCGCCGACACGCGTCCCGTGGCGGGACCGGGCGGGGGTACGAATCGGTGGCTCGATGCTCGCGGTCGCCTATTGGGCGGTCTATTGGTTCGTGTTGCGCGACTACTTCGGCGGCGCGGTGGCGACCGAGCGCGTCTCCGGCGTCGGCGGCATCTTCTTCGGCGACAGCGCGGCGACCTGGTGGGCGACGTGGGCTTCGGCAGGGGTCTACAAGGTCGAGATCTTCGTCGCGGCCGTCGCGACGCTCGGTGGAGCGGCGGTGCTCGGTGGGCGGTGGCTGCTGGTCGCCCTGCCCGGCGTTCTCTTCGTCCTCATGCCGTCCCGCATGGCCGATGTCGCGCTGAACTTCCACTACCCGATCTTTGCTGCACCGGCCCTGCTCGCCGCGGGGGTCGCCGGACTCGAACGGGTGCTCGACCGAATCGATCGGGCACCGGCGAGTCGCGCGCGTCTGGCCCGATCCGTAGCCGCGATCGCCGCGTGCACGGTCGCGCTGTCGACGTTCCTGGGCTCTTCGGCGGTCCCCGGCGGCCGCCGATTCCAGGAGGCGTGGTTCTACCCCGACCGGGTCGTCGAGTCCGGCGCCGGGACGGTCGCCGAGGTCCATCGCTGGCTCGCCGACATTCCTGAGGACCAGCCGCTCGGCGTCAGCTACCTGTACGGCGCGCCCCTCGTCGACCGACCCTTCATCACCACGAACGCCCAGATCCGCCGACAGCTCGCCCGCCAGGGATCCGTCGCCCAGGGCCTCGATCTGATCGCCGTGACCCCCGGGCACTCGAGTGGGCTCGGCGAGGTGTTGACCGAGCACTTCCGGTTCGCCGGGCGCGTCGTCGTTGGCGGTCGCCTGATCGTCTTCGAGCGCCAGAGCCCCTGAGCGCGAGGATCAGCCCGGCTCCGGCGACGAGACTCCCAACACACTGACGGAGCCGTCCTGCGCGACGTCCAACTCGAGGATTCGTCCCGCCGGGATGTCGAAGGGGGTCGGCGCGACGACGTCGACGTCGCCGTCACCGAACGCGCCGTCGTCGTCCGCGTCGACGAAGATCTGAAGCATGATCGGTCCGGCAGGCAGGGGGGCCAGGTCGAAGAACACCGGGCCCCGGTCCGGACCGGCCATGTCGATACGCCCGCCCCGGAATGCGCCGACCGACTCCGGGTAGCCGGCCCGCACGAAGAGCTGCTGACCGATCTCGCCGGGCGGGCGGGCGACACCGATGCGAAGTGTCCCCGGTCTCGGCTCGAGAATGCCCGCACTCCGTCGCACGAACCCACGCGCCTCCAACCTCGCGACGAACGTCGACGGAGCGCCGGCCAGGACGACCGAGTCGAACGTTACGGCGTCGGCGGCGACGCGGTCTGCTCGCTCGACGTCGCGAGCCGCGCAGGCCGGGTGGGCGAGGCAATCTGCGGGCACGGCGAAGAGCATCGTGCGCGTCGGCGGGAAGTCACCGACGAACCGGATCGAGTGCAGAGCCGGCGAGCTCGCGAACGCGCCGGGGAGCGCCCCGCCACCGGTCGCAGCGTAGAAGGCAGCCCCACCGAACGGTTGCAGCCAAGGCGCCGTCCAGGCCTCGGGCTCCGGCTGATAGGTCACGGCGTACGCGTTGCCGATCGGAGCTCCGTCGTACCCGGCGACCGCGTGCTCGATCCGGACGGCCTCGGACACGGCCGCGGGGATCCCGGCACCGATTGCGATTGCGGCCGACAGGGCGATCGCGAAACCGAAGCGCGGACGCTGCCCCCGGCCGACCACCCCGATCATCGCCAGGGCAGAGCAGAGGTAGAGCACCCGCGCGCTGGCGTAGTGCCAACCCGCGGCGTGGAAGGGCAGCACGAAGAACGCCGCCAACCAGAGCAGCGACGCCCGCGCGCATGCTCGGTTCGTCGGCGTCCCCGGTGCATCATCGGCGCCGAACGCAGTCCACGCAGCGACGACGAACCCGAGCGCAGCGACGATGCCGCCCAGGGGTGAGAATCCGGACAGCCCGGTCTGGAACGCGGCCCAGATCGCCTCGCTCAGCGGCAGCCACGTCGAGCCCACGGCGTCGATCCTGCCGATCTCGGAGAACGTCGATAGCCCGATCGCCGTCGTGCCGACGATCCACACCGCCGCGGGCAACACGATCGCGAGGTCGGAGGGGCGCCATGTGCGCCGCCAACCGGCCAGCAGGTCGACGAGCACGACGTTGGCGAGAATCATGGCGCCGCCGATCGGGTGCGCCCAACCGGCGAGCAGGAAGAGCCCGGCCGCAAGCCAACCCGGCAAGCGGCCCTCCCGACGGCCGAGCCATGCGTCCCACGCGAGCGCCCCGAACGCGGTCGCGAGTGAGAACGCGAAGAACCCCATCGCGTAGCGCCAGCCGACGAACCCGATGGCGCCGATCGCCAGCGCCACACCCCGATCGGTGTCGAGCCTCCGAGACAGGCGCCACATCGCCAACGCGTGGACGACGAGCCCGGCGAGCATCACGATCTGACAGGCCACCTCGAGAGACACCACGCGGGCCAGCGGTATCGCGATCTGAACGAAGGCCATCCCCATGAGCGGGGTGTTGGGCTCGTAGAACCCAGCGAACCGCTCCGGATGCAGGTTGACGATCACGGCGAAAAGATGCGCCGCGGCGTCCCCCGGAGGGTAGGCCGGAAGCACGATCGTGGCGACGGCGCCGACGAGCGCGGTCACCCCGGCGACGATACCGACGCGCTCCCAGCGGGTCGGCTCCCGACCGACAGACGGGGCGGACGGGCTGGTCATCCGCCGGTGGCCTCCGTCGACGTCGACTCTTCGGCCGGCGCGTTGCCGCGCTCGACCTCGGCGACCAGGTACTGCGGCTTCGCGAGACTGTTGAAATACAGGCGGCCGAGGTACTCGCCGATCAACCCGAGGGCGAGGAGTTGAACGCCGGCAAAAGTGGCCACCGAGAGGCCGATGAATGCGAACCCGGGCACCGCGGAGCCGTGCCGCACCCAGTTCTGCAGCACGTAGGCGGCGATCGCGATCGCGACGACGACCGAGCAGATCCCGAGCCACGACGCAAGCCGAAGTGGCGCGGTCGAGTAACCCAGCGCGAGGTCGAGGAGGTAGCCGACGAGCTTGCCGACGGAATAGCCGGACTGCCCCTGGGCGCGCTCCGAGTATTCGCAACGCACCGACCTGATCGGCGCACCCGCCCATGACAGGAGAACGTCGACCGCCACGCGCTCGCCGCGGTAGTCGGCGAACGCCTCGCGAAGCTCGGCGGGAAACGCCCGGAACGCCGAGATGTCGTTTGCGAAGCCGAGGCCGAGATAGCGCGCCACGATTCGCTTCGCGACACGCGAGCTCAGATTGCGCCACCAGGAATGCCGAAGCTCCTCGGCGATGCCGTACGCGATTCCCCCGATCTCCTCCGCCGTCGCGACCAACGTCGGGATGTCGTCGGGATCGTGCTGCAGATCCTCGTCCATGGTGACGACGATGCGTCCGCGGGCGCGCCGGATTCCGAGCAGGGTCGCCGGGTGCTGACCGAAATTGCGGCGCAGCAGGACCGCCTGCACAGAGTCCAGCTCGCGGGCGAGCTCCTGGGCGATCGGCCAGCTTCCGTCTCGCGGGCGGTCGCAGATCAGCAGGATCTCGTGGCGGGCCCCAGCGATGTCCAGCGCCGAAACGCAGCGCCCGACGAGCGTTCGCAGGGTCGCCTCGCCGCCAAAGACCGGGATGACGACCGAGATGTCGAGGGGGTTTTCCTGTTCCACGGGGCCATTGTCCTGCGAGAGGGCCCACAGGGGAAGAAGTTGGCGGGCATCTCCACTCGCTTGCGTGTCGCACAAAAAGGGGCAACGCTGCGCGCATGCACAACGTATTGGTGTTCCCATCGTGCAACGAGCCCGGCCTCGAGATCGTCGAGGCGCTGCGAAAGCACCCGAAGGTCAAGGTTTTTGGGGCGTCGAGCTACGCGCTGGAGGACGACCCCTCGCGCCTCGTGTTGCGGGAACACCACGAGCTGCCCCCCCTCGGTGACGCGAAGTTCCGCAAGGCGATGGTCGCGTTCACCAAGAAACACGACATCCACTTCGTCTTCCCGACGACCGACGCCCTCATGGCCGAAATGAGCGCGTGGGAGGACCCGGCGGTTCCGGTGGTCGGCCCGAATCCGACCGTGGCCGAGCTGCTCCTGTCGAAGCGCCGGACGCTGATGGCGCTGTACTCCGTGCTGAAGACGGCGCGGAAGTTCCGCGAAGACATCATGGAGCTGCCGTGCTTCGCCAAGCCGGACGTCGGCAGTGGGTCGCGCGGCGCGCATGTGGTGCACACCGACGACGAGTTGGTGGTCGCGCGCAGTCGCCCGGGCACGATCTTCCAAGAGGTCCTTCCCGGTCCGGAGTACACCGTCGACTGCGTCGGCGACCGCGACGGAAAGCTGCTCTTCTGCCAGGTCCGGTGCCGGACGTCGGTGGCCCGGGGGATCGCCGTCGGCAGCGAGCAGGTCGATCATCCGCAGATCCAGACCTGGATCCGTCTTGCCGGCCAGACGCTTCCGATCGCCGGTCCGTGGTTCGCGCAGTTCAAGGAGGACGCCGACGGCGTACCGCGCTTGTTGGAGGTCAATGCCCGGGTCGGCGGCTCCATGGGGTTGACCCGTCTGTCGGGCGTCAACATCCCGCTGATCGCGCTCTTCTCGTTCGCCGGGCACCCGATACGTGTTCCGCAGCCGCTGCACGGAGTCCGGGTCGTCCGTTCGTTGAATCGTCGTGGCAACGTCGACGACTTCGACTGGGTGATCTGGGACCTCGACGACACCCTGGTGCGCAAAGACGGAAAGGCCGATCCCGAGACGATCGCCTGGCTCTACGAGCTCGAGAACCAGGACCGCCGTCAGCTCCTCGTCAGCAAGAACCCGGACCCCACCGGCACGATCGAGCGCCTGCGAATCCCGAACGTGTTCGTCGATGTCCGACACGCCGACGACAAGGTCGCCACGGTGGCGGCGCTGCTCGCCGCCCACGACATCGAAACGGCGCGGTGCATCCTGATCAACGACTCGACGTTGGAGAAGCTGGCGTTCGAAGACGCGTTCCCCGCGCTGCGTACGATCGCTCCCGATGCGATCGACGTCCTGCACCGGGAGACCGTCGGCTGAAGTTCGGTCACCGCCGGGGGAGCAGATCTCGCGCAAAGCCGCAAAGCCGCCAAGAACAGGTTCTCTTTGCGCCTTTGCGCCTTTGCGCCTTTGCGCGAGCCGTTCGTCCCGGTTGTCCCGCCCGAACGGTCACTCCAGCGTCAGTCCCCGGCAAGCCGGGCGACATAGTCGCGATACGGGCAATCGGGCAGTGCGCGCACCGCCGCGGCGAGGCCGGCGTCGTCGATGAAGCCCATCCGGTATGCAGCCTCTTCCGGCGAACCGATGATCAGCCCCTGCCGCGACTCGATCGCGTGCACGAAGTTGCTCGCGTTGAGCAGGTTCTCCGGCGTCCCGGTGTCCAGCCAGGCGATGCCGCGGCCCATGGGTTGCGCGCGGAGGCGTCCCTCGGACAGGTACACCCGGTTGAGATCGGTGATCTCCAGCTCGCCGCGGGCTGAGGGGGTCAAGGCACAGGCTTTGTCGACGATGTCTGTGCCGTAGAGGTAGAGCCCGGGCACGGCCCAGTCCGAACGGGGGCTCGACGGCTTCTCCTCGAGGCTCAACACGTGGAACGCGTCGTCGAACTCGACCACGCCGTAGTCGCTCGGGTTCGCCACCTGATAGGCGAAAATCGTGGCCCCGTCGGTATGCGCCGAGATCGCCTGCCGGAGGAAATCGAGCCGCCCGTAGATCAGGTTGTCACCCAACATCAGCATCGTGCGACGTCCGCGGGCGAACTCGGCGCCGACCCGGAACGCGTCGGCGATGCCCCGCGGCGCGTCCTGCACGGCGTACGACAGCTCGATCCCCCACCGGGCGCCGTCACCGAGGAGCTCTTCGAAACGCGGAAGGTCCTCGGGAGACGAGATCACCAGGATCTCTCGCACGCCGGCGACCATCAGCGTCGTCAGCGAGTAGAAGACCATCGGCTTGTTGTAGATCGGCTGAAGCTGCTTCGAGACGATGCCGGTCATCGGATACAGCCGGGTCCCCTTGCCACCGGCGAGCAGAATCCCTCTCACGCCGTCACTCATTCGTCCTCTCCCGCATCGACGTTGCGCCGCCCTTCGGCGATACGCTTCGCGTACCACGCCTCTTCGAAGCGGCGACTCTCGCCGCTCCGCGCCCGCGCGCACCAGTCCTGGTTGTCCACGTACCAACGCACCGTCTTCGCGAGCCCGTGGTCCAGGTCGACCGTGGGCTCCCAGCCGAGCTCCCGCCGGATCCTTCCGATGTCCATCGCGTAGCGGAAATCGTGGCCGGGACGATCCGTCACGAAGCGGATCAGCGCACGGCTCGCCCCGGCCGTGCGCCCGGTCTGCCGGTCGACCTCGTCCAGGATCCGCTCGACGAGGTCGAGGTTCCGCACCTCGGCTTCGCCGCCGATACAGTAGGTCTCGCCCGGCGCCCCGGCGGCGCAGACGCGCGCCAGCGCGCGGCAGTGGTCCCCGACGAAGAGCCAGTCCCGCACATTTGCGCCGCGGCCGTAGACCGGTACCGCGTCGCCGGACAGCGCCCGGGTCACGACCACCGGAATCAGTTTCTCCGGGAACTGGTAGGGCCCGTAGTTATTCGTGCAGTTCGTCACGACAACCGGCAGACCGTAGGTCTCGTGCCACGCCCGAGCCATGTGATCGCTCGCGGCCTTCGACGCCGAGTAGGGGCTGCGGGGCGCGTAAGGGGTGTACTCGTCGAAGAGCCCGGTCGGGCCGAGAGACCCGAACACCTCGTCGGTGCTGACGTGCACGAAGCGAACGTCGGCGCGGTCTCCCCAGGTCTTCGATGCGACCTGGAGCAGAGCCGCCGTCCCCTCGACGTTGGTCTTCACGAACGCCATCGGCCCGGCGATCGACCGGTCGACGTGGCTCTCCGCCGCGAGGTGGTAGACGATCTCGATCCGGTGCTCCGCGAAGAGGGCCGCGAGCGCCTCTCGATCGACCACGTCACCGCGGACGAACACGTGACGCGGGTCGGCCGCGACGTCGGCGAGGTTCTCCAGGTTGCCCGCGTAGGTCAGCACGTCGTAGGAGACGACCCGGCAATCCGGATCCTCCGCGAGCAGGTGTCGCACCAGGTTCGAACCGATGAATCCGGCAGCGCCGGTCACGAGGATCGTCACGTCGACCTCCCGGGCTCGAGGATCCGCACCAGCCGCTCGGCGACGCGGACGGCTTCGTGGTGCTCCATTCCGGCGTGCACCGGCAACCGCACGAGGCGCGGCGCGATGTCCGCTGTCACGGGCAGCGTGGCGTCCGAGAGTCCGATCGGCGCCAGGTGGAGCGGTTCGTAGTGACTCACGGCGTAGAACCCCGCCTCGCGACAACGCGCCAGCACCCGCTCGCGGTCCCGGTGCGGCGATACGAGCAACGCGAAGAGGTGCGCCGGGTGCTCGCAGCGCGCCGGCACGCGCTGCAGGGTCACCCCGAGGTCTCGCGCGACCGGCTCGAGATGGGTCTGGTAGGTGCTCCACACCGTCTGGCGTCGCTTCTGCATCCAGTCGCTGTTCTCCAGCTGTGCCAGGAGCAGCGCGGCGAGCACGTCGGCGAGGAGCCAGCTCGATCCGAGCGTGCGCCACCGATATTTGTCGACCTCGCCGCGGAAGAACGCGGCCCGGTCAGTGCCCTTCTCGCGCATCATCTCCGCCTTGCGGAGGAGCGTCGGGTCGTTGATCAACAGGGCACCGCCCTCGCCACAGCTCACGTTCTTCGTGCCGTGGAAGCTGAGCGCGGCCAGGGTGCCAAAGGTCCCGAGCGGCCGGCCGTCGGTCATTCCGAAGAGCCCGTGTGCGTTGTCCTCGACCAGCGCGATGCCCCGGACCTGGCAGAAGTCGGCGATCGCGCCGATGTCCGGGCTGACCCCACCGTAGTGCACCACGACGACGCAGCGGGTGCGGTCGGTGACCGCCGCTTTCATCTCGGCGAGCCCCATGGTGAACGTTCCGGGGTCGACATCGGCGAACCGAATCCGCGCCCCGCGCAGCGCGAACGCGTTCGCGGTCGAGGTGAACGTGAATGACGGCACCACGACGTCGTCGTCCGGGCCGAGGTCCAGCAGGAGCGCGGAGAGCTCGAGCGCGTGGGTCGCCGACGGTGTCAACAGGACCTCGGCGCCGCGATGGCGTTCGGACAGCCAGCGGGAAGCGCGTTCGGTGAACGGCCCGTCGCCATGAGCGTGACCGGAGTCGAGTGCCTGTTGGAGGTAGGCGTCTTCGAGCGGCGACCGCACGGGGCGTGAGAACGCGATCATGCTTCCGCTCCCGTGGGCGGATGCCCCTCGCCCCGCACGGCGACGACGACGAGGCGCTCGGCCTCGTGATCGTAGGGGCGGCCGTCAGCCTGACCGAAACACCGCACGTCGACGAACCCGACGGCGGTCAACATGCGGATGAGATCGCTGGCGGCGTAGATGCGGTGGTGAAAGATCTGGGTACGCCGGTCGCCGTCACGTTCCATGCAGAACTCGACCCGCACCGACTGCCAGTCGTCGAGGATCTCGACCTTCTCGTGCACCACGTATCCGCCGATCTCGCTGTACCGCTTCGGCTGGAAGATACGGGCGAGGATCTCCTTGCCGAAGAGGTCGACCACGAGCAGCCCACCCGGCACCAACGCGCGTGCGAAGTTGCCGAGGGTGGCGAGGTCGTCGGCCTCGTCTCCCGAGTACCCGAGCGATGTGAAGAGGTTCAGGCCGAGGTCGTATCGGGCCTCGGGCAGATCGAGCGTGCGCATGTCGGCGTGCACGAACTCGACCTCGGCACCGACCTCGGCCGCCGTCTTGCGACCCACATCGAGAAAGGCCTCGGTCAGATCGACCGCGGTCACCGCCGCGCCGCGCCGCGCCAGCTCGATGCTGTGACGACCGACGCCGCATGGCATGTCGACGACCCGGGTGCCGGGACCGATGGCGCCACCGCCGCAGCGACGGACCAGGTCATCGATGGCGTCGAGCTCCGACGGCGCCGCCGCCACCCGCTCGGCAGAGAAGAGGGCCGGGCGCATCGCCGCCCAGAAGGCGGGGTCTTCGAACCAGGGAGACGTCGTCATCGCGCTACGATCGCGTTCACCAGACCGCCCCAGCCCAGCTCGGCGGTTCGCTTGTCGACGCCGGCCTCGAGACGGGGCCCGAGGCCGTCATCGTAGAAGCGTACGACCGCATCGGCCAGCGCCGCGGGATCGTCGGGCGGCACGAGGAGCCCGGTCTCGCCGTCCCAGACGACCTCCGGGATTCCGCCGACCGCGGTCGTGATCACGGGACGACCGCAAGCATAGGCGACCTGCGCGACCCCGCTCTGGGTCGCGTGTCGATACGGGAGCACGACAGCGTCGGACGCCGCCATCAGGGTCGGCACCTCTTCGTTGGCGACGTAGCGCATCTCCAGCCGAACGTCGGGGCCCAGCCCGTTCTCGCGAACCAGATCGTGGTAGAGATCCGGATCGTCGTAGCACTCGCCGGCGACGAGGAGCATCGCTCCGCACCGCCGCACGATTCCGGGCATCGCCCGCAGCAGGACGTCGAGGCCCTTGTAGGCGCGGATCAGCCCGAAGAAGAGCAGAACTCTCCGGTCGGGCGCGATGCCGAGCGTCTCTCTCGCCGAGCCCCGGTCCGGGCGAGGCCCCTCGTCGAAGAGATCGTAGACCGGGTGCGGGTGGACGGCGACCTCTCGGCCGCTGACGAAGTCCCTCACCCTGGCCTCTTCGGCCCGGGCGTGCACCACGAAGCGGTGCGGCGCCCGGTAGGCGTAGTGACAGAGAGCGCGATCGACCGCCGACGACTCGTGCGGAAGGACGTTGTGGCAGACGAACACGACCTCGACACCGATACGGCGGGCGCCATGCGCGATCGTGCCGAACGACGCCGCGAAGTACGGATGCCACCACTGCACGACCAGCTGCTCGGCGCCCCACTTCCGCACCCGCCGCAGTGCCCTGACCCACGACCGCGGATCGAGCGAATCGACGATGCGCTCGGCCGGGAAATCGAAGGCGTGCCCGGAGTGGTCCTCCTGGGTCGTCCCGGGGAAGAGGGCCGCCGGGTATTGGCGCGTCAGGTTGACGACGAGCACCTCGTGCCCTGCGTCGACGAGGGCGCGCCCGAGGCGTGCCGTGTAGTGTGCGATGCCACCGCGGTAAGGGTGGACCGGCCCGAGAAGCGCGATCCTCACGCCGCGTGCCCGATCCCGGACGGTCGACCGCCGGCGGCTCCCCGCCCCGACGTGGACCCGTCATCGGACACCGGGCGACCGAGCAACGCGTCGAGCTTCGT
Organism: uncultured Myxococcales bacterium; assembly: GCA_964520965.1. Taxonomy (GTDB): domain Bacteria; phylum Myxococcota_A; class Bradymonadia; order REDH01; family REDH01; genus CAZFPM01. Next base: position 19,261 of record CAZFPM010000084.1, read on the forward strand.
GCGCACGACCGTGGCCGCGACGCGGGCCATGGCGCGGGGCGAGAGCAACATGTTCGCGTAGGCTTGGTTCGCCAGAGGGCAATCGCACTCCCCACGGGCGATGCCACCGCGGACCTCGTCGGCTCGGCTCGAGTGCCACAAGCGCCAGAAGTCGTAATCGACGTCCTTGAGGTTCCCGAGGCTCTTCGACCCGGCGAGGATCGCGCACGGCCACAGATCTCCGTAGGCGGAGATGTGGGCGTTGGACACGCCGGCGTAGCACGGGATGACCTGCCGGCGGTCACGGAGCCAGCGGCGGGTGATCTCGTAGTAGTGGTGGCGCATGCCGAGGGTGAGCAACTCGAGCCCGCTGGCGTCGACGATCCGGCGTCGGGTCTCGGCGCGGAACTCGGCGATCGCGGCGCCGTACTCCTCGTGACCGGGCGTGATGCCGGTGCCGACGTTCCGCATCTCGTCGCGCTCCTCGGCGACTTCGCTGATATAGGTGTCGACCCCGAAGCTCCGAGCCTCGTCGATGATCTCCGGGAGATTGTCGATGTTCATCGTGCTGATGACCGTACCGACCCCGACTCGCAGGTGGTCGTAGCGGGCTCGGAGCTCGCCGAGCAGCCGCAGTGTCTCCTGGAGCTTCGCGTAGTTCCCGGGGATGCCTCGCACCCAGTCGTGGAACTCGCCGACCCCGTCGAACGACGGTTTGAGCGTGAGCTTCACCCCGGGCGGGCCCCACTCACGCATGCCGACGAGGATCTCCTCTGTCAGGGCCGCGACGCGCCGGGGTCCGAGCCCGTTGGTCGGCACATGGACCACCGAGGGTTTGAGGTGGACGCACCCGGCGCGCACGATGTCGACGATGTCCTTTCGCAGAAAGGGCTCGCCCCCCGAGATGTTGAAGAAGTAGACGGGCCCGATGCTCGCGAAGATCCGCTCGATCTCGGAGACGCTGAGTTCCTCGGGCAGTCGCTTCTTCTCGGCCGGATAGATCTTCCAGATATCGCAGCTCTGGCAGCGCGAGTTGCACTGGTTGGTGATCGAGAGCGTGAGGTTGATCGGGGCCGGGGGCTCGACCACGCGCGAGCGGGAGAGCCGGTAGCCCGCGAGCCTCGGCACGAGCTCGGAGATGGAGCGCGGGAGCTTCATGCCGACCGGAATGTGCTGTCGACGCCATCGTCCCCCGTGTCGAAGCCGATCTCGGCGATCACCGGGTAGTCGTTGCGGTCCGGGTGGCTGTAGTAGGTCGTCATCTCGGCCAGCAGGCCGAAGGTGAAGAACTGGCCGGCGACGAGAATCAGCAGCATGCCCAGGGCCAGCAGCGGCCGCGAGCCGATCGGCTCTCCGAGGAACCAGAGGCCCGTCAGATAGAGAAGGATCGCAAGGCCGATGCCCCCCATCAACAGCCCGAGCCCGCCGATCAGGTGCAGCGGTCGGCGACGATATCGGGTGATGAAGACCACGGTGAGGAGGTCGAGAAAACCGCGCACGAAGCGCGCATAGGCGTATTTCGACGCCCCGTGTTGGCGCGCTCGGTGGTTGACCTTGACCTCGGTGACCGTAAACCCGGCTCCGCTGGCGATGACGGGGATGTAGCGATGCATCTCGCCGTAGAGCGAGAGCTCGCCGATCACCTCTCGCCGATAGGCCTTGAAACCGCAGTTCATGTCGTGAAGCGCGAGCCCGGTCGCGAGCTTCGTCACCGTGTTGTAGATCTTCGACGGGATGCGCTTGGAGAGCGGATCGCGACGGGGGTACTTCCAGCCACTGACGAGGTCGGCCGACCCATCTTCGATCGGTGCGATCAGGTCCGCGATCCCCCCGGGGTCGTCTTGCAGATCGGCGTCCATCGTCACGACGATGTCCCCCCGCGCTCGGCGGAAACCGACATCGAGTGCCGCGGCCTTGCCGAAGTTCCGACGCAGGTGAACGCTGCGGAAGTGGGGGTCTTCGTGGCAGATTCGCCGCTCGACTCGCCGCGACCCGTCGGTGGAGCCGTCATCGACGAAGATGACCTCCCACCGGCGGTCGCTGCCGGCGAACGTCGCCCGCAGCTCGTCGGCCAGCGCGGGCAACGAGTCGACCTCGTCGAAGACGGCGATGACGACGGAGACCGACCCCTGCGTCATCGCACCGGAATTCGCCAGCTCCTGCTCGCGCGGATCGGCAAGCGCGCGACCGTCCGACTCGGCTTCCGGCGAGGCGGCTGGCTGCGTGGCCCCAGCCTCTGCGGTGGCGGCGGTGGAGGTCATCGCGGCTTCGATGCGAGGAGCGCGTGACGAGCGGCGCGCCGCTTCCCATTAGCACA
>CAZFPM010000085.1:0-4394 GCA_964520965.1 uncultured Myxococcales bacterium
ATCCCGCAAGCGCTCCCGGTGAGCGTCAGCTCAAGCGCCCCCCTGAACGGTTACGCCATCGGTTCTCCTCAAGCGTGTCGCTTCCGGCGTGGCGGGCGACCACGCCCACGCAGCCGACATCGTAGTTGAATTGTCCGAGAAGCCGACCGTGAGCACAACGACTTCGTCGGCGGGGATGCAATCCCGACAACATAGAGATCTACTGACCCAGAGTATTCAGATTCCCGGACCCCGTCACCCCCGCTATGTCTCGGCGGATCATCAACAGATCGTGATATGTTGACGGCTAGTGCGTTGAAAACGCTGGGGTCGGGGTTGATGGGGGTGACGCTCTACGGGTCTGGCTATCTGAATATCGCGATTCGTGGATCGCGTTCCAACGGATGGAGCCGACGCGGACTGACGCCGTCGAGGCAGCCCGACGACCGGGGGCGCCTCAGCTGCCCCGAGGCCGGATCTGCCAGCAGCGGTGAGGGCGGTGCTGGCGGAAGTCCTCCGGCACCGTTTGCTGCGTGAGCTCCTCGACCTCGCAGCCCGCTACCGCCTTGGGCGCCAGGTCGAAGCGGCGGCGGTTCGTCGAGAATACGATCTCACCGCCCGGGGCGAGCAGCTTGCGGGTGCGACGCAGGAGATCGACCTGGTCTCGCTGCACGTCGAACGAGGCGCGCATCTTCTTCGAGTTGGAGAAGGTCGGCGGGTCGAGAACCACCAGGTCGAACGCCCGCTGGTAGACGCCGGGGTCCGTGAGTAGCGCGAGCACGTCGACGCGCTCGAAGGTGTGGTTCCGGCCGGTGTGGCCGTTCAGCGCCATGTTCCGTTCGGCCCACGCCAGGTACGTATTCGACATGTCGAGGGTCACGGTCCCGCGAGCGCCTCCGGCGGCGGCGTAGACGCTGAAGCTGCCGGTGTATGCGAAGAGATTCGCCACGCGCCGGCCCGCGCTCCACTCCCGAACGAGGCGGCGCGTCTCGCGATGGTCGAGGAAGAGGCCGGTGTCCAGGTAGTCCGACAGGTTCACGACGAAGTGGAGCCCGCCCTCGGAGACCTCGAACTCGGCCCCCTGCTCGCGGACGCGCTCGTATTGATCGGCTCCCCGCTGACGTCGCCGCGTCTTGACGAAGACGTCGCTCGCCTTCGCGCCGAGTGTCTCGGCCGCCGCGCTCGCCATCCGGTCGAACCATGCATCGTCGAACGTTCCGTCGTCCCGCACGCGTCGCTCGTACTCGGCGATGTGGAGACGCCCCTCGTACGTGTCGACCGCCAGGGGCACCTCGGGGATGTCGCGGTCGTACACGCGATAACAGCCGATGTCCCCCCGTCGAGCCCAGCGGCCGAGTCGCCGCGCGTTCTTGCGCAGGCGATTCGCGAACATCTCCGCGTGTTCGTCGACGCGGCTCATGCGAGGCGTCGCCGCCCCGACTCCGTCGGCCGGACGGCTGGTGCGGGGCGACCGGGTCGTGGCTCTGGACGTGACATCGAGGCGGGGATCAGGAACGATATGGCGCCCCGACACCCGAGGAACCGTCGTGAGAATCCCCCACCCGCTCGCCGCTGTCATCCCCTGTCTCGTCCTGCTGGTCGGGGCTTGCGCCGACACCGGCTCCGAGGACCCGGGAGGGGACGCCGACACCGCGACCGACACGCGGGGAGGCGGAACCGACGCCGCCGACGCCGATCCCGGTGCTGACGACGCCGATCCCGGGGCCGACGACACCGACCCGTCCGATACCGGAACGGACACACCCGCGCCCGACGCGGCGACCGACGCGGCCATCGGGGATACCGCCGCTGACGCCCCGTCCGATGTCGATCGCCCGGACGCGCCGTCCGACGCGAGTCCGCCGGATGTCACGCCCGACGCCGAGACCTCGCCCGACGCCGATCAGCCGGATGCGCCGGACGCCCCCGCCGATGCGGGCGGCGAAGATGCCCCCGACGTGGCGGCAGACGCGCCTCCCGGCGACACCGACGATTCGGGCCGTTGTGGCGGAATCGCCGGCTTCCGATGCCCCGAAGGCCAGTATTGCCGCTACGCCGACGGCGAGTGCCACATCGCCGACCGGATGGGCACCTGCGATGTCCCACCAGAGTTCTGCACCCGCGAGTATGCCCCGGTATGTGGCTGCGACGGCGTGACGTACTCGAATCGCTGCACAGCCGAGGTTGCGCGCATGGCGATCGACCACGTCGGCGAGTGCGTCGTCGACACCCCGGGTTGTACGGGCAGCGCCGAGTGCGATCGGGGGCAGTACTGCGAGCAGCCCCGGTGCGATGCCGCGGGCATCTGCCTCCCCCGTCCGGAGATCTGTCCCGCTGTGTACGCGCCCGTCTGCGGTTGCGACGGCGAGACCTATGGCAACTCCTGCGAGGCCAACGCGGCCGGCCAGAGCGTCGACCGGACCCGCGAGTGCGGTGACGTCGACTGACCCGCGCTTCGTAGCCGAATCCGCCATCCGGTCTCCGTGCGCCGGCAAACGCGCGCCCTGAACCACGGTCCCATGCGCCACCGAACGTTACTCGCCGCCACACTCGCCTCGTGCATCTTCGCCTGCGGTCCCGGCGAGGACGCCGATCCGGACTCCGGCGCCGTCGATGCGCTCGCCGATGGCTCCGGGGATGTCGGCGAGACCGACGCCGACGCCACCGGAGAAGAGGTCGATGTTGCCGAGCCGATCGACCCCGTGGAAGCCGTGCTGTCGGTCGCCGAAACCGGGCGGTGGACCGTGCCCGGGCTGCAGGGCGACGTGCACGTGCTCCGCACCGAGGGCGACGTTCCGCACATCTACGCCTCCACCGAGCACGACCTCTACCTCGCCGCCGGCTTCGAGATGGCCCGGGCCCGCTTCTTCGAGTTCGAGCTGGGCAGCCGGCTCGGCCTGGGGACACTCTCCGAGCTGATCGGCGACCTGGTCCTCGAAGCCGATATGGACTCGCGGGGCACCGGCCTGACCTGGGTCGCGAACCGGATTGCCGATGGCATGGACCCGGAGGCGGCGGCGATCGTCGATGCCTACGCCGCCGGCATCAACGCCTGGGTCGACCTCGCGAAAGCGGGCGCCATCGCCGCGCCGACGGAGCTCGAGCTCGTCGGGCCGCTGCTCGGGGTCGCCGACGCGACCTCCATTCTGCGCCACGTCGATCGTCGGAGCGTCGCCGGATTCGCCGCCGTCGCGGTGTACAACTCGTCCTTCTCGACCAACGATCTCGTGCGCGACGCCGTGGCCGCGCAGATCCCGGGCCACTTCGACGGTGCGCCCCACGGCGATCTGCGCCAGGCCGGCCTCGTCGAAGACATCTGGGCGCCCGTCGGACCGGTTCACGACGTCGGATCCACGCCGGGCTGGGGCTTGAACGGCAGCGCCGACAAACAACTCGAGCCGCCTCGCGCTGCGACGGCCCGGGTCCCCACGTCGTTCGGCCTGCCGGAGGGCATGCGTGCCCGCCACGCGCGCGCGGCGCAGCGCTGGGCGCGACGATCGCGGCACGGGGGCTCCGACCACGGCTCCAACGTGTGGGCCGTCGCCGGCAGCGCGAGCCACGACGGCGCAGCGCTCCTGGCCGGCGACGGACACCTGGCCCTCGGACTCCCCCCTGTCTTCTTCCAGATGGGCCTGAACGACACGGTCTTCGGCAGCGGCCAGACCCACCAGTCCGGCCTCTACCTACCCGGCTTCCCCCTGCTCGCGGTGGGCACCAACGGCCGCGTCGCGTGGTCGCAGACCTACCCCCGAGCCGACGTGACGGACTGGTACTACGAAGAGATCCGCCTCGACGACGACGGCTATCCCGCCGAGAGCCTCTTCGACGGCGACTGGCGTGCCATGACGCGCGTCGACGAGACCTACCGGATCGCCGGTGTGCTCGGCGGTGATGCGACCGAACAGACCTGGCCCCGCTGGACCACGTTCGACGGGCGGTGGCTCACCGACATCGAGGGCGAGGAGGTCGACCCCGACGAGGCGCTGGCCGCCGGCGAGGCAGTCGTGACGATGCTCGGCACCTACGTCGTGCCCGCCGATCTCGACGGCGATGGCGTCGTCGCCGCCGTCAGCCTCGACTACACCGGGTTCGACGTCGGCGATCTCCTGGGCGCCGTCTCCCGCCTGGTCTCGGCTGAGGACGTCTCCGAATTCCAGGATGCGCCCCGCGGGTTCGTCGGGTACGCGCAAAACCTCGGCGCGGCCGATGTGCTCGGCGGAGTCCAGTTCACGTCGTACACCGCCACTCCGTGTCGCGGGTACCTCGAGCGGACCGACTCCGGCGAGTTTGCCGACGGCGCTCACCCCAATCGCTTGATCGACGGACGACGATACGGAGGCTTCGAGATCCCCACCGACGACCAGGGCCGGCCGGTCGAAGGCGATCCCGACCCCCAGCGGTGCGTCGTTCCCTTC
>CAZFPM010000085.1:4404-6459 GCA_964520965.1 uncultured Myxococcales bacterium
CGCGAGCGGTCGATCCGGCGTCCGGCTACGTCGCCAACGCCAACAACGACCCCGGTCGAATCGCCACGGACGGCAGAATGGAGGACGATCCGCATTGGATCGGTGGGCCGTGGGATCCGGGCTTCCGAGCTGCCCGCATCACCGGGCGCCTGCGGGCCGCCATCGAAGGCGGCGGTGCCAGTGTCGACGACATGGTGGCGATCCAGGCCGACCACCACTCGATGGTCGGGGAACTCTTCGCCCAGGAGCTCGTCACGGTGTTGTCCGCGGCAGCGGACGCCGACGTCGATGCCGCCGCCGCCGAGGGACGACTGGCGGCAATCTACGCGGAGCGGCCCGGGGCGTTCGCCGAGGTGCAGAGTCGCATCGAAGCCTGGATCGACGCCGGCCTGACCGCCGCCAGTGGGGTCGAGACCTTCTACGATGCGCCAGACGAGGCCGACCGCGCAGACGCTGTGGCGACGATGATCTTCAACGCCTGGTTCCGCGCCTTCGTCGACGCGGTCTTCGGCGACGAGGACATCGCCTTCGTGTTCGCGCCCGACGGGTGGGACCGGACCGTCGTCCTCGGCAGCCTCGACCGGATGGTGCGGGGACGCGGGCCGGACAATCCCCTCGGCCTCGCCTCGTGGTTCGCCGGGACCGGGGAGTCGATCTTCTTCGACCGGCGGGACACCCCGGCCGTGGAGACGTACGCCGAGATGGTGCTCGACGCGCTCGCTGCAGCGCTCGACGCATTGACAGCGGAGAACCACCGTCCGGGCGTCGGGGGGTTCGGGACCGACGACATGTCGACCTGGCTTTGGGGCCTCCGCCACCAGGTGCGCTTCGAGTCGATCCTGGTCGGATTCGCGTCCGGGAACCCGCTGATCGAGATCCTCGCGGAGGACTTCTCGATCACCACGGGGCGGCTTCCCCTGGCTCCGAACCTCGGCGCTGGCGACCCGCGATTCGGCGTTCGTTGGTTCCCGAGGCCGGGCGACCTGATGGGCGTGGACGCCGGTAGCCCCGAGTTCTTCGACGACGACTTCGACTACGTGAACGGCCCCGTGATGCGCATGGTGATCCGGCTGGACGAGGGGGATATCGGCGGTTGGAACATCGTCCCCGGCGGCCAGTCCGGCATCGCCGACAGCCCGTTCTTCGACGACCAGGCCGCGCTCTGGCTCGGCAACGACGCCCTGCCACTGCGCTACGAAGTCCGCGACGTGGTCGCCGGTGCACTGGGCCGAGAGGTCCTCACACCCTGAGCACGTGTGCGGCGCCGGGCTAGGTGTCCTGCACCGTCGGACCGCCGAAGCGCGCCTCCAGTACCGCCCACGCGCACAGGCCTGCGCAGGCGAAGAGGGCGGCGGAGGCGAACATCGCGTCGTCGCCCAGCCGGTCCGACACCAGCCCGAACACGGGGGTCAGCACCAGGCGGCTCAACTCCCAGAGTCCCGTGAACATCGCGAGCGCCGCGCCGCGGACGGCGGCCGGGCTTCGGGTGACGACCTGGCTCGTGAGCACGGGGAAGCAGTAGCCGTGGCCGAGGCCGGCGAGCAGGCCTGCCACGAGGAACCCCTGCTCCGACCCTGCCGCAGCGGTGGCGAGCATCGCCGCGGCGTAGCAGGCGAGGGCGGGAGCGACGAGATTCGACGGCCCGATCCGGTCGGGCACCCGCGCGCCGAACAGGCGCACCGACACCGCACCCACGGTGTAGGTTCCCCAGAGGAGTGCGGGGCGGGCGGACCCCGCCGACGCGGCGGCCACCGTGGCGAACGCCATGTAGGTCGCGACGAGAGAAGAGAACACGACCGTCGCGACCCACACCGGCGCCAACCGCCGTGCCCCGAGCGCCCGCCCGACTCCCCGCCATCCTCCGTGCGATCCGGTCGGATGGGGCGGCGGCTCCGGCACCCGCGCCAGAAGTACGAGTGACCCCAGGATGATCAGCGCGATCCACGGGTAGAAGCCGCGGAGCGCCCCGCCCTCGACGCCGATCGCCTCCGCCACCGGATTCACGACGAGACCGAGGAGTCCGAAGATCCCGAAGATCGCGATCCCCTCAGTGCG
>CAZFPM010000085.1:6469-21020 GCA_964520965.1 uncultured Myxococcales bacterium
TCGGCTGGCCGGGACCTGGTCTGCCGCGAGGGTGAAGTATCCCGTGAACAAGACGCCGATCCCCACACCGATCGCGATGCGCACGGCATACACGACCCAGCTGAGGTCCTGGACCAGCCAGATCGCCGCCACTCCCGCAGCGAGCACGCCCGTGCCGGCCACGATCGTCGGCTTTCGGCCGATCGAGTCGAGCGCCCAGGCAACCACCGGCCGAACCGCCAGACCGCCCACAGCCGCAGACCCCATGATCGTGCCGATCTCCGCTCGCGACGCCCCGAGATGCTCCAGGTACATCGGCAGGAGCAGCATCGACGCGTATCCCAGCGACTGCAACAGCTGGGCCGCCATCAACGCCACGAACGCCGACGTGAACAACACGGGCCCGGCGTTGGGCTCCCGGCGACCGGCGGCGGTCGCTGGAGTGTCGGCTCGCGGCGGGTCGGGAGCGGTCATCGGAGGGCGGCTGGCGTGGGCGGCGTCGCGGTGGCGAAGGCGGCACTACTCCGAACCGGGCGATAGTGGAACGATGGTCTCGCAGCTCCAGTGAGGCCGCTCGAGGTCACCGCGCGATCGCGGCCGTTCGCATGTCTTGGCCATCCCAAAAAAGAGGCTCCCCGGCAGCGGAGGTCACGACGCGCCGGGGAGCCGAACCTCGACGCTGGGTCAGCGCCGAGGCGAGCCGGCCTCTGGATGGAGCCGCGCTCTGCTCTCTGGATTTCCGCAACATGGACGAGCCACCGAGGCGTCGCCCAAAACCGGACTCGAAGGCCGGAGGAGTCTTTGCAGGTGAGATGCCCGGGGTCGAAGGGCATCTCGAGGATATCGATGCCAGCGAGCCGAAAAGGTCTCGCCAAAGACGATCGAGCGGTCGGAAGGTCGTCGGGGTCGCGACGACTCGTACACTATGCCCACGGGTCGGGGGGTTGTCACCCCCCCAACCGATCAAAGATCCCGGATGATCTTCCGCGCCACCAACTCGATGAAGTCAGTGGCGTACACGATGTGCGGATAGTCGACGTTCGCCGCGACATCGGTCGGGCGGTGATAATGCCGCGGCGCGCCGTAGTCCGCGTCGTAGCAACCGATCGTGACGGCTGGGTATCCCCGGGCGAGAAACGGCGCGGCATCGGTCGAGCCAACCGGCATCTGGAACGGTCGGACAGATGCGAACCGCCGCTCCGCACGCACCGCGTCCTTCAGCATCGTCTCCAGCCACGGTGCCGTAGGCATCGGTTCGACCTCGCCCTCGCGGAACCATCGCAGATCGCCGTTGGTCGTCGTGTCGACGCCGATCACGATGGTGTTCTCGGGGTTCCATTCGTTCGCGCGCGCCTCCGCCAGGCGATAGGCGCCGCCGGTTCCGGCCTCCTCGGCCCCGGTGATCGCGAACACGAACTCGACGTCGTCGGGCTGATCGACGACGAAGCGCTGTGCCAACAGCAGCGTCGACGCCACGCCACTGAGGTTGTCCGCAGCGCCCGTCACCGTGCGGTTGCGCAAGACGACCTCGAGATTGAGCCCGAAGGCGAGCAGGGCGGGTACGGCCAGGACGAGCTCGACCGCGCGGAACCAGGGCCACGCGATGCCGAACACCGCGCGGATCGCCGACGTCGCGAAGAGCGCGAGCTCCGCGTCCGTGGCCACCTCCAGGGAGCGCGCGAAGTAGGACTGCCGCACGCCGTCCCGTCCGGCTGCTGCTGCGCTGACCATCAACGGATGGAAGACCAGGCCCGTGTACGCGGAGTCGATGTGAGCGGCGAATACGACGCGCAACCGCGGCTCGCCGGTCTGCGCGGGGAGCGTCGCGACCAGGTTCCGGGACCAGCGGCGTGGAAGCAGCCGGCGCAGCAGGTAGCCCGTACGCGTCGAGTCGGCCCAATACGAGCCTCCTGCGATCAGGTGGAGCAGGGCGGCCGCGCCGGGGGACGCTCCCGCGACCAGCGACCCGAGCGTGCCTACGCCGAAGTGCAACGCCAGCGTCTGGTGCAGACTCGTGTTCCACTCGAACGCCTCGGCCTGCGCAGCCACGCCGATGCGCTCGAACTCCCCCTGCACCCTGCCCTGAGCGAAACGCTCGGCGTCGCTGCCGGCGCGGCGCTGTGGAAAGTCCCGCGCGATCTCGGAGACCACTCGGCGGGCGAACGCCAGCTCCGCCGAATAGAACGGGTTCTTGTCTCGGAACATCTGTCCTCGGGCGGCGGTTTCGGGTCCTGCCCCGCGGGTCGAGCTCTTCTGCGGCTCGGCCGGAGCGCCCCAAAGGGTGACGCCGCAAACGCAGATCGGCAACCGTCCCGAGATCCGCACCCGGATTCCGGCCACCCCGGATCCGTTAGCTCCGCGCCCTCGTCCCGGGCGTTCCGGTGCGCGCGAGGCGACATGACCGGCGGGAGCGACGCCGGACAGTGGGGCGTCTTTGACTGCGACCCACCCGGCCGCTAACGATTCTCCGTTAGTCCCCCGCGAGGGCCATCCAACGAGGCAACACGTTGCCAACTTCTCGCGACGATTCCGACTCCCCGCTGCTCGATTTCGGCCCGGCAGCGAGTGAATTCGAGCTCACCGACCTCGGTGCGTGCGAATTCCTGCACGGTCGCGAGCAGCCGCTGCGCCCCGAGCGGTCGCTGACCGAGCAGATCGACGTGATCTGCGACGTCAGCGGGGCGTCGAAGGCCGGCGAGTCCTGCGCAGGTGATGCGTCCGACATCCCCTGCGCCCCATCACCGTCTTCCGGACCCGTGCCTGCGATCCCGCGACCGCCGAGTCCGCGGGACGCCCTGGACGCGGCGCGCCGGCGCAAGCGCAGGGCGCCCGATGGCCCGTCGGGTCCCGGCGTCCGGCTGGTCGAACCCAGCGGCCCTCGCCCGACCGCGCGGGCACCGTTGCCGTTGCCCGGTCGAGCCGCGCGCGCCGACGTCAGGAGGTCCACACGAGGGGAGCAAACCCGTGTGGGTCGCGTCACCAGCGCGCAGGATGTCGTTGAAGTTCCGCCGCCCATCACGGGGAACCAACCGCTGCCGTCCCCCGTGAGACGGCGCCGCGAGTCCCGCGACAACGCCCGCGTCCCCGCCGCCGGGCGGCAACAGGCGTCAGGCGATGGCCCGCTCGCCGCTCCCGCAAGCCCTCGGCACGAAGTGAGTCCGGCTCCCCAGAGCGCGCGTCCACCCACGTCGCCGCCGCCGGTCGCTGCGCCCGCGCCTCCGCCGGCACCGGCAACGCCAGATGACACCCGGGCCAGGGAGCCCGGGGCGTCGCCGCCAGCCCCGGCAGCTCGAGCAGGTCAGGGACACCCGGGCCGACCGGACGCCCGATCCGACATCGATCCGCTCGACCTCGCGCTCGACGAGTTCACCGGAAGAACGGCGGACGACTTTGCACGGAAGCCCGCGACGGATGTCGAGCATTCGTTCGGGGGCTACTTCGACCCGGCGGAGCGCGCCGCAGAGATGGAACGCCTGAAGAAGGAACGGGCGAGCTCGACGCGCACGACCAGCCCCGACACCCGGCCCGAGATCTTCGGCTGGGATGTCGACGACATCGACCAGGCGGATCCCCCGGTGCCGCGCTCCGGGATCGTCCGGCACCGTCGGTCGCGGAGCGGCGAGAAGCCGGCACAAGCTACCGCGGGGCACGAGCAGGTCCCGCCCTCGGCCGAGCCGACGCCCTCCGACTCCAATGACGGTTCCGACAGCGGGGACGATTGACCCCCAGCTGACCCCGGCCGTCGTGCCGCGCAGGCTGCCGGTTCAGCGTGGACCGCAGTCTGTGCAGTCGGTGCCGAGGTCGCAGACGGAGTAGGCCGAGCCCTCTCCGCCATCGTCGCACTCGCCGTCGTTCGCCCAGCCACAGGTGTCCCCGCAGAGCGCGCCGACGCTCAACCCGACGGCGACGATGTGGAGGAGGGAGCGAAGGGGGTTGCGCAACATCTCGGACCTCCTCGGGGCGGAACCCGTGGAGGGCAACGGATCGCAAGTGTCGAAACAAGCGGCGGTTTTGGGCGTCTCGGGCTCCCGCTCAGCGCTCAGGTGCCTGTCAGGGCGCCCAGGAACACATGGGCACTCCCCCGATCGAGACGTCGTCGATCTCGGTCACCTCCCCCGATGGCCAGTCGATCTCCGCGACCACCCACCACGCGTCCTGGGCTCGCAGCTCCTTGTCCACTGTCGCGAAGACCAGCTCCCCGAACAGGTACACCCGGACCGTCGCGAAGCTCGTCCCGAATCCGTGGTCGTTGTAGTAGTGCACGCCGATTCGATACGTGTTGCCGTCCTGGGGATTCTCGAACGTCACGATCTCCGGGCCGCCCCCGTCGGTGTCGTCCCAGTCCAGGTCGGGATCGTCTCGGTCGGTGCCGGGGACGCCCCAGTCGGGTCGGGGGCTTCTGAAGTGGCAATCCCAAAGGTCATCGCTCCAACATCCCGCCGGATGCAGGAAGTGGAGGTCGACGTCGGCCCCCTTACCCGCGCCAATGTCGGAGGGATCGGGGTCTGTCGGCGTCTCCCAGGTCAGCTCCACGCGGATGTGGTCGTCGGCCTCCGCTACTACCCGCACCACTGCGTCTCCGCCGGGATCCGATCGTCGGCCCGACGAATCCCAGACGACGAGCTCCAGCACGTAGGTGCCGATCGTCGGGATCAGGATCGTCGACAAGACCTCGTCCGAGGGTTCGAATCGGGTCGTGCCGGGAGGCATCGAGACGATGCGCCATTCGTACGACACGATGTCGCCCGTGCTCGCCGCGCCCGAGCACTCCAGCACCATCAACGGCTCCACGAGTACCTCGTTGGAGAACGAAAGGTCCGTGCCTTGCGGCCGGCAGCGGGCGATCGCCGCCGGCGGTGGCGAATCGGTGCCGATCCCGTTCAAGAGCACCTCCGCGACCGGCTGGTACGGATCGTCCGAGGTCACGCGAAGGAGACCCTCTCGGGCGATGTCGATTTCGGAAGGCGCGAATCGAACCACGAAGGCTTCACTCTCGTCCGGCTGCAGCGACAGCGGCAGCTCCGGGAGATGGTCGAGCGCGAAGTCCGGGCTCCCTTCGAAGCTGGCGTCGTCGACCAGCTCGATCGCCGACACCTCCAGGATCTCGCCCCGATCCGGATCGGCGCAGTTGCGTACCGTGAACGACTGCTCGGCCGCGTGCTCCGCGGCGACCTGTCCGAAGTCGTATTGGACACTCGGGTCCACAGCCAGGCACGGCGAGTCCGTGTTGGCCACCAGCGATGCATCTACCAGGACGCCGTCGCCCAACCTCATCACGAGAGCGCCCTCGACCGGTCCCTCGGATGTGGCTGTGAATCGAAGCTGCAGCTCCTCGTGCTCGTCTCGTCCCAACGAAAAGGGCACCTCGCGGAGCGTCTCGTCGAGGATCTGGAACCGGTCGTTTCCGCCGACGACCCACACATCGATGACCTCGAGCGGAGTGTTGCCGATGTTCTGGAGCCGCACGTCGCGCGTCGCACTCTCGTCGACGACAACGCGACCGAAGTCGACGGGACGTGGGGTGACGAAGAGGACGCCGCCCGAGCCGAGCACGTGGATCGGGATCGCCACGTGGCCGTGTGTGTCGGGGTCATTCGACTCGATGACCAGGTGTGCTACGGCCTCGTCGGCGTCCGACGGGTCGGCGACGGTGGCCGGGGCGTAGCGCACGACGACCTCCACGTACTCGTCCGCGCGTATTCGGACCGGCAGGTCGGCGGGGCCCTCGACGATAGAGAAGTCGCCGTCGCCGCCTCGGATGTCGATGGAGGTCAGGTAGACGGGCGCCTCACCGGCGTTGCCGAGCGTCACTCGCCTCAGGTCGTACTCCCCGGCACCGAGGGGTTGGAACACGATGCTCGTGGAGTCCCACACGAGCTTCGGCAGCTCGGTCCCCGGGCGGTCGCCGCAAGCGCAGAGCCCGGCGAGCAACACCGTGGCCATCACCGCGGAGGCGAGGTCGAAAAACACACGAACGGAGGCATTGCGACGCGACGCGACGGTGGACATTCTTCCCTCCTGTTGTGTGGCCCGGACGGATGGGATGGGCCGGTGACGGCGCCGACGGTAGCAGGTTCGGGATCTGGAAAAAGTCCCTGCGGGAAGTTCGTGCCGATCACCCGCGCCTTCGTCCGCTGGCGTGAGGTTCCACTCCGCGCTGGGACGGTTGACGATGACGCTGGACCGAGTGTGCTGGTGAACGAGCGTCGACACGTTGCGACGGGAGCGCTCGCTGAGGTCGATGAACAGGGCGGGGCGCGACCGGCGACTCTCTGCGGAGGGAATCCACGATGAGCTTGCGGCCGAGTCCATGTCTGGTTCCGGTTCTCGCGGCATGCGTCTGGGCCATGGTGGGCTGCGGCGCCGATGACCCTCGCGTCTTCGAGTTCGACGCCGGAGACGGTAGACCGCCCGTCGGGAACTGCGTCGGGCTCGGCTCGGCCCGTGGACCGACGCAGGCGTGTTGCCCGACATTTGGGGTCGACGCATGCGGGGCAGGGCTCTTCTGTGACGCGTTCGACGGCCGGAGCACGTACGTCTGTTACGCCGAACGCAGTCGGCTGAGCGGGTCCGAGTGTCGTGAGGACGTCCACTGCGGCAGCGGTGCGTGCGCTCTGCCCGCGGGGCGGTGCATGGCCCTTCCCGGGGAAGCATGTACGACCGATGTCGGGTGCGCGGTCACGGGCGGCCTGAGCTTTCGCGTGCCCTGCCGACGAACTCACCTGCTTGCTCGTCGAGGGCGGTTCCGGAGGACCGTGTGCTGCGGATCGGGACTGCGACAGTGCGAGCTGCCTGACCGAAACGGGTCGATGTGCGCTCGGTGTCGGGGAGAGTTGCGGAAGCCCCGTCGGCAACAACGGCCTGCCCGTCTGCGGCCCGTGCGCGGGCGAGGACCCCTGTCCTCCTGGCGTTGCCTGTGACCCCGTGCGCGGGTGTTTCGCCTACTGCGATTGGAACACCGACTGTCCCGCAGGGCTCATCTGTTCCCCCGACCGCGGAATCTGCCTGGGCAGGTGCGGTGGCGGATATTGCCCGGATCCGGGCGTGCGGTGCGTTAGCGGAACGTGCGTCGATGTGAGTGCGACCTGCGAGGCCGGAGGCGCCCTGTGTGCGACCGGTCATTGCGCGTCCGACGGAGAAGGCGGGTTCGTCTGCGCCCGTTGACGTCGACGGGGCAAGTCGTTTCGTCGCCCCGCGAAGTCCACGGCAAAACCAAGAGACGTCCCGGCGCGAGTGTCCTCGGTCCGTGGCGCGCCCAGTGTCGAGGCTCCGTTCAGGCGTCGGAGTGCAACGTCAGTACCGGCGTCTCGTCAAGCCCAGGAAGATGACCACCGTCCAGGTCGGCGCGGTTGGTGTGCGGCCGAAGGAACACCCACGCACTTTGGGCCTCCCCCGACTGGCGCCGCCACCTTGCGGCGACCGCGGCGCGTCCTCGGTCGCGGAGCCGCCCGGCCCACTCGCGCCGGGGTCGTCTCCGCCTGGAGCTGACGAGTCATCCCAGCCGCCGTCGGGCGTGGCGTCTGCCGACGGCTCGTCGCCGGGATCGTCGAACCCAAACAGAGGGACGGGCGCGTCGGTGGCGGGTTCGACCTCGAAACCGCTGGTCTGGTCGAGCGCGACCGACTGCACCCACACCGAGTCGATGTCATACCAGTCCGATCCGCCCGTGGCGGTCGCCGTGGGGGTCAACCGGAGCCCATCGACCAGCCCGGACCAGTCCGCATGACGTCCCACGGGTACGACGTAGGTTTGGAACACGCCATCGCCGACGCCGTCGAACGCCACCGAACGCGCGGCGGCAAACGCCTCGCCCTCCCGACGCCAGGACAACGTCAACCGGTGAGCCCCGTCGTGCGACCGGAGACGAAGGGCCAGCTCGGAGTAGAGATCGGCGTCTACCGACGTCCACTCCGGCGACGTGACGCAGGGCTCGGGTCCGGCGACGTGGACCTCCAGGGCACCCTGTGCGACGTCGACCTCGAAACGGTCCACCGCGGATACATCGCACGGGGCCCAACCCTCGGTGTCCGCGGCGTCGGACCCGTCGAAGAACCAGGCCGAATCGCTCAGGACGTCGATCTGATCGTAGTCGCGCACCACCCGGCCGATCTCGTTCGGCGATGGCGTCCCATCCCACGCATCCTGCGCGTAGACACCCCCGACGTTCGACAACCAGACGCGCACGTCGGGATGGTCGGCGCGGCCGAGGCTCGGTGGCCCGGCGACCAGTTCGAGCACGACCCGTTTGGTCTCCCGCGGCGAGAACGCGTGCATCCACAGCTCGCCCTCGACGCCGAGCGCGTCGCGGGCCGGATTCGCGGGCTCCGAGTCGGCGCTGTTGATCACCCACGAGGTCCGGTCGTAAGCGGGATGATCCGTCTCGATCCGGTAACTCGCAGCCGCCACCCACGGGTCCTCGACCAGGTAACCGATCCGCACGTCTCGGATCGCCGCCGACGAACCATTGGTGACCAGGAGCTCGGCTTCGAACGCCTCGCCCGGAAGCACGTCGGAGATCCCGGCGCTGGTCCCGTCCGTCAGCCGGTCCGTCGTGCCGAGGTAGCGCGCGTCGACCGTGACGTCCCAGGTCTCCGGCTCGGGTTCCGGTTCGGGATCCGGGTCGGTCACGTCGCCGCGCGCAAGGTCGATCAGGTGCTGCAGTCGTGCATACAGGGCATCGCCGGGACACGCCGTCGACCCCCACTCGCGATGCCCCTTCACCCGCGACCGGTCGAGCGCGATGGCGTAGGCGTCGGCGAGCCACGCGAGGATCTGTGCGCCTCCCGAGAACATCGCGTCGCTCGGCACGTCGCTCGTGAACGTGCCGAGGAACGAGACCCCGACGTTGTCCGTATTTGCTCCCCCGGCATGTGCTCCCGTTCGTTGCTCGGACGAGCGCCCCTGGTAGACGTTCCCGTCCGAGTCGACGAGGAAGTGATACCCGATGTCGCACCAGCCGTTCGAGTCGATGTGATAGGCCTGGATCCCGCGGACCCGTGCCGCTCCGGATATCGAGTCGTGCGTCGGCGTGACCGTGTGGTGCACCGTCACATAGCGCGGCGTATGCGGCGAACCACACACCCGGCTCGGATCGCGCGCACCCCACGCCGAGCGGGTGATGACGAAGCCCGGCAACAGCTGTCGGACCCGGCGCAGTGCGCCGTCGGCCACGACGTCAGCGTCGTTGGCCGGCGGCATTTCGCGTGCCAACGGCCAGTCGAGGCGGGCGCGCACCTCGGGGTAGAGCTGTACGGAGACCGCGTCCAGCTCGTCTGGCCGCAGCAGCTCGAACGCGTCCGCGGGGGCGTCGAGCACCACGCGCGCGACGACCAACGGACCTTCTCGCCACGTGATCTCTGCTGGGGTCGGCTCCGACCAGATCCCGTCGTGGGACACGCGGACGGGGAGGGCGTCGGCGTCGGTCTCGACGAGCAGCCCGACCTGGCGGAACGGCGCGACTCCCGCGATCGTCACGGCGCCGTTCGCGGTGCGCGCCTCGATCTCGACGTCGTCGAGGTGCTCGATGTGGCCGTCGAGCTCGTCTGCCGAGCTCGGCTCGACGTCCAGGGGTGGCGCGCAGCCGGCCGGCACCAATGCCAGGAGGGTGAGCGCAATCAACGCGTAGCGAGTCATGGGTGAACGTGGCACCGGGCGCTCGGTCCGGCGTCGCCGCCGAAGAGACCGCCCACTCTGCTCGCGATGTCCTGGGCAGCCTTCTTGGCGGTCTGTGCGTTCGTGGGTCCCTTGCCGCCGACCGCCGCCGCCGCGAGCTTCTTCAGCGCCCCGGCGGTCATCGGCCCGACGACCCCGTCTGTGTTCAGTCCGGCCTTCTGTTGGAGTGCGACCACCGCGGCCTTGGTCTTCGGCCCGAAGATCCCATCCGCGGTGCCCGTGGTGACTCCGGCCTGCTCCAGCGCTCCCTGCAACGCCTTCACCGCGTCTCCCTTCGTACCTTCCTTCAGCAACGCACCAGCGATATCGAGAAACGACATGTTGGACCTGTGTCTCTGGGGTGGAAGCTCCGAATATATCTTCGGGTTACCGGAGTGTCGACCGTAGGAACGCGCGGAAACCCGGGTTTGTCGAGCCCGTCGTCCGGGCACGGGACGCGGACGCCAGGCGCGGGCGCCCCGGTGCACCTGCGGAGCAATTCGGTTGACACCGCGGCCGTGCACCCCGAGAACAAGCGTGCCTACGAAGCCACACCAATCTGACCGCAATCGCGCACAAGGAGCACCCATGACCGCACGACTCTTCTTCGTCCTCCTCTCGGGAGCCCTTTCCGTCGTCGGCTGCAACGCGGCGACCGCGGAGACCGAGACCGTGCCAGAGGCCCCCGTCCTGGTGGGCGGCGAGGTCGTCGCGCAGGCCGACGACCAGGCCGAGCCGGCCGGCGAGCCGGAGTCTCAGCCCGCCGCGGAACCGGAGTCGCAGCCCGCCACCGGGCACGACCATGGGTCCGCCGAACGCCCGGGTCCGATCGAGCCGGGCGAGACTGGCCACTACGGTGCCCCCTTCGCGTCCGAGGGTGAGCCCCTCGCGTTGTCCGCCGCCATCGAGACGTGCGCAGGGTCCGCCGAGGCCTGTAAGGTCGCCGGAACCATCGACCGCGTGTGCCAGAACAGCGGGTGTTGGTTCACGCTCGCCGATCCGGCCGTCGAGTCCACCGTGCGGATCCGGATGTTGGACTACGGCTTCTTCGTGCCGCGCAATGCCGCGGGGGCTGCCGTCGTCCTCGAGGGGACCCTGGCCGCCCAAGAGGTGTCGGTGGAGACGTTGCAACACTACGCCGACGACGAAGCCGCGGCCGGCGGGGAGCGCCGCGTGATCACCGAGCCCGAGATGAACTACGAGTTCACCATCACCGGGGCGGAAATCACCGCCGTCGCGGCCGCCGAGTAGAACGGCCGCCGGCGAGGCTCTGCGAGGCCGCCAGCGTCAGTGCAGGAGCCACCAGGCGACGCAGATGACACCGACGAGGGTCCCGGTCGCGGCGACCGCTGCGGCGACGAGGAGCCGCCGCTCGGATCCAGTGGTCGTCTCGATGTCGCGCGCCCCGTCGTCTGCGGGCGGTCGGCCCTCGACGTGCCGCATGCGCGGCTCTGACGTCGGGACCGCGGCCGGCCGCCGCTGCCCGCTTCCGGTCGGAGGGACCGCCGGCGCGTCTGTCGACACGGTCCGATCCGGCCTCGGCGCCACCACGCTGGCGAGCGCTCCCTCGCTCTCCTTGTCCGCGATCACGATCGTCCCACCGGCGATCCGCGCCCGGTGGTCTTCGAAGGGCACGCGCGTGCCCGCCGCGTCCTCCACCCACGCGACCGACCCGTCGACCCGCCCGAAACGCAGCGGGAGGAGCTCCGCCACGTCCGGGAACGATCCGCTCGGGAGCTCGCGGCGCCCGAGCTCGTCCTCATTCTCGCCCGTGAGCGTGTAGGACGCGACACCGCCTGTCCTGCCGTGAACCGTCACGATCGCGGGTGTGACCGGCGCCCCGAGTGCGACGACCTCGAAGTCACCCAACCACGCGGACTGCCCGGTCGGGATCTCCGTCCAGCCGTCGACCCGCCGGTCATCGACGAACGTTCCGTGCCGGCTTGCGAGATCCCGGACCTCCAGCCTACCCTCGACGACGCGCAACGCTCCGTGCCGACGCGATACGGTGGCGTGGTCGAGCGCAATGTCCGCGTCCGAATCCCGTCCGAGCGACAGTGTCGACCCGTTCGAAATCGTGTACCGCTTGGTTCCGCCGTCCGGTTCGCGGATCTCGATCTGCTGGCTCGTCATCGGCACGGATACGGGGCGCGCTCGGGTGGGGCCTGGGGATCGCAATAGCAGGAAGCGCCGTCGTCGGCACGCCATCCGCATTCGCCAACGAGCCGGTGATCGATGTCGTGGCGACCGTCTATGAGCCGTTCTCGCCCTTCGAACGGGTGATCTTCGAGTGGAAGAGCGCGGCGTCGGCGCCGGCGTTTGCGCTGACCCGCTGGCACGTCGACGGGTTCGGCACCGAGTCGGACCTGCGGCTGGTGCCCGGCGAGGAGCTGAGCGCACGCGCCCCCACGCTGTTGGTGTGCGCGCAGCTTCCCGCGTTCGACGGGGACGAACCGCCCCCGCCCTCGGGGCCCGAAGGGTGGGCCCTGATCGAATGGCACCTGCCGGGAGGATCCGGCCGGGTGTTGCTCGACGAGGCGGGAATCGCCGGCCCCGGACGTGACTGCCTCGCTGCGATCCGTGACCCCGTGCTCGCCGCTGTTGGGTGGACGCCCTACGCCGTCCCGTTTTGGGTGGAGGGCGAGTATGGGACCCTGCGCACGGACGCCTCCCTCGTCGCGCGGGTCTACGTCGATGACCGCCCGACGGGGCTCACGACGCCCGTCCGGGGCCTGCGCCTCGAGCCGGGGCGACACCGCGTGCGTTGGGTAGCGGTGGCCACCGGTGCCGTCCGCGAAGTCGAGGTCCTGATCGAGGCAGGCGTGACTACGTCGCTCGACATCGACCTCTGACCCCGACCGCCCCGTCGGCGGCGACGGACACCGCTTCAGGCCGAGTGCTTCCGTCGGACCAGGATCGGGGGCGCCGAGTCGCTGACCGACGCCTCCGTGATCACGCACTCGCGCACGTCGTCCACGCTCGGCAGCTCGTACATGATGTCGAGCATGACGCGCTCCAAGATGGCCCGAAGCCCGCGCGCACCGCTCCCCCGCTTCACCGCTTCGGCGACGACCGACGTCATCGCTTCGTGGTGGAACTTCAGCTTCACGCCTTCCAACTCGAAGAGCCGCTTGTACTGGCGTACCAGCGCGTTGCGCGGCTTCCACAGGATCTCGACGAGCTCGGAATCCTCCAGCTCGTCGAGCGTGACGATGACGGGCAGGCGGCCGACGAACTCGGGAATCAGGCCGAACTTCGTGAGATCCTCCGGGCGAACCTGGCGCAACAGCTCGGAACGACGCGCCTTGACCCCCTCGAAACTCGCGCCGAACCCGATGCTCGAGCGGCTGACGCGACGCTCGATGATGTCGGCCAGTCCCTCGAACGAACCGCAGCACACGAAGAGGACGTGCGTGGTGTCGACCTGGATGAACTCCTGCTGCGGGCGGCTCCGTGACCCCTCCGGCGGGATCATCACGCGCTGGCTCTCGATCACCTTGAGCAGCGCTTGCTGAACCCCCTCGCCACCGACGTCGCGAACCGACGAAGGAGAAGATCCGGCGCGGGAGATCTTGTCGACCTCGTCGATGCACACAATGCCCTTGCCGGCGAGCTCCGGGTCTTTGCCGGCAGCGAGCCAGAGGTTCTTGACGATGCTCTCGACGTCTTCGCCGACGTATCCGGCCTCGGTCAGGCTGGTCGCATCGGCCATCGTGAACGGCACGCCGAGTTTACGGGCAAGGGTCCGCGCCACGAGCGTCTTGCCGGAGCCCGTGGGACCGATCATCAGGATGTTGCCTTTGGACAGCTCGACGCCGTCTTCGGGGTCCCGGTCGTCCTCGCGGATGCGCTTGAAGTGGTTGTAGACCGCGACGCTGAGCGTGAGCTTCGCGCGGTCCTGGCCGATCACGTGCTCGTCCAGGAAAGCGCGGATCGCCGGGGGCCGCATGTTCGCGAGCGGCTCCGACGTGTCGGCCGGCCGCGGCAGATCCTCGTCGATGACCTCCCGGCAAAGCCGCACGCATTCGTCGCAGACGTGCACGCCGTCCGGGCCGGCGATCATTTTCTGCACGTCTTTCGCGTCCTTGCCACAGAACGAGCAACGAACGCGGATTTGCTTGACGGTGTCTGCCATCGGTGGGCGCTGGGGGCGACTCGGGAGGTGACCTGCGCCGGTCGTCGACCGGGGAGCGTCATTGTCGTCACCGGACCGCCCGAAATCAACTCGACGGTGGGCGCAGAAGGGCCGCCTGGCCCCGCCATCTTCGCTTGACATCCGCGTCTGCGATCTCTACGGTCCCGCACTCCGCACGGCCCGCCCGCGCGAAAAATGGGCCGCAGGTCCCCGATAACGCGGGGAATTTGGCGGCAATGTGATCATCGAAATCCCCGGCCCCGTCGTCGGGTCCGTGCCCCTCCCGAAACCCTCGGAACCGAACCATGTCCGTACGGCTCAGACTGCAGCGCCACGGGTCAAAGAAGCGCCCCTACTACCGAATCGTTGCCGCCGACCAGCGCTCCCCGCGCGACGGCCGCTTCATCGAGCAGCTCGGCGTCTACAACCCGATGCCCAACCCCAAGGTCGTCGACCTCGATCTCGAGCGCGTCGACTACTGGGTCGGTAACGGCGCCCAGCCGACCGACGTCGTCCAGAACCTCGTGAAGAACTTCAAGGCCGGCAAGTTCATCGGGACCAACGAGTACATCGAGCGGAACAAGACCGCCCGACATGAGCGCCAGGTCGCCGCCGCCGCCGCCAAGCCGATCGAGGTCGCGGCGCCGCTTGCTCCCGCCGCCAAGGCGGAAGCGCCGGCCGCCAAGAAGGCCGCCGCCGCCAAGAAAGCGCCGGCCGCCAAGGAAGAGCCGGCCGCCGAGGCCGTGCCGGCCGCCGAGGAAGCGCCGGCCGCCGAGGCTGCGCCGG
>CAZFPM010000086.1:0-20740 GCA_964520965.1 uncultured Myxococcales bacterium
TCGTCAGTAGATCGTGATATGTTGATGGCTAGTGCGTTGAAAACGTGGGAGTTGGAGGCGGTGGGGGTGACTTTCTACGGGTCTGGGTAGCGGGATCTGTTCATCAATGGATCGTCTCGGACGCCGACGAGCGGAGCCGGCGGCACGTCAGACCCGGGGCAGTGCGGTCGCGAAGGGCCGCGACAGGTCAGGTTTCCTTTGACCCGGACCCGCTGCCTTTGGTACCGATCCGCGCTCCGTGTCCCCCGGGAGCGTGCGTGCGCGCGAAGATGCACGCCACGCGTTGTCGCCTCCGGGCCCCCAAAGTGCCCCGCATCCATCCCATGATCGCCCGCCGCTTCATGCCATCGCCTGCGACCGACGACGAGACGTTCCCCGTCGCGGCAGGCCTCCCATGAGCATGGGCCACGTGGGAGAGCATCGGGCACGCGTCGCCATTCTCGGCGCGACCGGTTACGGCGGCGGTGAGCTACTCCGCTTGCTGGTCCGCCATCAGCGGGTCGACGTGGCGTTCGCGACCAGTCGTACCGCGGCTGGGACGCCGGTCTCGGCGGTGCACAAGAACCTCGAAGGGTTGACCGACCTCGCGTTCTCCTCGCCCGCCGCGGACACGATCGCCGCTGGCGTCGACATCGTCATTGGCGCGCTGCCCCACGGGGCGTCGGCCGAGACGCTGGCTCCCTTCGTCGAGCGAGGTGTGCGGGTGGTCGACCTGTCCGGAGACTTCCGGCTGCGCGATCTAGACGCCTACCGCACCTGGTACAAGCGCGAGCACCCCCGCCCGACCCTGATGTCGCGCGCGGTGTACGGATGCCCGGAGCTGAACCGCGATGCCATCGCCGCGGCCGCACTGGTTGCGTCCCCGGGTTGCTTCGCGACCGCGATGAATCTCGCGCTCCTGCCGGCCGCGGCCGCGGGACTCCTCGTCGGTCGCCCGCAGGTCGTCGCGATGACGGGCTCCTCCGGGTCGGGCGCCGAGGCTGTCGCCGGCACGCACCACCCTACGCGCGCGGGCACACTGCGGCCTTACAAGGTCCTTGCCCACCAGCATGTGCCCGAGGTCGTGCAGCTGCTCGGCGACGCCGGCTCGTCGGTCGAGGGCATCGACTTCACCCCGGTCTCCGCACCCCTGGTCCGCGGCATCCTCGCCGTGGCGACCGCATCGACCTCGACCCCGCTCACCAGCGAACAGGCCGTCGAGCTCTACCGCGCCCGGTTCGAGGGACACCCCTTCGTCAAGGTGGTGACGGGACGCGAGCCCGAGTGCGCTCCGGTCGCCGGCACGAACTACGTCGAGGTCCGCCCCCGCGCCACCGCCGACGGCCGTCTCCACGCGGTCTGCGCGATCGACAACCTCGTCAAGGGGGGCGCGGGACAGGCAGTCCAATCGCTGAACCTGATGCTCGGCTGCCCCGAGACCACCGCCCTCGACTGGTCCGGCACCTGGCCCTGAGATGGAGATGCAATTGCGGCACTACCTTTCGCCGATGTCCTACCGGCTCGATGAGTCGCGGGAGCTGCTGCGGCTCGCCCACGAGCTCAAGGCGTCGCCGCTGAGGCAGGATCTCGCGGGTCGCTCGATCGGGCTGCTTTTCTTCAACCAGTCGTTGCGCACCCGCTCGAGCATGGCGATCGGCGCGTACCAACTCGGTGCGTTTCCGCTGACGCTGGACGTCGGCGTCGAGACCTGGGGACTCGAGCACCGCGAGGGCATCGTCATGGATGGCGACGCCGCGGAGCACATCAAGGACGCGGCGAAGGTGCTGTCGCGCTACTGCGACGCGGTCGCGATCCGGGCGTTCCCGGAACGACGCGGCTGGGGTGAGGATCGAATCGACCCGATCATCCACGCCTTCGCGGAGTGGTCCGACGTGCCGGTCGTGAACCTGGAATCGGCCCTCTATCACCCGTGCCAGAGCGCGGCCGACCTGATGACGATCGAGGAGCGCCTCGGCGACCCGACCGGGCAGCCGCTCGTGATCTCCTGGGCCTACCACCCGAAGCAGCTCCCGATGGCGGTGCCAAACAGCATCCTGCTCGAGGCGGCGAAGTTCGGCATGGACATCCGGTTGGCCCACCCGGAAGGCTGGGAACTCGATCCCGAAGTGATGGCCCAGGCCGAGTCGATGGCATCGGCGTCCGGCGGCGGCGTGCAGGTCTACAATGAGTTGGAGCCGGCGCTCCCCGGAGCGCGCGTGATCTACTCGAAGAGCTGGGGCAGCATCCGGAACTACCGGCACCCTGAAGAAGAGACGCGGCTGAAGGAGCCCTTGCGCGGCCGTTGGCGCATCGCCGAGCGTCATCTCGCCGCGACCGATGACGGATTCTTCATGCATTGTCTGCCCGTACGGCGTGGGGTAGTCGTGGACGCGGACGTCCTCGACTCGGACCGGAGTGCGGCGTACGACGAAGCGGAGAACCGCCTGCACGTTCAGAAGGCGCTGATGTTGCAGCTGCTCGGCGGCTGATCAGCCCGAGGACCCAAGGAGCGTTCGTTGGAAGACATCACCGTTCTCAAGCAAGCCCTGCCGTACATCCGGCGCTTCAAGGGCTCGACCTTCGTCATCAAGATCGGCGGCGAGGCGATGACGTCTCACGAGACGCTGGAGCTGTTGATCGAAGACGTCACGCTCCTGCATCTCGTCGGGATCCACGTCGTCGTCGTGCACGGTGGCGGTAAGCACGTCACGCAGATCTCCGATGCGCTCGGCATCGAGACCCGATTCGTCGGCGGACGCCGGGTGACCGACGAGTCGACGCTCGATGTGTTGAAGATGGTCATCGCCGGCAAGATCAGCGTCGAGATCCTGTCGATGCTCAAGAAGAAGGGCGTCAAGGCGATGGGCGTCTCGGGCGTCGCCGCCGGCGTGATCGAGGCCCGGAAGCGGCCGCCAGGAAAGGTCACCGGGAGCGGCGACGAGGTCGTCGACTTCGGGCAGGTCGGAGACGTCGAGCGTATCGACACCGACCTGATCACCCTCCTGCTCGACAATGGCTACCTGCCGGTGCTCTCCCCGCTCGGCGCCGATGCCGAGGGGAACGTGCTCAACATCAACGCCGACACCGTGGCGTGTCGGCTCGCTGCGTCGATGGAGGCCGAAAAACTCCTCCTGATGACCGGTGCACCCGGCGTCATGACCGACACCGACGACGAGACCTCGCTCATCAGCCGACTCAGCGCCGCCGAGGCGCGACAGGCGATCGGCAAGGGAATCATCCAGGGCGGCATGATC
This sequence comes from uncultured Myxococcales bacterium, assembly GCA_964520965.1. Lineage (GTDB taxonomy): Bacteria > Myxococcota_A > Bradymonadia > REDH01 > REDH01 > CAZFPM01. The sequence continues at coordinate 3,234 of CAZFPM010000086.1, forward strand.
CCGAAGATCGAAGAGGCGCTCAGAGCCCTCGAACGCGGCGCCGGCCAGGTGCATATCCTCAGCGCCATGGACCCGCACCAGATCCTGCTCGAGGTGTTCACGCCCGCCGGCTGCGGCACCATGCTCGTCGCTTGAGGCTGGTGTGAGTTCTTCGCAGACCACCGGGTCTTGAGGTGAGCGCGGCCGATCCGATCGTCGGACTCCTCCAACGTCTGGTGCGCCACCCGTCGGTCAGCGGCGACGAGCGTGCCGCGGTCGACGAGTGGGCGTCGTTCGCCGAAGAGGCGGGGTTCTCTCCCGTCGTGCAGGGGCGGAACAGCTGGTTCGAGAGGCGAACGAACGACGGGCCCGCGTTGCTGCTCAACTCCCACCTGGACACCGTGAAGGCGAGCGCGTCCTGGACGCGCGACCCCTGGGACGGAGCGATCGAGGGCGACCAGTTGCACGGGCTCGGCGCCAACGACGCCAAGGGGTGTGTCGCCGCTCAGATCGGCGCCGCGAGGGCGCTCGTCGAAGCCGGGTTCGAAGGCAATCTCGTCGTTTGTGCGAGCTGCGACGAAGAGACCGGCGGCGAGGGCATGGAGAAGATCGCTCCGCCCATCCCGTCGACGCCTCCCGGTTCGACACCGCCCGCCGACGCGGACATCGACAGCGGCCCGATCCTACGGTTGCCCGCGTACGACGCGGCGATCATCGGCGAACCGAACGACTTCGCCGTGGCGTGCGGGCAGCGAGGCCTGGTCAAGGGGCACATCCACGTCTCCGGGCAGCGGGCCCACGCCAGTCGGCCGTGGCAGGGACACAACGCGATCCACGCCGCCGCGCGGGTGATCATCGGCATCGAGCGCGATGATCTGAACGTGCCCGACGACCTGACACGGGCCACCGCGCAGGTCACCCTCGCCAGCGGCGGCCTGCAGTCGAACGTGGTGCCGGATCACTGCAGACTGACCGTCGACAGTCGCACGACACCGCATTTCGACAACGAGGCGATGATCGCCCACCTCGAGGCGGCAGCGGCCACACAAGGAGCCCGTCTGGGGCTGGTCTCCAGCCGATTCAGGCCCGTGCATACGCCGGACGACTCGTCGATCGTGCAGGCCGCACTCGAAGTGACCGGCACCGACACGCCGACGGTGTTCCCGAGCGTGTGCGACCTCTTCTGGGTGTCTCACGTGCCCGCCGTCGTCATGGGCCCGGGCCGCCCCGAGCGCAGCCACCAGGCCGACGAGTTCGTACGCATCACCGAGGTGCTCGCCGGCGTGCGAACCTACGCGGCGATCGCCCGCCGTTGGTGGGAGCTGCGCCGCGAGGGCTCCTGACTTCTGAACCCATCACGCGTTCTGCCATGTCCGGTATCAAACACGCCTGGGGCGGCCGCTTCTCGGCCGCACCCGCCGCCGCACTCGACGCGATCAACAAGTCGATCGCCTTCGACATCCGCCTGTGGCGCGAAGACATCGCCGGGTCGCGCGCCCACGCGCGAGGCCTGCTCGCCATCGGGGTGCTGACCGCCGACGAGCACCGCGCGATCGACGACGGTCTCGACGCGGTCGCGGCCGAGCTGGAGGCTGGCGACTTCGAGGTGTCCGACGAAGACGAGGACATCCACATGGCCGTCGAGCGACGCTTGACCGAGCTCGTCGGCGACCCCGGCCGCAAGCTCCACACCGGGCGATCGCGCAACGATCAGGTCGCGACCGACGTGCGCCTCTTCGTTCGCGGCGCATGCGACGACCTCTGTGGGCGCATCGTCGCGCTCGCCGACGTCCTGGCGTCGCTGGCCGAGCGGCACGCCGGGAATCCGCTCCCGGCGTACACGCATCTGCAGCGGGGCATGCCGACGACGCTCGGCCACCACCTCCTCGCCTTCGCCGAGATGTTGTGGCGCGATCTCGATCGTTTCGCTGATTGTCGCCGTCGGACCAACGTGTCGCCGCTGGGCTCCGGAGCGTGCGTGGGCACGAGCTTCCCGCTCGACCGCGCTGCGACCGCCGCCGAGCTCGGCTTCGCGACGCAGACCGTGAACAGCCTCGATGGGGTCTCCGATCGCGATTTCGTCGTCGACTTCGTCTACGCATCGACGACGACGATGGTGCACCTCTCGCGCATGGGCGAGGAGCTCGTCCTCTGGGCCAGCCAGGAGTTCGGCTTCGTCACCCTCGGTGACGCCGTGACGACCGGCTCGTCGATGATGCCCAACAAGAAGAACCCCGACGGCGCCGAGCTGATGCGCGGCAAGGCGGGTCGCGTCATCGGCGATCTCGTCGGCCTGTTGACGACCCTGAAGGGACTCCCGCTGACCTACAACAAAGACATGCAGGAGGACAAAGAGCCGCTCTTCGACGCCTACGACACGACGGCGCTGGCGCTCGACATGGCCCTCGCCAACTACGAGGGAGCGACGTTCCGCACCGATCGGATGCGGGCGGCTTGCGTCGGTCACGTCAACGCGACCGATCTGTGCGAGGCCCTCGTCCGGGCGGGAGAGCCGCTGCGCACGGCGCACCACCAGACCGGGCGCCTCGTGGCATTGGCGGTCGAGCGCCGGGGCGAGATCGAGACGTTGGACCTCGCCGAGGTCACCGCGATCGCGCCGCGCGCGACGGCCGAGATGTTGGTCGGTCTCGATGTCGACGCCGCCCTCGCCTCGAAGGCGTTGGCGGGGGGAACTGCACCGGCCCGCGTGCGCGAATCCGCGCGAGAGTTGCGCGAGCGCCTCGCGGGATGGGACAACGGTTCGGGTCCGTGATAGAGCCCAGACACCCCTTGTCCTCTCGCGCCGTGGTCTCGATGCGCAACCCCATATCGTTGCTCAGATTCGCGCTGGTTGCGCTCTCCGTGCTGGTCGCCACGTCCGCGTGGGCCGCCGACGGATTCGACGCACAGACGTTCCATCCGCTGCCGAGCCAGCGGACCAACTTCTGGAGCGTCTCCTCGGCTCGAATACCGGCGCACCTGGAGTGGGAAGGCGGACTGGTCCTGAACTACGCGAAGAGTCCGGTCGTGGAACGCGACGCCGACGACGAGGTGATCCACGAGCCGGTCGCGTCGATGGTGACGATGAACCTCCTCGGGTCTCTCGGCCTGACCGGGTCCTTCGACATCGGCCTCGATCTCCCGCTGCACCTGGTGCAGAACGGCGACGCGGCGCCCGCGGACACCGAGTTCCTCGACACCGACGGCGGATTCGGGCTCGGCGATCTGCGCCTCGTGCCGCGATACCGTTTCTACTCCACCGGCGAGCCGAACGGCGGGGGTCTGCACCTGGCCGGACAGCTCGGACTCGCGCTCCCCACCGGCGACGCGGAACGCCTCCAGGGCGGCGGCTTCCAGGTCGCCCCTCGCTTCATCGTCGAAGCCGCCGTGCCCCAGGGCAGTCGGGTGGCGGCGAACGTCGGCTACCTGATGCGCCCGTCGACCGTTACCGAGGGCCTCGAAGTCGACGACGCGGTCACGTGGGGTTTTGCGTACGACGTGCTCGTCGAAGGCGGCTTCAGCTTCACCGGCGAGGCGACCGGCGAGGTTGCGGTCTCGTCGGCAGAGGGCGGCACCGAGCGGCATCCGATCGAGCTCCTGCTCGGCGGCGAGTGGAGCGTCACGGACGAGCTGCACGCCGGAGCCGCGTTCGGTCGCGGGTTCTCGCGGGGCGTCGGCGCTCCGGAGTTCCGTTTCGTGCTCGCCGTTTCGTACGGAATGGCGACCAACCTCGACCGCGACGGCGACGAGCTCCTCAACAGTCAGGACTTCTGTCCCGACGCCGCCGAGGATTTCGACGAGTTCGCCGACGACGACGGCTGCCCGGACAACGACAACGACCAGGACGGCGTCGACGACCGCTCCGACGAGTGCCCCCTCCAAGCAGAGGACATCGACGGTTTCGAGGACGAGGACGGGTGTCCCGAGCTCGACAACGACGGTGACGAGCTGGCCGACGAGGACGACGAGTGCCCGGAGGAGGTCGAGGACTTCGACCTCTTCGAGGACGAGGATGGCTGTCCCGAGCTCGACAACGACGAAGACGGGATCGAAGACGTCGTCGACGACTGTCCGCAGGAGGCCGAGGACACCGATGGGTTCGAGGACGACGACGGTTGTCCGGAGCCTGACAACGACGACGACGGACTCCTCGACGCCGATGACGCCTGCCCCGGCGAAGCCGAGGTGGTCAACGGCGTCGACGATGCCGACGGCTGTCCCGAGGAGAGCCGCGTGTCGTTGAACCTGGAGACCGGAGCGGTCGACGCGGCTCCGATCGCGTTCGACGGCATCTCGTCGAACCTGACATTGGACAGCATGACGACGCTCGCCGAGCTCGCCGTGGCCCTTGCCGCCTACCCAGACCGCATGCTGCGGATCGTCGTCCACGCCCAGGATCGCGGAAACGACATCGCCCGCGTGGCGATCGCCGAACGGCGGTGCCGGTCGATCCGAGAGGGGCTCATGTTGCGCGGAGTCGCCGTCGAGCGCATGCAGATCACCGGCTACGCGATCCCCGGTGGCGCGCCGGGAGGCCCGATTCGGGTCGAGCTGCGACTCGGCAACTGACTGTCGACCGGTCCGTGAGACGCCGCCGTCGCTGCGGCGCCTCGCACCGCGGCGTCGCGTTGACACCCCATGGCGGATGGAATAACCCGTCCCCGCGGTCTAAACACCGGCCGCCGTAGTTCCTCGAACGGCACAAGCGATGACGAGCGAAGCGGAAGACAAATACTTCAAGCGTCAGGAAGCAGCGCGCCGCGAGCGCGTCCGTCGCGATCTGGAGCGAGCGGCGAAGGAGGTCCAGGAGACCCGCCAGGTCGCCGCGACGCTGCGTACCGACGACGACGAGATCGTGGGCCGCATTCGCGCGCTCGGCTTCGACGGCGATACCGCACGCGTCTTCGACATCCTGCCCCTGGTCCACGTGGCCTGGGCCGACGGGTCGGTATCCGAGCGGGAGCGAATGCAGATCTTCGCCGTGCTGGAGCGCCGCGAGATCGAGCGAGGCAGCGAGGCATTCGTCCTCGTCGAGAGCCTGCTCGAGACCCGGCCGTCGGACGCCTTCCTCGAGGAGACGCTCCTGGTGTTGCGCGAGGTCACGGCCCGCAGTGACGACCGCGGCGCGGGCATCGTCGACCTCTGCGTGCACGTCGCCGACGCCAGCGGCGGGTTCCTCGGGCTCGGCAAGAAGATCAGCGAAGACGAACGGGAGTTGATCCAGCGGATCGCCGACGGGCTCGGAGAGTCGGCCCAGGGCGAGTTCCACCGCCTCTTCGGCCGCTAGCGCTCTCGGTCTCCGCTGCCCCCGGCTGCGGCGCAGCCGCTCCCGAGGCTCCTCGGCGCGTCTAGAGCGCCGGGCGGCTCTCGATGGCGGCGATCGCGGCGCCCCACGCACGCTCGGTCTCCGACGCGTCGGCGCCTTCCTGGGCGGCCCGCAGCGCGGGAACGTCTCGGGGGCGTCCGAGTACCGACAGTCCGTCGGCGATCAGGAGCGCGTGATCGTCGGTCACGTGACCGAGGCTCGCGAGCATCTCGACCCGGGCGATGTCCCCCAGCGCGATGAGAGCGCGCAGCGCGGGGTTGTCGTCGTATCCGAACCGAGGCAACGCGTCGACGAGCACGGCGGCCGCTTGGGTCGAGCCGACGAGCGCGAGTGCGTCGGCCGCCGTTCCGTTTGCCGGAGATTCGGGGTCGCCCAGGATGACCGCGAGCCGGTCGACGGCTTCCCGATCGCCCAACCGTCCGAGCGCGCCGATCGCACACGCTCTGACATGGGGGTCGGGGTCCTGATCGGCCATGGGTCGAAGCCGCTCGAGGTCTTCGGATTGTCCGGCCAGTCCGAGGGCGACCGCGGCGCGGCAGCGCGTAGACGGCTCAGACGCATCGAGCAATCGACGGAGCGTTCGCGCGCCCCGTGCCCCGCAGCCGGCCAGCGCCTCGATCGCCGCCCGCCGCACGAAGGGATCGGGATCCTCGGCGTAGGGCGCGACCGCGTCGACGACGCTCTCCGAGCCGAGCTGGCCGAGCGCGACGAGCACCTGGTCACGCGCGCCGGGATCGACGACCGCAAGGAAGGCGAGCACGGCCTCGGTCGCGCGCGGCGACCCGATCGCCGTCAGGGCTACCAGCGCGCGGTCGCGGACGAAGGGCGACGGGTCGTACAGCAGCCTCGCCAGCTCCTCGGCCGCCGGCGCAGCGTCCGGACCGTGTTGAGCCAGCGCCCCCGCGGCGTCGCGCCGCACTCGGAAGTCGGGATCGCGGAGGGCGGCCGTCAGAAACGGGATCACGACCGGATCGCTCAGCACTCCCAGCTCGCGGATCGCCTCCAGTCTGACGTCGTGGTTCTCGTTCTCGAGCAGTGAGCCCGGCGCCGCCCCCGGCCAGCCGGTGACCGCCATGAGGTCCGCCTCGAGCCGCGCCCGGCGGCCGGCTTCCGACGAGCAGGTCGGCAAGACGGCGACGGAGATCACGGCGCACGCCGCCACCGCGAGCAACGCATTGCGTGGCGCGCGACGGCTCGGCTCCGTTCCTGAAACCAATGGGCGCATCGACCACTTTAGATCACAAACGTGATCACGTGTCGATCCCGTTTCGTGGCGCGATGCGCGAATCTAGCCGAGCCGACGCCTCGTCAATGTGTGCGCCGCCGTGTGCGGACGAGGGGAACGAGCGCGACCAGGAGCATCGCCCACAGGCCGCCCGAAGGGTTCGCGCCGACGCTGCATCCCCGGCGTTTGCGTCGACCTCCACTGCCGCTCGAATCGTCGGTCGCGTCTTCGCTCCCGGTGTCTGCGGCGTCCGCGCTGGCATCGGGGGCGGTGTCGGGGCGGGCATCTGGCGTCGGGAGGTCGGACGCTCCGGCATCGACCTCCGCAGGCACGTCGACTTCGGCATCGGCCGCATCGGGAGTCGCGTCTTCGACCCCTGCGTCACCGCCGGTGTCCGCCGGGCCGGTGTCACCGCCATTGGGCTCGAGGTCGATCATGAAGCCGAACTCGACGGAGGGGGCGGTCTCGGCGTCGGTCTCGAGCACGAGCGTGCCCTCGTAGCGGCCGGGCGCGGCGTCGATCGACCAGACGATCTCCGTCGTCCCCCAAAGCAGGTCGTCTCCCGTCGTGCTGACGAGCTCGATGGCGATCAGCGCGTCGGGCTCTTCGACCGGGGCGCCGTCGGCGGTCAGACGCAGGGAGTAGCCGAGCACCGCGACCTCGCCGGCATCGACACCGTCGCGCGACAACGTGTCCAGCCGGAGCAACGGATGATCCGCGTCGGAGACGCCAAATCCGAAGTCGAACGGCGAGTCGAGGCTGAACAACAGGTCGCCGCGAATCCCGTTGCCCCGGGTCAAGAACGTGCCGACCGGTTCGCCGTCACGCACCGAGACCGTGAACTCGGCTCCGGTGCGCCCGCGGGCGAGGGGAATGAACTCGAGCGGTACCGTCACCAGCTCCCCGACACCGATCAACACGGCGAGGTCGGAAGTGCGTCCTCCGGTCTCGTCGATCAGCGCGAAGAGGTCGACATCGCCGTCGGTGGCGACGAGCTGCGCCACTTCTTCGATGCTGCCCCGGTTCTCGAGCGCGATCCCAGATCGGCGATACGCCCCGAGCTGGGTATCGCCCAGCGTGACCTCGTCCTCGAACCGTACATCGACGGGCGGCCGCACGTAGGCGCCGACGACGAGCCCGTCCGGCACGGTCATCGAGCCGGCCGGGCCGACGATGGTCAGGTCTCGGAAACCGATCGCGGCGTCGTCGTCGACCTCGATGTCGACCGTGGCAGTGCGAGGCGCCGACGTGAACCCGGTCGCCCGAACTCCCTCGCCAGCCTCGAAGGTGTGCAAGCCGTCGAGGTTCTCGCCCTCGACGGTCAGGAACGTCACGTCGCCCTGCCGAACGCGCTCCGGACGTACGCCGGAGACCGCCAGTGCGCCGCGGCGCACGGTGAAGGCCTCGGCGAACGTCCAGGGCGTCTCACCGGACCTCATCACGACGGCACGGGGGCCCGATGCGGCGTCGGCACCGACCGTGATCGTCGCGGTCGCTCGGGTGGGAGAGGCCACCGCGAACGCGTCGATGGTGACCCGGGAGCCGAACGATACCGCGTCGATGACGTCGAGGTTCTCGCCGCGCAAGTCGACCTCGAGCGTATCTCCGCGTACCCCGAAGCCCGGGAACACGCCATCGAGAGCCGGTTCACCGCCGGTCACCGAGAATCCAGCTTCGAGCACCGTCGACGCCTCGCCGTCGATCGCCGTGACGGCCCGTGGGCCCGAGAAGGCGGCGGCACCGACGGTGACCGTGACCCTGCCGCGGGTCGGCGTGTCCGCGTCCCAGCTGTCGACGTCGACGCTCGGTCCGAAACTCCACGCGGTCACGGTGTCGAGATTGCTCCCGTTGACCTGCATCGTCACGGTCTCGCCGCGGGCCCCCGATGTCGGGGTCAACCCCAGGATCACGACCGGACCCGGAATCACCGAGATCGCTTCGTCGAGCAGGAGCCCGAGGCCGTCGATGGTCAGATCGCGCGCGCCCAGAGCAGCACTGTCGCCGACGCCGACATCGAAACGGAGCAGATCGTCGGACCCGGCGAAGCCACCGACGACCAGGTCGCCGCCGGATATCGCCGCGCCCGTCGCGGCGCCGAGATCGCTTCCGCGTACGATCACCTCGGTCGCCGCGCCTCGACGGAGCCCATCGGGAGCGACCCGGTCGACCACCTGCGCCGCGGCGGGCAGCGGCAGGGAGAGCGCGAGCAGGCAGACACACAGGATTCGCGAGGCCATGGTACCGGGCTGAAGGAGAACGGGTCTCGTGCCGCGGGACGATAGTCGATTGTGCGGGGTTGGACAAAGCGGTCGGCGCGCATTGCGATGCGGGAATCCATCCTTGACCCCCGGGAGGGCTGTGAGATACTCCGCGCCGCCCAAGAGCGCCCGGAGAGAAACATGGTTTCGTCGTCCTTTCGGAATCGCCTTCGCGACCGGATCGAGTGGGTCCCCGAGGACCCCGGCAGCATCGTGTTGCTCGTTCTGATCCTCCTGTTTCTGGCCATGACGCCAAAGACCGGATGCTCGTTCGCCCCCGACGCGCCAGCTGCCGAGGCTCAGACGCCGGCAACCCACTGACGGGTTGCTCGCGCCTCGGCAGACTCAGGCCCACGTGCCCGTGGGAGTCTGCGTCACCGATCGTGTGAAGACCGTGAGATCCCTACCGCCAGCCGCGTTCTTCGTCGTGCTGGCCTGCCTGGCGATCGGCGGATGCGGCGAATCGACCGCACCTCCGACGTCCTCGTCCGTCGAAATCCCCGCACCGCCACCTCGTGTCGGCGCCGATCGCCTGCGCCACGACTTCGCCGGAGCCTACGCCGAGTACATGGCCGGCGCGGTCGCCGCGGAGCCGCTTCGGCGCGTGCTCCTCGGCGACGCCGACGCGCCGCTGCCGCTGAACCGCGCGCGATTCCTGAGCCACCTGTACGACAGCCGTCAGTGGCTCCCGGTCTTCGTCGAGGGCCACCAGCTGACCCCGATCGCAGAGGCGCTGCTCGCGCAATTGCGCGCGTCCGAGAGCCATGGACTCGATCCGTCGCGCTACGTGAGTGACCGGTTGGCCGCCGCCCTCGCCCGGCATGGTGAGCTCGTCCAGGTCTGGCGTTCGGTCCCCGATGTCGTGCCGACATCGGGCGAGCTCGACGCGCTGATCGACACCCTCGGTGAGCATGATGGCGCGACCGATCCGGCCGTCGCAGCGCTGGCGGCGGCCCTCGATGGGTTGGGTGTCGCGCCGGACCTCGCGGCGTTGCACGCCGTTCGGGTCAGCGCCGAGCGGTCCGTCTCGGGCAGCGCCGCGCTGATCGACGCCGCCCTGACCGATGCCTTCCTCGCCTACGCATTCGATCAACGGCATTTCAACACGTCGTGGGTCGACGAGGATCTAGATGCCGCCGGCCGCCATGCCCTGATCGCGGATCGGATGACGGCGAGCTTCGAGGAGATCGCGGTGGCGAGCTCCGTGGACGACGTCGCGGCCATCGCCGACGCGCTGGCGCCGAGCCATCCCACGTATTCGGCACTGCTGGCGGAGCGCGCTCGCTACGCGCAGATCGTCGCCGACGGGGGGTGGGAGCCGATCGAGCCCCGCCACCTGGAGCGCGGCAGCCGCAACGACACCGTGCACCAGCTCTCCGTGCGCCTCGCGCTCGAAGGATACTGGGAGGGCGAGCCGACCGACGCGTTCGACTCCGAGTTCCGGGAGGCGGTCGAACACTACCAGCGGACCCACCAGATGGAGGTCACGGGCGAGACGTCGCGGGGCTTCTGGGTTTCGATCAACATCCCCGCCGACACGCGCCTCGCCCAGATCGACCTCACGCTCCAGCGGTGGCGGGAGAGCCGAATCGGCGACGACGAGTACTACGTGCACGTCAACGTCCCGGATTTCCACGCCGAGTTGTGGCGCGACGGTGTTCGTCAGCTGCGTTTCCGCATCGTCGTCGGCAATACGGATCAGGTCTGCGATCCGGAGTCACAGACCATCCGGTATGCAAACGCGACCCCGCTTCAGTCGGCGTCGATGACCTACGTCGTCCTGAACCCGCACTGGAATGTGCCGCATCGCATCGTCGAAGAGGAGCTGCTGGTCGAGCTCCTGGAGAACCCGAACTACTTCGTCGAGATGGGGTTCGAGCGGATCGTGAACGAGAACGGATACGAGTTCGTCCGCCAGCTCCCGGGGCCGGAGAACCCGCTCGGGACGGTCAAGTTCATGTTCCCGAACCCGCACAACACCTACATGCACGACACGTCGCGGCCGCAGTATTTCCGGTATCCGATCCGCGCGTTCTCGCACGGCTGCATGCGGGTGCAGGATCCTCAGGAGCTCCTACGGACGATCCTGGAGAACGACGGCCAGTGGGACGAGCGGCGCATCGAAGAGATCTACGAAGAGGCCGAAGAGGCGTCGATGGTCCTCGAGACCCCGATCCCGGTCCACGTCGAGTATTACGTGGTCACCGTAGACGACGACGGGCGCGCGAACTTCCTCGCGGACATCTACCGCTACGACCGCGACCGCCTGAACCCGCCGAGCCCCAGCTCATTGCGCTGCGAGCAGCCCGACGAGGAGCAGCTGCGGCTCGTGCTCGGTGAGGAGCACCAGGTGCTCTTCGAGAACGAAGCCGGCCTGCGGTACACCCAGCAGCAGCTGGAGTACGTCCAGGCTGGCGGCGTTCTCGAGGTCGACGAGGAAGGCAACATCATCGACCCGCCCGAGGGCTTCGGAGACGCGACCGAGGAAGGCGGCGTCGGCATCGATCTCGAGCAGACCGGGCAGGCGGAACCCATCGAACCAGCCGGCGACGAGGAGCACGCGCCACCGCCGGCAGGAATCACCGCCGGCGATTACGGTCCCTGATCTCGTCGCTCCGGGGGCTCAGTTCGTCGAGGCGAACTGGGCTCCGAGATCGCGGATCATCTCGGCCTCCTCGACCTTGTCGAGGAAGCGCTTGGGCAGCTTCCGCACGCCATAGGCTGCGCCGAGCACAGCACCGACCATCGCGCCGTTGGAGTCGGTATCACCGCCGCCGTTGACCGCTGCGATGACGCCGTCCTCGAACTCCCAGCTGTTGCCGCACAGCAGCGCGACGACGTAGGGCACGGAGTTGCCGACATAGTTCGTCGCGCCGTTGCAGAACTCGGCCAGCTCGACCGAGTCGCAGTCCAGCGCGTCCGAGAGCTCCTCGAGATTCTGCGACAGCGGATCGTCGGACACGCCGAGACCGGTCGACAACATCTCCTCGGCCCAGCGGGCCTCTTCGATGAGCTCTTCGTAGCGCTCCGGGCTCGGCGTCCACTTCTTGGGGCCGGCGAGTCCGTCGCGGATCAGCATCGCGATGAGATACGCGCCGACGATCGACCGGGGGTCGTTGTGGGTCATCAAGCCGACCTGCTCGCAGTGCGCCAGCAGCTCCTCTCGGGACTCGCCCTTGAGGAACGACCAGGCCGCCACCGGGGCGATCTTGGTCGCGACCGCGTTGCCCGCTCCGCCGAGCTTGCCCGAGCGATGCCGGTCGGTGCCTTGTGCGAGCCGACGGCACGCTTGCTTGGTCGTCGCTTCCCAGCCGCGCAGCTCCAGCGTCTCGAAGGCGCGGATGTGGGCGTCGGCGATCGCGTCGTAGTCGAGCTCGCGCGCCAGGATGATGCTGCGCGTGATCGCGAGCGTCAGCTGCGTCTCGTCGGTCCAGCAACCGGGGCGCAGGCGCCGCAGAGACTTCAGAACGTGGGCTTGCGGGGCCAGGAAATCCCGAATTCCGCCGAGCCGACGAATCGCCCGCAGCGTCAGTTCGTTCTCCAGCCCCTCCACGGGCATCCCGAGCGCATCGCCGACCGCGCAGCCCATCAGCATGCCGGTCAGCCGGTCCTTCGCGTTGAACGCGGGTCTCCTCGGTGCGGTCGGCCCGGCGTCCATTCCGAGCGTCATGCCCACTTCGTCTTTGTCCCTACAGGGTCGAAGGTAGTCGATCAGCCCAGATGTCATTCGCGATCGGTCCATCGTCATGCACACTCCTGTTCGCCACGAGAACGAAGGCGTCGACGCCCTTATTCCGCTGCCGGACCTTGGGCCGGAGCAGCGCTTTCGGGGTGTTGCCGGTCAGGTGAGGGGACGATGTAGCAAACCGACTCGAAGACTGTCACGCGAAAAAGGGGAGAAAGCTAAGAAAAACAGCCGAAAAAGGCCCAGATTCCCCCACATGTGTGCATCGCACCTCGTTCGGCCCACTCCCCCGTCGAGCACCGGTCGAGATCAATCGCTGGGGGTCCCCAGGAGGTCGTCGATGATCGCGTCGGCGACCCGGATCCCGTCGATCGCTGCGCTCACGATCCCACCCCCGTGCCCGGCGCCTTCGCCGGCCGGGTACAAGCGTGCCGCGGTCGGGCTCTGCAGGGTCGTGGAGTGCCGGAGGATCGTGACCGGCGCACTGGTTCGCGTCTCGACGCCGATCAACACCGCTTCGTCGCACGTGAATCCCCGGAAACGCCTCTCGAACCCGGCCACGCCCGACCGCAAGGCCTCGCCGACCGCCAGCGGGTAACACGACCGGAGATCTCCGGCGGTCACGCCGCGCTTGTAAGTCGTGCGCCGAACCGTCGTGCTCGCCCGCCCGTCGACGAAATCGACCAGGCGCTGCGCCGGGGCTACGAATTCCCCGCCGCCCAGCTCCCACGCCCGGGTCTCGGCGGCCTCCTGGAACGACACCCCCGCCAACAACCGGTCTACCGGCTCCTCGCTTCTGGCGAACGACGCGTAGTCGGGCGGCTCAACCGTCACGACGATCGCGCTGTTTGCGTAGTGGCCCGAGCGTGCGGAGTGACTCATTCCGTTGACGCAGATCTCGCCGCTGCGGGTCGGCGTGGGCACGATGCTGCCGCCCGGGCACATGCAGAAAGAGTAGACCCCTCGGCCGTCCGCGGCCTCGGACGCGAGATCGTAGTAGGCCGCGGGCAGCTCGGCGTGCCCCGCCCAGCGGCCGTACTGCACCGCGTCGACCAACGCCTGCGGGTGCTCCACGCGGAAGCCGACCGCGAAGGACTTGGGCGCCATCGCGATGCCGGTCTCCGCGAGGCGTCTGTACAACTCCCGTGCAGAGTGTCCGGGGGCGAGCACGACATGAGACGCATCGAGCACACGTCCGTCGGCGAGGCGTAGCCCCGTCACGACGCCGTCATCGGCCGTAACAGCGTCGATGCGGGTCTCGAACATCAGGTCGCACCCGGCGGCTTCCAGGTGTGCCCGAATTGCCTTCAGGAGCCGTACGAGACGATCCGTGCCGAGGTGTGGACGAGACTCGACGAGGATCTCGGGCGGCCCTCCGTGAGCGACGATCGTCTCCAGCACCGAGCGCACCATCGCGCCCCCGACGCGGGTGTAGAGCTTGCCGTCGCTGAACGTGCCGGCGCCGCCCTCGCCGTAGCAGAGGTTCGACTCCGGATCGATCTCCCCACGACCGAGGAGCCGCGCCACGTCTTTGCCGCGGGCCTCCACCGTTCGCCCGCGTTCGATGATCGTCGGCCTCAAGCCGGCCGCGACCAGCCGCAGCGCCGCGAAGAGCCCGCAGGGGCCCATGCCCACGATGGCCGGTCGCGCGGCCTCCGGGGCGACTCTGCGACCGTCGTCGACACGCGGCAACGGTCGCCGTGACGTGCGGGTCGACCGCCGTTCGTCACAGACGACCCCAGACGCCACGTCGACCTCGACCGTCGTGACGAAGCGAGGGGCGCGACGACCCCGCGCGTCGATGGACCGACGGACGATGCGCCAGGCCGTCGCATCATCGATGGCGATGCCGAGCTCGTCGCACGCCCGGGACAGCAGTACGTCGTGTTGCTCCTCGACCGACCGCTGAACGTTCGCGACGCGCCAGGCCTCGCCGCTCACCCGCCGGGCAGCGCGACGTCGAACGCGGTCACGACGCGTCCCGTGGCGGGTGATGCGGTATCTTCGGCCTCGACCCGGCCGACGATCCGGCCACCGTCGACCGCCTCGACGACCACGGTGCCGGTCGTCGCGTAGAGCGTCTCGTCACCGAGTCGAACCTCGACGGCCGCCAGGTCGTCGCTGCCCGCCGCGGACACGCGCACCGTGTACTCCCCGGTCGCTGCCTCCGCCGGCAGGAACACGCGGCAGGTGCCATCGGCGCTCAGGAGCTGGAGCGAGTCGATCAGCGCCGCTGCGCTGGCGATCTCGCAGGGCACCGTGGTCTCGGGCTCGGCGGGCTCGGCGGCAGGCTCGTCGGGTGCCGGTGCGGCAGGCTCGTCGGGTTGACCGCGATCGCAGGCAGCCAGCACGACGATGGCGCCGGCGGCGAAGAGAAGTCGCTTCATTCGGGTTTGACCGTCAGGAGAAGTTCTGATGCCACTCGTTCCAATTCTGGATCAGCATCCAGACGAGGAGAAGGGCGACGAACCACTCGCCGATGAGCCCGGCCGCGATCGCCACTCCGGTGGCGACGACACCCGAGACGATCAGCGACCGCCGAACGGCCTCGCGTTGCGGCAGCCGCAGGCCGAGCGCCGTACGGAGCGCCCGGCCCCCGTCCATCGGAAAGATCGGAAGCAGGTTGAAGATGCCCCACGCAAAGTTGAGGATGACCGTCGCCTTCACGAGCACGCGGAGCAGGAAGACGCCGTCGATCACCGGCCGGAACCCGATGTAGAGCGCGAGAGCCACCGCGCCCATCAGCAGGCTCGCGAAGGGACCGGCGAGCGCGATGCGGATCATGTGGCCGCGCGTGGGCTGGCCGCTCCACTGGCAGAAGCCGCCGAGTCCGCCGAGCACGATCCGACTGTTCCCGTACCCGAAGCGGCGTACGGCGATCGCGTGGCCGATCTCGTGGCCGACGACGCCCACGAATACGACCGCGGCGACGACGACCGCCGCGATGATCCCGGCCGGGCCGCCGCTCGACCCATAGAAGAAGAGGATCAACACCAGCAGGAAGAGCGCGCTCCGATCGGCGAAGACGGGGAAGCCGAAGATCGCGAAGAGTCGCCAGGTCGGTTGTGCGGGTGCTCCAAGCATGGGCACGAACTTAGACCGATCGGTCGCGCGAGCAAGCATCTGGACCGTTGCTCCGCCGAGGGGCCCCCCGCCGCTCGGCCCAGACTACTCCTCGGTCCCTTCGTTCTTCCGTGGCGGAGCACGATGCAGGAGGGCCGCCGCGACATCCCCTTCGAGCAGCTCGTCGATGCCCGCTGCGCGCTGCAGCCGCAGGCTCTCGGTCTCGGCCGGGAAGAGCGACGCCAGCGGCACCGCAAACTGCGGATGCCCCCAAACCGCCGGAGAAACGCTGGCGATCCACAGCGCCTCGTCGAAGGGCATGATCTCCTCGAGCCACCCGCCTTCGTCTCGCAGCTGGTAGAGGATCGCTTCGGCATCCGGATGCCCGGTCTCGGCGATGTTCACCGCCAACAGCGTGCTGAACTCGGGATCGCCTTCCGGGTCGAGCTGCCGCTTGAGCAGTGCAACGACCGCCGGGCTCGTGGTCGGATGCAACCCGGCGAGCGCGGTGAGCGCCCCCACCGCCGTCAGGCGTCGGTCGACATCCAGGTGTGACTGTTCGAGGATCTGCCCGAGGCCGTCGAACGCTTCGAGGCCGATGCGGATGGCCGCCGCCCCGGCCGCGCTTTCGACCGGCTCGGCCGGAGACTCGACGATCGCCCGGACGACCAGCGGGAGCGCCTGCGGGTCTCCGATCTCGCCGAGCAGAACGATCGCGTGTCGGAGCTCCGGTCGACTCCACTCGCCCGCGTCGACGCACGCCTCTCCGACCCGCACGAGCTCCGGCACCGAGGCGGTGCCCCAGCTTCGGATAGCCTCGACGAGCTCGAGTGGCGGATGCTCGGACCAGCTCTCCAAGGCGTCGACGCGACGGCGCGCGTAACTCGCGGCGGCATCTTCGAGGCCGGTCCCGTCCGTCGCAGACGCCGAGATCGGGAAGAATGCGCGCACGGGGCCGGGGATGCGTCCGGATCGCGTCGCGAGCCAGACGAGGAACTCCTCCGGATCTTCGTCCGCGTCGAGTGCCCGCGCGATCGAGGCGGCGTCGAAGACGAAACGCAGCTCGCCCGAGTCCCCCTCGGGCCTGGACCACCGCGCGAGCTCCTCGAGGTCGTGCGTGTGCATGTCGGGCTCGATCACCAGCACCCGGTCGTCCCGCCACGCCATCGCGGCGATGCCATGGACCCTGGAGCCGAGCTCGGTCGGCGCTGGCAGCCAGAGATCGATGTCCTCGCCGACGTACCCCTCGGCCTCCATCCACAGCTCCTCGAATCCCGGGTCGCCGTCCCGGAATACGCGAAGCGCCTCCGGATTGACGGTGAACATCGTCCGGCCCGCGTCCAGCTCGACGGCGCCGATCGGCTCGAGGAGCTCGATGAACACCAGCACGAGTGCCTCCATCAACCCGGCGAGGGCATCGGACGACAGGTCGGCGCCGTCGCGAGGCAAAGCGTGCCGCGGGAAGTCGTCGCCCAGCGCAGCGAAACCCGAGTATTGCCAGAGAAGTCTGCGGAAGACCGCGACCAGCCACTGGCTCGCTCGCACGACGTGGAACCAATGTCCGGCCGTGAGCACACCAAGCATCAGGAGAAGGTGCGCCCGGAAGCGATACACGAAGAGCGCCCAGACCTGGACGGCGCTCATCGAATCGTCCGGATCCTCGGTCGGCACGGCTTCCTGCAGCGCCATGCGGGAGAAGATCCAATCGGCGACCGCACGCGTGTCGCAGTCGAACGGAGCCAGCATCGCCCGCGTGAAGTCGTCGTCGACCGATCCGAGCCACGACCGGAGGCACTGACGCGCGAAGGCGTCGGGGCCTCGGACGTCGAGCAGGTGCGGCGCGAACTCGCCCGGTCCGCCTTCGGGCCCGATCACGCGGAACGTCGCCAGAATCCGGTCGAGCAGGTTGTCGGGGTCTGGGGCGTCGGTAAGCGCGCGCAGCGTGCGCAGCCGTGCGCAGGTAAGGGGGCT